>CAZLZC010000088.1:5061-9369 GCA_964563825.1 uncultured Actinomyces sp.
ACGTGGGCACAGGTGACATCAGGTCGCGTCGCGATCGGCACGGTCGACTCCTACTTCATCGCCCGCATGACGCGCGGCTTGCACCATGTCACCGATCCGACCAATGCGTCGCGCACACTGCTCTTCGACATTCGCACCGGTGAATGGTGCGCCGAGCTCTGCCACCTGCTCGGCGTACCCCTCGATGCCCTGCCCGAGATCGTCCCGTCGTACGGCGAGATCGCCCGCACGGATCCCGCGACTTTCCTTGGCCTCGACATCCCCATCGCCGGGATCGCCGGTGACCAGCAGGCCGCGCTCGTGGGCCAGGCAGGCTTCGCACCCGGGTCCGCGAAATGCACCTACGGCACGGGATCCTTCCTCCTCGTCAACACCGGGGATCGCGCGGTGGCGACATCAAGCGGACTCCTCACGACCGTGGCCCTGGGTCGGCCCGATGGATCGCTCACCTACGCACTCGAGGGAGCGGTCTTCGTCACGGGTTCGGCGGTGCAGTGGCTGCGCGACGGACTCGAGATCATCGAGAGCGCCAGCCAGACGCAGGCCATCGCAGAATCGGTGCCCGACAGTGGCGGTGTCGTCTTCGTGCCCGCGCTCACCGGGCTCGGCGCACCCGATTGGGATCCCTATGCGCGCGGCATGATCATCGGCATCACGCGCGGCACCACACGTGCGCACATCGTGCGCGCGACACTGGATGCCATCGCCTTCCAGGTGCGCGACGTCGTGGATCTCATGGCGCGTGAGGGAGGGGTCAACCTCAACTCCCTCGCCGTCGACGGCGGCGCGGCAGCCAACGACCTGCTGTGCCAGATCCAGGCCGACCAGGTGCACATCCCGGTCGATCGCTCAGCAGAGTTGCAGACCACCGGCCTCGGGGCGGCGTTCCTCGCCGGCCTGGGCACCGGGGTGTGGAGCGCGGAGAGCGACCTGGTGAGCACGCGCCGCAGCGACCGGGTCTTCACCCCTCAGGCCGACGGCGAAGCAGCCCATAGGCGCTGGCGCCGGGCCGTCGAGCGGGCCAAGGGCTGGCTCGAGGAGGACTGAGCGATGCGGATGAAGGTGTACGTCGCACCCACGGGCAAGACCACCGCGACGATCGTGCTGACCCAGGATCAGATCGACAAGATCCGCGGCGTCCCTGGCAAGGGCCGCGTGCCGTTGGCGATCACCTACAGGGGCACGACGTACCGCACGAGCATCGCGCTCTACCGCGGCCAGTGGATGACGGTGATCAACAAGGAGATGCGCGAGGGCGGGCTCGTGCCCGGCCATGACTACACCGTCGACCTCAGCCTGGACACCTCCGAGCGCATCGTGGAGGTGCCAGCGGACTTCGCCAAGGCCATGCGGGCGGCCGGCGTGCGGAAGGCCTTCGATGCCCTTTCCTACTCACGCCGAAGGGAGCAGGTCCAGTTGATCGAGGCGGCCAAGAAGCCGGAGACTCGGCAGCGGCGGATCGAGGCCGCCCTCGCCACACTCGGGCCCTGACGGGCCTGCGTGCAGAGTCCCTTCATCGGATTCGCCGTGTTACTTGACCCCAGCCCAGCAGAAGACTTAGCCTCCTTTCGTAGATTGTTGACAATCTTCTAGAGGAGCCCGAGATGCCCACCGCCGTCGTCACCGGTGCCGCCAGCGGGATGGGCCACGCCACCGCCGAGATGTACCTCGCGCGCGGATGGCAGGTGCTCGGCGTCGACATCACCCCTGACCTGGGCATCCGGCACGACGACCTCACTCCCCTCGCGGTCGACATCCGCGACGTCGACGCCACCGCGGTGGCCATCGCCTCAGCCGTGGGCGACTCCTCCATCGACGCGGTGGCGAATGTCGCTGGCGTCTACCCGCCCACCACGATCGAGACGTACTCCGAGGATCTCTACCGCCGCATCTTCGATGTCAACGTCTTCGGCCTGCTCAACGTCACTGCCGCCTGCCTGCCCTTCATGCCGGCCGGCTCCGCGATCGTCAACTTCGCATCGGTCGATGCGTTCACTGTCTCGCGCGGGCAGTTGCTCTACGGCGCCTCCAAGGCAGCAGTCGTCATGCTCACCAAGTCACTGGCACTCGAGCTCGCACCCAAGGGCATTCGCGTCAACGGCATTGCGCCGGGCTGGGTCGACACCCCGGGCAATGCGGCGACCGGGCGCATGGCCGAGGCGGCGAAGTCCATCCCCCTGGGCCGGGTCGCACAGCCCGCCGAGATCGCCGAGTGGGTGTGGATCCTTACGGGTTCCGGTGCAGCGGGATTCGTCGACGGCGAGACCATCGTCATCTCCGGTGCGGATGTCCTGCGATGAGCGCGGTCCGATGAGCCTCGAGCCACTGCCGGGCATCTCGACGGCCGAGATGGTCGTCCAGCGCATTCGCGACGCCATCCTCGAAGGCACGCTTCGCCCCGGGGACCGGCTCATCGAGGCCGACATCGCCGCCGAACTCGGCATCTCCCGCGGACCGGTGCGCGAGGGCATCCGCCTGCTCGCTGCCGAGGGCCTGGTCGTGCTGCGGCGCAATCGCGGCGCCATCGTCGCCTCGCCGACATTCGAGGACATCCTCGAGGTCTACGTCGTACGCAAGGGTCTGGGCAGCCTGGCACTGCAACACGCCATCAGCCTCGACGTCGCCACCGCGCCGGAGTTCGACGATGCACTCGTCCTCCTCGATCGGCTGCGCGATCCCGAGGTGCAGGCAGACCCTCTGCTCATGATGGACGCCGATCTCGCCTTCCAAAGCGCCCTCTTCGACCTGTCGGGATTGGAGCGCATCACGTCGGTTCTCGACCAGACCGCGCGCGACATCCCCGTCTTCGTCCGCGTCCTCGGGATCACCTACGACTCCGTCGACCACGCCGCGCTTATCGAGCGGCACGACCACCTGGTCGAGGCTATCCGCACCCATCACCGCGACGCTGCGCTCCGCGCATGGGACGACCACATCCGCTCAACGGTCGGGGAGTTCTCACGCGGCTACCCCGACGCGCAGATCGAGAGGATCTTCGACCTCCCGCTCATGCACCACATCCTCGACCATTCCAGCCACCCTTGATCACGCAGGAGATGCCATGACCCGCTACTGCATCATCGGCGCCGGCCCAGCCGGGCTGGCCTCGCTCAAGGCCATGCTCGACGCGGGCCACGAGGTCGACTGCTTCGAGAAGTCCGACACGATCGGCGGACACTGGAACCACGACTACGACGCCCTCCACCTGATCACCTCACGCCAGGTGACCGGCTTCGCCGAATTCCCGATGCCGGCGCACTGGCCGCTCTTCCCCCACCGCAATCAGATGCTGGAGTACTTCCACCTCTACGCCGACGCATTCGACCTGCGCCGTCACATCACCTTCGGGATCTCGGTCGACGCGGTCGAGCCGATCGCGACCGATGGTCCGGTCGGCTCAGCAGGCTGGATCGTCACGACGTCGGATGGCATGCGGCGCGAGTACGACGGCGTACTCGTGGCCAACGGCCACCTGTGGGACCAGAAGATCCCCGAAGTGCCCGGCACCTACACCGGCAAGCAGATCCACTCCGGCTCCTACCGCAACACCGGGGATATCGAGGGACGTCGCGTCCTCGTCATCGGCTCCGGCAACTCCGGCTGCGATCTCGCCGTAGACGCAGCGCAGCAGCACTTCGATACCCACATCGTGATGCGGCGAGGCCACCACTTCCAGCCCAAGACCTTCTTCGGCAAGCCGCGCTCCGAGCTCGCGTGGATGCAGGAGTACACCTTTGAGGAGCAGGACCTCATCGCACGCCTGATGATGCGCGTCTCCGTCGGTGAGGCCTCCGACTACCCCGGCATGCCCATCCCGGATCACCGGGCGCTCGCCGACGGTCCGCCCGTGGTCAACGACCTGCTCCTCTACTGGATCCAGCACGGTCGCATCACCGTCCGTCCCGGCATTGAGCGCTTCGACGGCACGACGGTCCACTTCTCCGACGGCACGAGTGACGACTTCGACACGATCCTGTGGGCGACCGGCTTCCACGCCTCACTGCCCTTCCTCGACGACACGCTGCTCGTGAAGCAGGACGGCGTGCCGCTGCGCGTCGGTGGAGCAGTGGTCCCTCTCGACCTGGAGAAGCTCTACCTCGTCGGCATGATCGGCGCCCGCGGACCGCAGCCACCCATCTACCCGATTCAAGCCGACCTCGCGCTGCGCATGATCGCCATCCATGAGTCCTCAGCGAGCGGATTCGTGCCCATCGCTGGTCCGCTCACTCAGGCGCAGTCGCACGAGTGGCGTATCGACATCCTGCGTCCCCTGTGGCTCGATCAGGTCGAGCAGACGAAGGTGGCCCT
>CAZLZC010000089.1:0-3843 GCA_964563825.1 uncultured Actinomyces sp.
ACAACCGCGGTCACGAGAACGCCAGGTGCTCGATGTAGGAGCGCAGGTTGCGCCGCGTCTCGTCAACAGAGTCACCGCCGAACTTCTCGATCATGGCGTCGGCCATGACGAGTGACACCATCGCCTCGGCGACAACCCCCGCGGCGGGCACGGCGCATACATCCGAGCGCTGGTTGATCGCCTTGGCCGGCTCACCCGTCGCCACATCGACCGTTTGGAGGGCGCGGGGGATCGTGGAGATGGGCTTCATGGCGGCGCGCACACGCAGCGTCTCCCCCGTGGTCATGCCGCCCTCGGTGCCACCCGATCGCCCGGACGTGCGCGTGAGCCGATCACCCTCGGACACGATCTCGTCCTGGGCGAGCGAGCCGCGACGGGCAGCGAGATCGAAGCCGTCACCGACTTCGACACCCTTGATGGCCTGGATTCCCATGAGTGCCGCGGCAAGTTTCGCGTCGATCCTGCGATCCCAGTGCACATGACTCCCGAGACCCGGAGGGAGTCCGTGGACGACGACCTCGACGACGCCGCCGAGCGTGTCACCATCGCGATGGGCTGAGGCGATCTCCGCCTGCATGCGCTCACTTGCCGCGGGATCGAGCGCTCGCACTGGATCGTCGTCGATGCGTTCGCGATCTTCGGCCAAGGGCACCGAGTCCGGCTCGGCGATGGCGGTCCCGATGCGGACCACATGGCTCACGACCTCGATCTCGCCCACCTGTCGGAGGAACGCGCGCGCGACCGCTCCCAAGGCGACGCGGGCCGCCGTCTCGCGGGCACTTGCGCGCTCCAGAACGGGACGTGCGTCGTCGAAGCTGTACTTCTGCATGCCTACGAGGTCGGCGTGGCCCGGGCGGGGACGCGAGAGCGGAGCATTGCGCGCGAGTGCGGCCAACTCCTCCTCATCGACGGGATCCGCGGACATCACGGCCTGCCACTTGGGCCACTCGCTGTTGCCCACCTCGATCGCTATCGGTGATCCAAGGGTCCGGCCGTGGCGCACTCCCCCGAGAACGCGAACGGCGTCCTGCTCGAAGGCCATGCGCGCACCCCGGCCGGCACCGAGTCGGCGACGGCGCAGATCCTCACCGATGTCCGCGGTGGTCACCTCGATACCAGCGGGGAGTCCTTCGATGATGGCCACCAGGGCCTCACCATGGGATTCCCCCGCTGTCAGCCATCGGACCATGGGCGAATCCTCTCAGACCTCACCCGGATGCCAGTCCCACGAGGGTCCCGAGGAGCAGAAACGGCCCGAAGGGCAGGGATTGCCGCAGGGCCCCGGACAGGGGCTTGCGGGCGAGTGCGTCCCGGGCGAGAAGTCCCAGCGCGGCCAGAGCACCGAGGACGAAGCCCGCCACAACGCCGATCAGGACGGCACCCCAGCCGAGGTAACCGAGGTAGAGCCCGAGGGCCGGCGCGAGTTTGACATCGCCCATGCCGAGCCCGCTCGGGGTGATGAGTGCAAGGGCCAGCAGTCCCGCGGTTACGGCGAGCGCGGCCAGCCACGCGCGCCCGTAGGCCCCTGCATCCCACGGGATCAGCAGGAGGAATCCACCGGCTGAGATGGCGGCGAGGTTCAGCACGTCCGGAATGCGATGGCGAGCAAGATCAGTGCGCACGATCGGAGCCGCGATCCAGGCCAGGGCGATCCACGCCGGGGCGAGCGCGAGACTGGGCAGGAGCAGCACAGCGAGCGCACCCCCGAGTCCCGCCACGCCGCCCGTGATGAGCGGTCGGGGGTGCCACTCACTCGGCGACGGCTCGCGCAGCGACCAGCGCCCCAGACGATCGAGCAACGGGCCCATGGCCAGCCCCGCCCCGAGTGCCAGCAGCGCGAGCAGACCCGCGGTCATGGTCCGGGGGCGCCTGTTTCGGCCTGCAGGGCTGCCCGCATGGCGGCCACCGGAGGCTCCTCACCGGTCATGAGGCGCACCTGATCGGCGGCCTGCCACAGGAGGAGATCCAGGCCGTCGGCTGCCGCACCACCGCCACGGGTCCAGGCGTTCGTGAGAGATGTGATCCCACTGCCGTACGCCACGTCGAGGAGCACCCCCGGCGCTTCCGGCACGCGCGAGACGAACTTGTCTGCGGCACCCGGTGGCACCGTGGCGATCACGGCCTCAGCGTCGAGGGGCCGCGCGTCGTCCCACGGCCACAGCGTGACGGCCACGCCCAGATCGGCACCCAGTGGGCCGAGTTCCGCCGCCCGGTCCGGATTGCGCGCGATGACGGCCACGTCGTCCGCTCCGAGGCCCGCAAGCGCAGCAATGGCGCTGCGGGCGGTCGCACCCGAGCCGATGATGATGCCTCGCCGGAGTGCGAGGTCAGTCCCCTGCGCCTCCGCGAGGGCACGCTGCATGCCGGCCACATCGGTGTTGTGGCCGCAACGCCCGTTCTCACTGAACACGACCGTGTTGGCCGCCCGGACGACCGTGGCGAGCTCGGACACCTCGTCGAGAAAGGGCAGGACATCGGTCTTCAACGGCATGGTGAGGGATAGCCCAGCCCACTCCGGCCATGCGCAGGAGTCCAGGAACGCCGGCAGCGCTTCGGTGGTTACGTCAATAGCCTCATACGTCCAGTCGAGACCGAGGGCGGCGTACGCAGCACGGTGCAGCAGGGGCGAACGGCTGTGCGAGATAGGCGAGCCGAGGACGGCAGCGCGACGAGGAGCCATGGCTGATCAGGGCGCCTGGGGAGCAGCCGTCGCGGCATAGGTGTCGCGGAACTTCTGCTTCCATTCGAGGAACTGGTCGTAGTCCGCGGTGAAACGCGTCGTGAGAGTCTCGGGATCCACCGTCACGAAGTAGATCCAGTCCCCCTTGGCCGGATTCAGGGCGGCGTCGAGAGCCTCCTGGCCCGGGGAGTTGATCGGACCCGGGGGAAGCCCATCAATGACGAAGGTGTTGTACGGCGACGAGGTCGTGAGCATGTCTTCGGTGAGGAAGAATGTGTCCTGACGCAGCGCGTAGTTCACGGTCGAGTCGAACTGGAGTTTCATCCCCTGCTCAAGGCGGTTGTAGACGACGCGCGCGACCTTGCGGAAGTCCTCCGGCGCCGCCTCTGCCTCGACAAGGCTGGCGACGATGAGCACCTCGTACGGCGTGAGACCCGTGCGCTTCGCTCGCTTCTCCAGGCTGATTTCGTCTGCCGCGATATCAAATCTCCCGACCATGGCGCCGAGGACCTCGGCGGCCGTGCGCCCCGGGATTACGTCGTAAGACGCGGGGAAGAAGAATCCTTCGGCGCGCCCCGCCGACCACTCCGGAAGCCCCAGATCTCCTGAATCCACGACCGCTGCCTCGAGCTCGGCAAGAGGAAGGCCCGTCCGCTCGGATGTGATGCGCAAGGTCTCATCGAGCCGAAGGCCTTCGGGCAGCACCAGCGGTGCGGCACGCGTCGCCGGGTCGAGCATGGCCTCGATGACCTGCGCCGGGTCCATGCCTGTCTGAAGCGAGTAGACGCCGGGTCCGATGCCGGATGCGCGCTCGTCGAGCTCGGCCGTCGCGAGAAAGCCCGAGGCCGAAGCGACCACGCCGGCCTCGGCGAGCGTGGCCGCAAGGGTGCTTAGCGAGTCGCCACTGTCGACGACGACGTCGACGGGTTGTCCGGCGGCGACGGCAGCCCTCTCCTCCGGTGCGAGGCCGCGCACCGTCGACACGGCCCAGACTCCCGCGACGATCAGCACGATCACCCCGAGAGCCGCGACGGTCCAGCGCACAGGACTGCGCCGATTCCGCGAGGGCGGGAGGGGATCTTCGGTCAGGAAGGGAACGAGCTGACTCACGATTCCACCTCCCTGCGCCTGCGTGCGGACATTCAGACGGTAACGGCTCGCCC
>CAZLZC010000089.1:3943-9278 GCA_964563825.1 uncultured Actinomyces sp.
CCGAGGGGCAGTCCGACGTAGACGATGACCGCTTCGTACTCGCGCACCAGCGCAGCGATGCTTGCGCACGTGTGGGCGTCGCGCATCAACGTCGTCTCCGGGACCGCGAGGATCCCGTCGGGGTCACTGCGCGCCACGCCCACACGCACGGAACCGACGTCGATCGCGAGACGGGAGCCGCGCTCCAGCTCAGGACTCCCCTGCCATGGCGGCTACCGCAGCCTGAACGGCAGCGAACGCATCGTCGAGACCCTCCACTCGCGTGCCGCCGCCCTGGGCGATGTCCTCCTTGCCGCCGCCGCGGCCGTCCACCGCGGGGAGCGCCGCATCGAGCAGCGCCTTGGCGGTGAGCCCCAGCTCACGGGCGCGGTCATTGACCACACTCACGAGCGCGACGCGGCCGTCCTCGACAGAAGCTCCCACCATGCCCACGCCCATGTCGGGGCGGGCCGACGAGCGGCCGCGAAGGGCGAGCTCGCGGAGGTCACCCGCGGACGTGCCGTCCGGCGCACGGTAGGTCCAGATGCGGAAGGGGCCGAGGTCGCGGCCCTCGCCGATCACGCCTTCGACATTGCTCGTCAGCTGGGCGCTCTTGTAGCGCTGCAACTCTCGCTCCGTCTCCTTCAGGCGTGCGATGAGCGATTCGATGCGATCGGGAAGCTCTTCGGGCCGTGCCTTGACCATCTCGGTGAGCTGGTCCACCAGGACGTGCTCCCTGGCCAGATGGCGATAGGCATCCACGCCGACCAGGGCCTCCACACGTCGCACCCCGGCACCGATGGACCCCTCCGAGAGGAAGGTCACGACGCCCAGTTGCCCCGAACGCTGCGCGTGAGTGCCTCCGCACAGCTCATGCGCCCAGTCACCCACGGAGATGACGCGCACCTCGCTGCCGTACTTCTCTCCGAAGAGGGCCATGGCGCCGAAGTTACGGGCCTCATCGATCGTCATGACCTGCGCCATGACCTCAAGGTCAGCGGCGAGGACGTCATTGACGCGCGCCTCGACATCGCGAAGCACCACGTCACCGACAGGGCCATTGCTCGGGAAGTCGAACCGGAGCCGACCGGGGGCGTTCTCCGAGCCCATCTGGGTCGCGGTCTCGCCGAGGTACTCGCGGAAGGCACGGTGGACCAGGTGGGTCGCCGTGTGGGCCCGCGAGATGGCGCGCCGCCTCTCGGTATCAACGTGACCCACGATCTCCTCGCCGGCCACCACTTCGCCCGCGGCCACGGTGGCGCGGTGGATGAAGAGGCCGGGCACTGGAGTCTGGACGTCGTAGACCTCGAGAGTGGCTCCTCCTGCAGTGGTGATGCGCCCGTGGTCGCCTAGCTGTCCACCCGCCTCGGCGTAGAAAGGCGTGCGATTGAGCACGATCTCGACGTGATCACCCTCGCGCGCGACAGGCACGAGGGCGCCGTCGCGAAGGATCCCGGTGATGACGCCCTCGGTCGTGATCTCGACATAGCCCGTGAAGCCTGTTGTGCCACCGGTCTCGAGCACCTCGCGGTACGCCGTCACGGGGGTGACGCCGGCCTTGCGTGATCGGGCGTCCGCCTTCGCGCGCTCGCGCTGCTCGGACATGAGGCGCCGGAAGCCCGCCTCGTCAACTTCGAGTCCCTGCTCGCGCGCCATCTCCAGAGTGAGGTCGATGGGGAAGCCGTAGGTGTCGTGGAGCACGAAGGCCTGGTCGCCGGCGAGCACGGCACCGCCGTTGGTGCGCACCTCGTCAGCAGCCACATCGAAGATCTGGGTGCCGGTCTTGAGTGTCTGGAGGAAGGTCGCCTCCTCCTGCACCGAGATGCTCTCGATGCGGACCGCCTCATCGTTGAGTTCGGGGTACTGGGGGGCCATCGTCGCGATGGTGGTGTGCATGAGCTCTGCGATGGAGGGTTCCTCGCATCCCAGGATCCGCATATTGCGAATCACTCGGCGCATGAGTCGTCGCAGGACGTAGCCGCGACCTTCGTTGCCGGGGAGGACGCCGTCGCCGATCAGGAAGGCGCAGGTGCGGGAATGATCGGCGATGACGCGGAGGGCCACATCAGACTTCTCTGCCGCTCCGTAGGCCACATGGGTGAGCTCGCTGGCACGGTCCAGGATGCGCTTGGTGGTGTCGATCTCGTAGATGTTCTCGACGCCTTGGAGGAGCGCGGCCATGCGCTCCAGCCCCATGCCGGTGTCAATGTTCTTCGCCGGAAGTGGCTTCAGGACGTCGAAGTCCTCCTTGGACCGGACGGCCGAGAGCTCCTCCTGCATGAAGACGAGGTTCCACACCTCCAGGTAGCGGTCCTCGTCGACCACGGGACCGCCTTCGCGCCCGTAGGCGGCTCCACGGTCGTAGTAGATCTCCGAGCAGGGGCCGCCGGGACCGGGAACCCCCATCGACCAGTAGTTGTCCTTGGGGCCGCGCCGCTGAATGCGCTCACGAGGCACCCCGACCGTGTGGTGCCAGATGTCCGCTGCCTCATCGTCATCGTCGTAGACGGTGACCCAGAGCCGGTCCTCGCCGAAGCCGAAGCCTCCGTCGGCGATGCTTCCGGTGAGCAGATCCCATGCGAAGGGGATCACCCCTTCCTTGAAGTAATCACCGAAGGAGAAGTTCCCCGCCATCTGGAAGAAGGAGGCGTGACGCGTGGTCTTGCCCACCTCTTCGATGTCGAGCGTGCGCACGCACTTCTGCACACTGGTCGCCCTTGGGTATGGCGGCGGTGCTTCGCCGAGGAAATATGGCTTGAAGGGAACCATGCCGGCGTTGACGAACAGCAGCGTCGGGTCGTCGAGGAGCAGGGAAGCCGAGGGGATGACCTGGTGGCCGCGCTCCGCGAAGAACTTCAGGAATCGTGTGCGAATCTCAGCGGAATCCATCAGCCTGCCGTTCGTGACTCGGCGAGCACCCGCGCCGCCGCGGCTCCTGTGACGGGCGCCGAGCGCACCTGCTGGGGCTGCGGCGCCGCAGCACCGGAGACGTTCTCCAGGAGTGTCCGCGCCGATGCGGCGACGGTTGAGGCCGACAGGGTCGCCGCCTGCACGCTGCCCACGACGCCGCGCTCACGCGCCTCCTCGAGCAGCTTCTGGCCGCGCCGGTAGGCAATCACCCCTGCCGTCGCCCCCAGGGCGATCCACACTGTCCTGCGCATGGCCGGAGCCTAACGCTCGTGCTGTGATCCGTCCGGGGTGCCGCCCTCGCGCAGGCGCGCCACCCGCTCGGCGATGTCCGCCCACGCTGCCTCGGCTCCATGACGGGTCGGCTCGTAGTAGACGTGCCCCACCAGGGGGTCGGGGAGGTACTGCTGTGCGGAAACGCCGACAGGGTCGTCGTGCGGGTAGCGGTAACCCAAGCCGTGACCGAGCGGGCGCGCCCCCGGATAGTGCGCATCGCGCAGGTGCGCCGGCACCGTGCCGATGCGCCCCGAGCGCACATCGGCCTGGGCGGCGTCGATGGCCTTGATGACGGCGTTGGACTTGGGGCTGAGCGACAGATGGATCGTCGCGTGCGCGAGGGTGAGACGACCCTCAGGCATCCCCAGCAGTGCCACCGCTTGCGCAGCAGCCACGGCCGTCTGCAGTGCCGATGGATCCGCCATGCCGATGTCCTCGCTTGCCAGGATCATCAGTCGCCGTGCGATGAATCGGGGGTCCTCACCCGCCTCGACCATGCGGGCGAGGTAGTGGAGGGCAGCATCGGGGTCACTCCCCCGCACGCTCTTGATGAAGGCGCTGATGACGTCGTAGTGCTGATCTCCGTCACGGTCGTAGCGGACCGCTGCCGTGAGGACCGCCGCCTCCACATCCTCGAGGGCGATCTCGGTGCCGGGTCCACGCGTCGACTTGACGAGGCCCGCGACCGCGTCCAGTGCCGTGAGCATCCGCCGGGCGTCGCCGCCGGCGATGCGCAGCAGGTGATCCCGGGCCTCGGGGCTCACCGTGACGGCCCCGCCGAGCCCGCGGGGATCGGCCACGGCGCGATCGAGGAGACCGCTGAGGTCGTCATCGTTCAGCGACTGCAGTGTGAGTACGACGCTGCGCGACAGCAGTGGCGAGACCACCGAGAAGCTCGGATTCTCGGTGGTGGCGGCGATGAGCGTCACCCAGCCGTTTTCCACTGCCGGCAGGAGCGCATCCTGCTGGGTCTTGCTGAAGCGATGGACCTCGTCGACGAAGAGCACGGTGCCGCGACCCTGCATGCCGAGCGCCGACCGCGCGCCCTCGATCACCTCACGCACATCCTTGACTCCCGCGGTGACCGCCGACAGTTCCACGAAGCGCGCTCCGGTTGCCCGTGACACCAGGTGCGCGAGAGTCGTCTTCCCCGTGCCCGGCGGACCCCACAGGATCAAGGAGACCGCCGCAGCCGGATCACCTTCGAGGAGCCGGCGAAGCGGGCTGCCCTCCGCGATGAGATGCCGCTGGCCCACGAGGTCGTCGATGGTGCGCGGCCGCATGCGCACCGCGAGCGGTGCTCCCGGGCGCTCGGGGCCGGAGCCCTCGTCGAAGAGCGTGGCAGCCATGGCAGCGGAGCCTACGCAGTCGCGCAGGAGCGGCTACTCCTCGGCGTCGGGGGACGAGGGCCCCCCGTGGATGAGCGCCGACATGTATCGGGCCCGCTCGACGAACCCGACGGCTCGGTACGCGCGAGCGGCCGGTTCGTTGCCGGCGTACATCTCCAGAGTGACGCCGGGGACTCCCTGCTCCAGGGCAGCAGACGCCAGTCCGGCGGTGACGGCCCGGCCCAGACCACGACCTCGATACTCCGGGTCGGTGCAGATGCTCACGAGGTGCGCATCGCCACTCGACGAGATGGTCCATGCCCCGACAGCCACCAGCCGGTCGCCGTCCAGGATGCCCCGCCACTCATTGATCTTGGGATCCCCGGCATAGATGTACGCCGACGACGAGTGCGCGAGCAGCGGGTCGATGCGCGGATCGTCAGACGCCAGCAGCGTCGTCCGCACCGAGTGCGCACGTGCGGACACCGATCCGGGCGGATTCGAGTCCGCACGTGCGCACTCGGCGGAAGGCAGGGCGCCATCCAGCTCCCAGAGCGACCAGTGGCCCGGGTCGGGGCCGCGCAGATCCGCGGGCAGATGCGCGAAGACTTCGTCGTGCACGGTTACGCCGTCGAAGCCGTGCCCGCGCAGCGCGTCGATCAGCGCCAGGATGCGGGAGGGATCGTCTCCCAACCCCGTGGCCCAGGTCTCCCCCGATTTCCGCCCGGTGCGCAGGAACACCACGTGATCGCCGTCAATCGCATACGGCCCGATCACGTGGTCATCGACGCGCAGACGCAGGAACGAGTCAGTCGGTCGGGCTTGGCGCAGCGGGTGCTGCATCG
>CAZLZC010000090.1:0-9052 GCA_964563825.1 uncultured Actinomyces sp.
CCCTTGCACCCGCGGCCGAAGATGCACGTCCAGCGCGAGGTCAGCCAGGTGAGGTCGATCCGATAGCGGGTCGCCTTCTTGCCGGGGGCGTCGAACTCGACCCAGGCGCGGGGAAAGTCAAGGGGAACTTCGGGCACCGGGCGACCATACATGCTCTTCGGCGCGGTAGCGTGCGCCTCGTGCGGCTGGGCGTCCTAGACATCGGATCCAACACCGTTCATCTGCTTGTCGTCGACGCGCACCAGGGTGCGGCACCGCTGCCCGCATGGAAGTCGAAGGTATCCCTGCGACTCGCCGAGCACCTCACGCCCGATGGCCGTATCGACTCCGCTGTGGTCGATGAACTCGTCGAGTTCTCACGCGAGGCCCAGGCCACGGCCGAAGACCTCGGTGTCACCGAATTCCTCGCCTTCGCCACATCTGCGATCCGCGAGGCACCCAATGGCCTCGAGGTCATCCAGGCGGTGCGCGAGCGGGCCGGCATCGACGTGGAGGTCCTCAGCGGCGCCGAGGAGGCCCGACTCACCTTCCTCGCCGTACGCCGGTGGTTCGGTTGGTCGGCCGGCCGGATCCTGGCTCTGGATATCGGGGGAGGCTCGCTCGAGCTGGCGACCGGTGCCGACGAGGAGCCGGAGGTCGCGCTGTCGCTGCCGCTCGGAGCCGGGCGCCTCACCCGTGAGTACTTCGCCGACGATCCCCCCAGGGACAAGCAGGTGCGCGAGGCTCGCAAGGCCGCGCGAGCCGCGCTCGGTGCTGTCGTCGGCCAGATCCTGCGCGTCGGCGAGCCACGCATCACCGTCGCGACGTCCAAGACCTTCCGTCAACTCGCGCGGATCGCCGGCGCGGCTCCGTCGAGCGAGGGCTTCCACGTCAGGCGCACCCTCTCGCGGGAGGACGTGCGCCTGTGGGTGCCCAAACTCGCGTCGATGAACGCCGCGGAGCGCAGTCGTCTGCATGGAGTCTCGGAGTCACGTGGGCCTCAACTGCTGGCTGGCGCGATTGTCGCGGAGTCGGCCATGGACCTTCTTGGCATCGAGCAGTTGGAGATCGGGCCCTGGGCGCTGCGCGAGGGCGTCATCCTGAGGCGACTCGACGGGCTCGACACATGACGACGGCTACGGATCTGGTTGGACTCACATCGGAGCAGGTGGCTGAACGGGTTGCGCGTGGCCAGACCAATGATGCTCCGGACCCCCGCAGTCGCAGTCTTGGCAGCATCATCCGCTCGAACACACTCACGTGGTTCAACGCCCTCATCGGCTCCATGTGGGTCGTCATGTGGTTTGTGGCGCCGTTCCAGGATTCGCTCTTCGGCTTCGTGATCGTCGCCAACTCCCTCATCGGAATCGTGCAGGAATACCGAGCCAGCCGGGCGCTCGCCAAACTCTCGGTGATCGGTGAGGCCAAGCCGATGGTCCGGCGGGACGGCGTGGATGTCGAGGTCCGGCCGTCGGAGGTCGTGCTCGACGACCTCGTCGTGCTGCGGTCGGGTGACCAACTGGTGGTCGACGGCGAGATCGTCGTGGCCGACGGCCTCGAGATCGACGAGAGCCTGCTCACCGGCGAGGCCGACCCCATCGACAAGGCCGTGGGCGATCAGGCGATGTCCGGCTCCTTCGTCGTCGCCGGCAGCGGGTTGTACGTCGCCACGCGCGTCGGCCGTGATTCGTTTGCCGCCGGGCTCACCGAGCAGGCCAAGCAGTTCACCCAGACCAAGTCCGAGCTGCGCGATGACATTGCGAAGTTCGTGCGTCTTGCGTCCTTCATGATCCCACCCGTCGGGATCCTGCTCCTCATCTCCCAGTTGCGCGCCAACCAGTCCGTGGATGATGCGATTCGGGGCACGATCGCTGGCGTTGTGACGATGGTGCCCGAGGGTCTGGTCCTCCTCACGAGCATCGCCATGGCGGTCGCCGTCGTCCGCCTGGCTCAGCGCAAGGTGCTCGTGCAGGACCTGCCCGCTGTTGAAGTGCTGGCCCGTGTCGACACGGTGTGCGTCGACAAGACGGGCACGCTGACCGAGCCGGGCATGGCCGTGACCGACGTCGAGGTGCTCGACCCGTCCGTCGACGTCGACGCCGCTCTCGCCGCGATGGGCGCCTCGGAGGAGAGCCCCAACCCCACGCTTGCGGCGGTCGCGCAGGCCTACGCCAACCCGACCTGGTCGATGGTCGAGGGCATCGCCTTCTCCAGCGCGCGCAAGTGGTCGGCAGCGACCTTCCACGATCACGGCACATGGCTCCTGGGCGCACCCGAGGTCGTGCTCGGCGACGCCGAGCCTGAGGTGCGCGAGCGCGCCGAGACTCTCGCGGCTCAGGGCTCGCGCGTGCTGCTCCTCGCTCGGGCGACGGGTCCGGGCCCCGATGCCGAGCGCGGGCCGGGAGAGGTCACCCCGGCCGCACTCGTCGTCATCGACCAGCGCCTGCGCCCCGACGCGGCCGAGACCGTGCGCTACTTCCTCGACCAGGAGGTCGCCGTCAAGGTGATCTCCGGTGACAACCCCGCCACTGTCGGCGCCATCGCCACCCAGGCGGGCGTGCCCGGCGCCCACGATCCCCTGGATGCCCGCGAGCTCACTGAAGACCCGGCGCAACTCGAGGAGCCCATCGACTCGCACTCCGTCTTTGGCCGGGTGACTCCGGCGCAGAAGCAGGCCATGGTGGGCGCACTCCACCTTCGGGGTCGCACGGTGGCGATGACAGGCGACGGTGTCAACGACGTACTAGCCCTCAAGCAGGCTGACCTGGGCATCGCCATGGGCTCGGGATCCTCGGCCACCCGAGCCGTGGCGCAATTGGTCCTGCTGGACAACAAGTTCTCCGTGATGCCGCACGTCGTGGCTGAGGGACGCCGTGTCCTCGGCAACATCGAGCGTGTCTCCGACGTCTTCCTCACCAAGACCTTCTACGCGACGATCATCTCGGCGTTCATCGGCCTCTCCGTCCTCTTCACTCTGGGAGCGAATGGTCAGCCACTGGAGTTCCCCTACCTGCCGCGACACTTCACGCTCATCAGTTCGTTGACCATCGGCATCCCCGGGTTCTTCCTGGCTCTCATGCCCAACACCGAGCGCTTCCGACCCGGCTTCCTTCGCCGCGTGCTGCTCTTCGCCGTACCCGCGGGAGTCATCTGCGCAGCAGCGGGACTGGGTACCTACCTCGTGGTTCTCTCGATCGGCGAGCCGCTCGCGGATGCGCGGTCAGCGGCCACGATTGCTCTCTTCATCGTCACGTTCGCTGTGCTCGTCCACTCGGCGCGTCCGCTCAACCTCCTGCGGCTCGGGGTGTGCGCGGCGATGCTCCTCTCCTTCGTCGTGGTGCTTTTCGTGCCGTGGCTGTCGAACTTCTTCGCGGTCTACGTCCAGCCCGAGCGTGACACCGCCATCGCTGTCGCCTTCGGCCTCGGGGGTGCCCTGCTGGTCTCAGTCACCGCGAGGGTCACCGATCGACTGCGCCGCGCCTGAGACCCCGAGTCTTTGCGACACTGAGCACGTGTCCCGCGTGCCCGTGGCCCTATCGACGTCGTCGGTATTCCCCGACGGCACCGCTGCGGCGTTCGAGGTCGCGTCGCGGCTGGGATACGACGGGGTCGAGATCATGGTCATGACCGATGCGGTCAGCCAGGACCCTGTGGCACTGCGCCGACTGTCGGATCACTACGCCGTGCCGATCCTTGCGGTGCACGCACCCTGTCTGCTGGTCACGCAGCGCGTGTGGGGGACAGATCCGTGGGCCAAGCTTGTCCGCGCGCGCGATGCCGCCGAGGAGCTCGGGGCGAGCACTGTCGTGGTCCATCCTCCCTTCCGGTGGCAGCGGGAGTACGCGCGTGGGTTCGTCGCGGGACTCGCGCGGATGGAGGGTGAGACACCGATCCGCTTCGCCGTCGAGAACATGTACCCCTGGCGCGCGGGATCCCGTGAGGTCAAGGCCTACAGCCCGGGCTGGGATGTCCGCGACGAGGACTATCCCCACACCACGCTCGATCTGTCGCACACCGCTGTGTCAGGCAGCAATGCACTCGAGATGGCGCGCGACCTCGGTGACCGGCTCGCCCACATCCACCTCGCGGATGGTTCCGGTTCCGCTCGCGACGAGCACCTCATCCCCGGCCGTGGCACCCAACCGTGCGGTGAACTGCTCGCGGATCTCTCAGCCCGTGGCTTCGATGGCACCGTCGTCGTGGAGGTCTCTACCCGAGGCGCGGCTGATCGTGCAGCCCGCGAGGCCGAGTTGGCCGAAGCCCTGGCGTTTGCCCGTGGCCACCTCGACACGGCCCCGGCCTAGAGTGGGCGCGATGGCAGGCGAATCGCCGGAGGATCCGGCACGCGGGAGTGGCGAACAGGTCCGAGATGCGGCCATCGCCGCCGCACGCAACGCCTTCGCCGCCGGCAGTTATGCGCGCACCACCTTCAAGGGCCTGGCAGCGGCAGCCGGGGTCGCGCCCACAGTGCTGCGCAAGTACTACGACAACAAGGATGCGGTCTTCGCCGCGGCGCTGCGCCTGCCCACCGACCCGGTGGGCGCCGTCCCCACGCTTCTCGCGCCGGGGGTCGAGGGTCTCGGCGAGCGTCTAGTGAGGTTCACCCTCGACACGCTCGGTGACCCGCAGGTGCGCGACGACCTCATGTCGATGGCCCGCTCAGGTGCTTCGGCCGCTGCGCTTACCAAGTCGCTCCAGGACTACCTCGACACCACCGTGATCGATCGCGTCGTCTCCGCGGTCGGCGTACCCGATGCGCGCATGCGCGTGGCGCTCATCTCGAGTTATCTCATCGGCGTCGCAGCAGGCCGCTACGTCATGCGCATCGAGCCGCTCGCATCTGCCAGCGAGGAGTACGTCGTGCGTCTTGTCGCGCCGACCATCCAAGCGCTGCTGGACCCCAGGACATCCCTGCCCAAGCCCTCGTCGACAGGAGCGACCGGATGATCGCGGTGGTTGGCGCCGGCGCCATGGGCGAGGTCTTCGTCGCGGGACTGCTTCGAGCAGGGACCGAGCCGCACAGGCTGGTGATCGCGGAGAAGCGCGAGGATCGCGCCCGCGAGGTGTCGCAGCTCCACGGTGTGCGGTCGGTGAGCATTGCGGAGGCAGCGCGGGAAAGCGCAACGATCCTGCTGCTGGTCAAGCCCCAGGACATCCCCGGCGTACTCGACGAGATGTCAGCGCTCATCGCTGATGGGACCGTCGTGATCTCCCTCGCTGCGGGAGTCCGCCTTGCCGCCCTGGAGGCCATGCTGCCCCGCGCTGCGGTGGTGCGCGCCATGCCCAATACGCCGGCGCTCGTCGACCTCGGCATCACCGCGATCTCCCCGGGTGCCTCCTGCTCGCCGCAGCAGGCGGATTACGTCGAGAGCCTGCTCTCTGCCGTCGGCCCTGTCGTGCGGGTGCCCGAGGACCTCCAGGACGCGGTCACCGCGACGTCGGGCTCGGGACCGGCGTATGTCTTCCGGCTCGTCGAGGCAATGGTCGCGGGAGCGATCGACCTCGGCGTCGACCCGGCGATTGCCCATCAGCTCGTGACGCAGACCGTCCTGGGCGCCGCGACGATGGCGGCACGACCGGGTGCGGACCCCGCGGCCCTGCGCGCCCAGGTGACCTCACCCGGGGGCACCACGGCTGCCGCGCTCTCGGTCTTCGACGCGGGCGACCTCATGGGCCTCGTCGCCGACGCCATGCGGGCGGCTCGTGATCGTGGCGCGGAGCTCGGGGCGTGAGCGACTCGGCCGCAGTCGTCTGGGACGAGGCGCTGCGCGCCTACGACTTCGGCCCCGGCCACCCCCTCGCACCGATTCGCGTCCAGTTGGCCATGCGACTCGCGCGGGACTTCGGGCTTTTGGACACACCGACCCTAGAGATGCTGACCCCGGTCGTGCCCGCCACGATCGAGCAGATCGCCGCCGTACATGAGCTCGAGTACATCGCTGCCGTGCAGCACGCTTCCGAGAATCCGCATGATGCCGATCCCCTGCGCGGACTGGGCACTCCCGATGATCCTGCCTTCGCTGGCATGCACGACGCGTCGGCCCTTGTCGCCGGAGCGACACTCATGGCGGCGCAGGCGGTCCACTCCGGACGCACGGAGCATGCCGTCAACATCGCTGGAGGCCTGCACCATGCGATGCCCGGATCAGCATCGGGCTTCTGCATTTACAACGACATCGGCGTCGCCATCGCGTGGCTGCTCGCCCAGGGCGTGGAGCGGATCGCCTACATCGACGTCGACGTTCATCACGGCGACGGCGTACAGGAGATGTTCTACGACGACCCGAGAGTGCTCACGATCTCGCTGCACGAGAGCCCCCTGACGCTCTTCCCCGGCACGGGATTCCCCGAGGAAATCGGGGGCCCCGGGGCTCTGGGAAGTGCGGTCAACGTGGCACTTCCCGCCGGGACGGGCGACCAGGGCTGGCTGCGCGCTTTCCACGCTGTGGTCCCCCAAGTCCTCGAGGCATTCGACCCGCAGATCATCGTGAGCCAACACGGCTGCGACTCGCACATCGATGATCCGCTCGCTCACCTCGCACTCACCATCGACGGCCAGCGCATGTCCTACGAGGCAATCCATCGCTGGGCTCATCGTTATGCGGGCGGACGCTGGATTGCAGTCGGCGGAGGCGGCTACGAGTGGGTCGACGTCGTGCCCCGTGCGTGGACGCATCTCATCGCCGAGGCCGCGGGTACGCCGATCGATCCACACGCTCAGACACCCGATGCATTTCAGTCGTATGTGAAGACCGAACTGCAGCGACAGGCACCCATGCGCATGACGGATGGCAGCAACCCCTGGCCCAAGCCCTTCGATCAGGGATTCGACCCGGCCAACTCCGTGGACGCCGCAGTGCTCGCCACGCGCTCGGCCGTCTTCCCGCATTTCGGACTCGTGGCAGATCCCGACCCCTGGTTCTAGTCACCGCACAGCCCCGGCGGGGGGCGTGATCCGACCCCCTCGACGACCCCCGATCGGTCCGACTAGGCTCGAAATCGAGATTCCGCGTGACGCGCGGCACACAGTGCAGTAGCGTCGCGCCGTCACGGGATGCCGGTCATCCCAACCGGAGGCAAGGAGCAGACATGAGCGGTGGACCTGAGCGCCCCCTGGCGGAGGTGCGTTTCCTCACCGTGGCCGAAGTTGCCTCGCTCATGCGGGTGTCCAAGATGACGGTCTACCGCCTGGTGCACGCGGGCGAGTTGCCCGCCGTGCGAGTCGGTCGGTCCTTCCGCGTGCCGGAGCAGGCTGTCCACGACTACCTGCGCACCTCCTACATCGAGGCGGGCTGAGCCAGCCCAACAGGGGCACCGAGCTACGCCGCGTACGGTGGGCTCGATTCGATCGGATAGGGTCATGTCTCCCGGGATTACGCCGGGATCTTCGCGGACTGAATGAGGTAATCGATGGGCTCGGTGGTCAAGAAGCGCCGCAAGCGCATGGCCAAGAAGAAGCACCGCAAGCTGCTCAAGCGCACGCGCGTCCAGCGCCGCAACAAGAAGTAGCTTGACCATGGGTCGCGTCGTGCTGGTCACGGGCGCTGCCCGCCACCTTGGTGGCCTGATGGTCCGTTCCCTCGTCCGCGACCCCGCTGTTGACCATGTGGTCGGCGTTGATGTCGTCCCTCCGCGCCGCCCCCTCCTGGGGGCGGAGTTCGTGCGCGCAGATATCCGCAATCCCGTGATCGGCCGGGTCCTCAACTCAGCCGGTGTCGACACGGTGGTCCACATGGGCGTGATCGCTACCCCTCAGCAGGCCGGCGGCCGCACTGCCATGAAGGACATCAATGTCATCGGCACGATGCAGCTCCTGGCTGCGTGCCAGAAGTCCGAGTCCGTGACGCGCCTGGTCGTCAAGTCCACGTCGTCGGTCTACGGTGCCGGTCCCCGCGATCCCGCGCTCTTCACCGAGGGCATGTCGCCCAAGCATCCGCCGACCTCGGGATGGGCCAAGGACTCCGTCGAGGTCGAGGGGTACGTCCGCGGCTTCGCGCGCAGGCGCCCGGATGTCGAGGTGTCCATCCTGCGGCTCGCCAATGTCATCGGCCCGCGCGTGGAGACGGCCATGACGGCGTACTTCACGCTCCCCGTCATTCCCACCGTTCTGGGCTTCGACGCGAGGCTGCAGTTCGTGCATGAGGACGACTCCATCGCCGCCCTGCAGCGGGCCGTGACAGCCCCGGCTACGGGCGTGTTCAATATCGCGGGAGACGGGGTCCTTGCCCTCTCCCAGGCGGTACGCCGCACCGGCCGCCCGACCGTCTCGGTCCCGGGGGCACTTCTCGGCGTCGTGGGCCGGGCTCTGGCTCCCACGAGGCTGGTCGACTTCACCTCGGAGCAGGTGCGATTCCTCACCTACGGCCGGGCTATCGACACGAGCCGGGCCCAGCGCGAGCTGGGGTTCACCGCCAAGCGATCGACCTCTGCAGCCTTCGACGAGTTTCTCGCGGGCCACGACCTCGGACCCGGCTTCGTGTCGGGGATCCTGGACGGAGCCGCCAGTCTGATCGCGACTCGGGGAGCAGCGCATGCCTGATGCCCGGATCATCCCCCTCGACCCTTCGGCACCGCGCCCCAGGCAGGAGAGCGTGGATAGGGAAGAGGGCTTCCTCGATTTCCTACGCCGACGCCTCACGGGTGATTACACGGTCGATGACTTCGGATTCGATCCCGACCTCACCGACCACGTGCTCCTCCCTCCGCTGCGCCCTCTCTACGAACGATGGTTCCGCGTAGAGGTGCGCGGAGCGGAGCAGGTGCCTTCGCACGGTGGCGCGCTGATCGTCGCCAATCACTCCGGGACGATTGCCCTGGATGCCTTGATGACGCAGATCGCCCTGCATGATCACCATCCGGCCCATCGGCATCTGCGCATGCTGGGCGCGGACCTGGTCTTCCAGACCCCGTTCCTCTCCGCGCTGGCACGCAAGGCCGGGCACACCCTGGCCTGCATGCCCGATGCGGAGCGCCTGCTCTCGAACGGCGAGCTCGTGGGCGTGTGGCCCGAGGGATTCAAGGGCATCGGCAAGCCCTTCAGCGAGCGCTACAAACTGCAGCGCTTCGGTCGCGG
>CAZLZC010000091.1:0-9007 GCA_964563825.1 uncultured Actinomyces sp.
ACCATTGCGACGAAATTCGTCACCGGCTGGATCGCCGCGCGCAGCGTGAGTCGCACCACAATCGGCGCCCTGCGAGCGGGGGCGCTGCTCTCCGCCCGCGGAGAATTCAGCGTGGTGATAGCGGGAATCGTCGCGGTCAGCCTGGTGCTCCCCCCAACCTTCCAGGCTTTCGTCGCCGCGTACGTGCTCATCACCGCAAGTGCCGGACCCCTGCTCGCGCGCTTCGCCGAGCCGATCGGATGGTGGTGGGAGCAGCGTCCACCCCGGGGGCGGCGTACCCTCGAAGCGTGAAGCGCACCCTCACCTCTGGAATCCTTGCCCTCGCCATGGTCGGCCTCGGTGCTGTGTTGGCACCGGTGGCTCAGGCCCACTCGGAGTTGGTCTCCAGCGACCCAGCCGATGGCGCCACGCTCGACGCACCTCCCGCGAGCGTGAGCTTCACCTTTAACGAGGCCCTCCTGCCCGACTTCGTGCGCCTCATCGCGACGGATCCCGCCGGTGTGACCGCAGACCTCACCGTGAGTTCCATCGAAGGACCGACCGCCACCGCCGACTGGCCCGCCGACGCGGAGGGCGGTGAGTGGACGGTGAGCTACCGCGTCGTCTCTCAGGACGGCCATCCCGTCGAGGGGGGCATCACGTTCTCCTACGAGGCGCCCGCGCCGACGACCTCCACGCCCGCGCCCACGTCTGCCGCTCCCACGACAGCTGCCCCGACGAGCGCATCTCCCGCACCGACGAGTGCCGCTCCGTCGCCGAGTGCGAGCCCCGCTGCTGATTCCACCGGCGGCACATCGGGCCTGCTCATCGCCGGAATCGCCGTCGGCGCCATCATCATCGTCGGCGTGGTCCTCGCGCTGGTCGCACGTCGGCGCACCTAATGCGGGGGTGCCTTCGATGACGACCACAGCGCGCGCTGTCGACACCGCGCGCTCATCGCGCGTCGCCCTCCTTGGGGCGGGGGTCGCGGTGCTTGGCCTCATCTCCGTGGCCGTAGGCCTCGTCATGGCCGGTGGCTCCTACGAGCCCTCAACCCCCGGACTGCCAGATGCCGGGCCCATCGTGGGCTGGGGCCTGCCGCTCCTACGCATGCTCACGCTTCTCGCTGGAGCACTCACCGTGGGCTGGCTCATCGGAGCAGCCTTCCTTGATCCACAGGGAAAGGGAGGCGTCGTCTCGCCCACGGGGAGACGCGATCTCACACGTGCGGTCATCACCTCCGGCATCTGGGCCGTGCTCGCCCTCCTGCAGATGTTCTTCCTGCTCGGCGAGATCCTGGGCGTCGGCCTCGATCGCGCGATGAGCCCTGACGTGGCAGCCACCTACGCATGGGAAGTGCCGCAGACACGCGCCCTCGCCGTCATGGCCTTGCTTGCCGCGATCATCTCCGTCGGCGCCCTCTTCACGTCCACGCTCGGGGTATCCGCCGTGTGGTCTGTGCTCGCGATCGCAGCCGTGTCACTTCCCGCCCTGGCAGGACACGGTGCGGGACTCGGCGATCACGCGCTGGCCTTCACCTCAGCGATCGCGCACGCAGCAGCGGCGACAGTCTGGATAGGCGGGCTCATCGTGCTCGTCTTCCACGGCCTGCGCCGTGACGAGGGCTTCGCGACACCCGGAGCCCTACGCACGGCTGCGCAGCGCTTCGGTCTCGCTGCGCTGGTGAGCGTGATCATCCTTGCGGCCACAGGGGCGGCCAACGCCTACACACGCTTGGACACCGTGGATCAACTGGTCACCACCGACTACGGCCGGGTCACTGCTGCCAAGATCGCCATCCTCGTCGTCCTCGTGCTCATCGCAGCCGCAATCCGGCGTCGCCTGCTGCCCGCCCTCGACGGTGACAGGCAGCGGGCGGCGTTCCTCAAGGTGATCTCACTCGAGACTGCGCTCATCGTCATCGCCTTCGGGCTCGGGGTCGCCCTAGCCGTGAGCCCCTACCCGCGGGTGGAGTCACTCCTTCCCACATATGGCGAGTCCCTGCTTGGGTCGCCCTATCCCGACGCACCCACCGCGGCGTCGGTGATCTTCGGCTTCGAAGTTGAGCCACTCTTCTTCGTGGCCTGCCTCGCAGCAGCCGCGCTCTACATCGCCGGTGTGATCACCCTGCACCGCCGCGGGGACAAGTGGCCCATCAATCGCACGATCTTCTGGCTGCTTGGCATCTCACTCATCATCTGGACGACGAACGCCGGCATCTCGCTCTACGCGCAGGTGTCGCTCGGGCTTCACATGGTGCAGCACATGACCATGTCCATGCTCGCGCCGATGTTCCTAGTCCTCGGCGGCCCCTTCACCCTGGCGCTGCGCGCCCTGAAGCCCTCCACGACCGGGCGCTGGGGCCTGCGTGAGTGGATCGTCTGGGGACTCCACTCACCTGCCGCCAAGATCGTGACGAATCCCATCTTCGTCCTGGCGATCTTCAGCTTCAGTCTCTTCGCGCTCTACTTCACGCCCTTCATGGCGTGGCTTATGGGCAGCCACGCCGGCCATCTCGGGATGCAGATCCACTTCATCGCTTCGGGTTACCTCTTCGCCTGGATCGTCATGGGCGTCGACCCCGTGCCCAAGCCGCTGCCCTACGTCGCTCGCTTTGCTCTCATCCTGCTCATGGTGGGCATCCACGGATTCTTCGCCGTCGTCATCATGATGGGCTCCCAACCACTCGCCCAGGACTGGTACGGCATCGTCCGGCCCGAGTGGGTGACCGATCCGCTCGCCGATACCAAGTTCGGCGGCCAGATCGCTTGGGGCTTGAGTGAGATCCCCATGATCTTCATGATCATCATGGTGGCGATGCAGTGGTCGCGTTCCGACGAGCGAGAGGCTCGGCGCAAGGACCGCCAGGCCGACCGCGACGGCGATGCCGAGCTCACGGAGTACAACGCCCGTCTGGCCTCCCTCGACGAGCGGTCGAAACAGGTCCCCTGATACCCTGGGGGGTATGTACCTCCGACGCATCGCCCCCATGGCCCTCGCCGGCGCCCTGCTTCTCGCTCCCTCACTCACGGCATGCGGCAGCAGCACGGCTGCCCCGCCCGCACCCACTACTACCGCCTCGCAGCCGGCAACACCAGTCCGTGTCGGCGTGCCCGAGTGGATGCAGGCGGCCCAGAGCCCCGGCACCGTGATCATCGACGTGCGTACACCGGAGGAGTTCAACTCCGGCCACGTGCAGGGCGCGCTCAATATCCCCGTCGAAGCACCGGACTTCGCGGCCCAGGTGACCGCTCTCGATACCTCGGCGACGTACGCCATCTACTGCCGCAGCGGCAACCGCTCAGCTGTCGCCACCGCGGAGATGGGTGCCATGGGCTTCATGCACGTCTATGACCTCGAGGGCGGATTCAGCGACCTCGAGGCTGCGGGGATGCCCAGCGCGTAGCCTTGGCGGGTGACCCGAGTTGCCCTCTTGCAGGTCTCATCTGATGTGCGCGAATCCGCGACCGATCGCATCGAGCGCGTGCTCGGCATGCTCGGGGAGGCGCTGCCTCACGCTGACTTCGCCGTCCTGCCCGAGTTGTGGATCTCCGGCGCCTTCGACCTGCCGCTCGCTCGCGAGGTCGCCGCGCCCCTGGACGCACCCGTACTGCAGCGCATCCGGTCGATGGCGGCTGCCACCGGCACGTGGGTGCATGCGGGGTCCTACGCCGAGCGCCTGCCCGACGGCCGCACGTTCAACACCGCCGTACTCGTCGGACCGGCCGGAGAAATCGTCGCCACCTATCGCAAGCGTCACCTCTTCGGCTTCGAGACAGGGGAGCGGACCCTCATGTCAGCCGGTGACGCACTTGTCGTCGCCGAGACTCCACTCGGACACACAGGCCTCGCCACCTGCTACGACCTGCGTTTCCCCGAGATGTTTCGCGCGCTGGTCGATGCCGGTGCGACGACCTTCCTCCTCGCATCGGGGTGGCCCGTGCCGCGCATCGAGCACTGGAGAGTGCTCGCCCGAGCCCGCGCGATCGAGAACCTGGCCTGGGTGGTGGCGTGCAACGGGGTCGGAAGCCACGCCGACATCACCCTGGGGGGACACTCGATCGTGGTCGACCCCCAGGGCAATGTCATCGCAGAGGCAGGCGACGCGGAGGAAGTCCTCTTCGCCGACGTCGAGCCTGGTCGCTCGCAGGAATGGCGCGAGGCCTTTCCGGCGCTTGGCGACCGCCGCTGACTAGTCGGTGGCGCCTAGCTTGTGGTGATCCGGAACTCGATCTCGTACGTCGCACCGCCACTCACGGCCTGAACGGCGTAGCCGAAGGTGCCCTGACGATCCAGCTGGAAGTTGAGGTAGTACTCACCGCTCTTCACCGTGGTGAAGATCCCGCTGCCGATGCGCTGGAAGGATCCGTGGCAGCCCTTACCCGCAGGGTTGAAGCGCACGAGCTCCAGGCGGGTGCCGTTGGCCACACCGTCGGCTGCATTGCCCTGGATGACGATGTTCTTGCCCGCAGGGATCCTGCCCGTGGGTGCCATGGTCGCCGTCCCGCCGTACCAGAAGTCCAGATTGGGCTTCACACTGAATCCGCACTTCTGCAGATCAGTCGACGACATCCGAGGGGTGACCGTCGCAGCCTGAGCGAGCGGGGCAGCGATGGTGCCCGCTGCGGCGATGGCGACGGCAGATGCCAGAGCGATGGTGCGCATGAATGTCCCTTCCTTCGGCGCGACCCGATGCCGCGTCCGTCAATGACCTTAGGCACGGGGATGCGGCGAAGTGGCGCGCGACGCGCTCAGATCATCACGCGGAAGTGATCGAGTGTGCGCGCCGCCAGCTCCGGATCGCCGGAGACGCTCACCTGTTCGCGCCAGGGCTGCGCATCTCCTCGACCGCATGAGAGGGCGAGGTACGCAGGCCACGACATCGTGAGCGTCACGGTCGCAGCACCCGCCTGGTCCAGGAGGTCATCGCCGACCATGCGTGCGCGGCCGTCCTCGCCCACAGCGACGATCGCGCCCCCCTCGATTCCCGGCCCCGTGACGCGTAAGTCGAGCACCTGCCCCGGCTGCGCGCCCGCGAGCTTGGCCCACACCTTGCCCAGGCCGGGCAGCAACTGCGCGGCCGTGGCCTGTGCGCCCGGGGTGTCGAGATGACCGGGCCGACCGAGGGCATCGCGGATGTCCTGCTCATGCACCCAGGTGTCGAGCGTGCGCATGCGCAAGACGCGGCTAAGCGGGGCAGGACCGAAGGGCCCCATCACTTCGGCATCAGCAGCGTGCGGACCTTCCTCGAGCTCGGCGGTACGGCGCGAAACACGATCGGCGAGTTCGATGAGCACCGCCTCGCGAGCCCACGAGCGACGCAGATCGACGGGAACCTCGGTGATCCTGCCGAAATCGCTCTGCACGTGCGGGAGCGCGGACCAGTCGGGCTCATGCGGTGCGTCGTACTCACCGATGAGCATGCCCTCGAGCCAGCCGATGTGCGCCACGATGTCGCCCACAGTCCAGCCGGGAAGTGCCGTCGGCGCGTCCCACTCCGCCTGCGACAGGGGTGTCACGAGATCGATGAAGTCCGCTGAAGCAGATCGCCACGCGGCAAAGAGCTCGTCGAATCCGGCGTCCTCAGGCAGGGGTGCGACCATGAGGGAAGGCTAGTCGACGCGACAGCTAGCGAGCTACGTCGAAGGTCGTGCGCCACTGGCGCGGCTTCGTCGGTGTCATCGTCACGGTGCCCGAGGCCCCGGCATAGGCACCGAGGCCACCGATCACGGCGCGCTCGACCGGTGCGGCAGGCCCACCTGAGCTACCCGTGCGAGTGAGGCCGAGCACGAGGACTGCGTCATCCCCCTGGGCGTACTGAAGCGTTGCGAGCAGGGTGCGCCGCACGCTCTCGCGGCCGGCTTCGATATCGACGGCCTGCGCTGAGACCGCCCACGACTCGCGTACTGCCTTGCCCGGGCGCCACCAGCCGCCCGCGAGCACGAGGTCGCCGACTCCGCCGTTGGCCGTGCCGGAGGTGATGAGCTGTGTATAGCGGGTCTCAACCTGGGTGGCCGGCTTGATCTCTACCGGTGCCGCCTTATCGGTGACTCCGAAGAACGTGAAGCGCCAGCGGTCCACACCGACACCGTTACCGGGCACGTACTCCGCGACTCCTGCGACCCCGAGGTAGGCGCCCGTGCCGCCGGAGATGGCGTAGGCCACGGGCGTGGTGGGGAGCGCACCGCGCTGCGCAACGATCATGGCGTTGACCATGACGCTGCCGTCTGTGAATTCGAACATAGCCTGCACCACGCGTCGCTCTGAGTCATCCGGCAGGTCCTCCACGACCGTGGAGATGGCGGAGTAGTCCGCTGCGGGCGCAGAGTCATCCCCGATGAGCGTGCCCAACGTCTGCGTGAGGTTGCCGACTGTGGACCCATCAGGCGCAAGCGAGATGCGTGACGTGGAGATCAAATCGCGTGGATACTCGCGCACGATCGTCGACGCCGGATCCACGCCACGCCTCGGCAGGATCGTGATCGTCCACTGCTGCGTGCCTCCATCCACCGTCACTGCCGCGCTGCCGCGCGCGCTGGCGAAGCGACCCGTGCCGCCGAGTAGCGCAACCTCGCTGGGGCCGTACCAAAAGCCCGGTGCCTGGAAGACCAGGTTGCCCTGCGGGAAGGAGATCTGGAAGGTGTCTTGGGTGCCCAGACGCTGACTGCCGAAAGCGATGCCGCGTCGCAGGAACGTGCCCTTGCCCAGTCCCTTAGCCGTAGCCGTGCCTGACTCGAGCAGGACGTCACCCCAGTCGGCTCCGTGGTCGATGCCGATCGGCACAACGCGACGCTCATCGATCGCGACCTTGACCACGAGCTCCTGGGCGGGCACCGGCGAGAGTGCCGCAGCGGGAGCGGCAGCAGCGACCAGCGCGGCTGCGAGCGGGACGACGAGGATGCGTGAGATAGGGATTCGGGGAGCAAGGCGCATGCGCCGAGGCTAGTCGCACCTCAGAGCGGTGGTCGGTGCAGGTACGCCGCCACATCAGCCAGGAACGCTGATCCCGATGCACCATCCACGACGCGGTGGTCGAAGGCCAGGGACAACTGCATCACCGGTCGCACCGCCAGCGCGCCATCAATAGCCCACGGACGCTCAACGATGCGACCCGTCGCCAGGATCGCCGCCTCCCCCGGATTGAGGATGGGCGTTCCTCCATCGACTCCGAAGACACCGATGTTGGTAATGGTGATGGTGCCGTCCATGGAGTCAGCCGGAGTGATGCGACCCTCCCGTGCGCGCTCGGTCACATCGGTGATCGCTCGGGCGAGACCCGCCAGAGACAGGGATCCGGCATCGCGCACGTTGGGGACGACGAGTCCACGGGGACTGGCGACGGCGAGACCGAGATTGACGAAGGGATAGATCTCAATCTCAGCGGTGCCGTCGGGCAGGTCGATCCAGGATGAGTTGATGATGGGCGTGCGGCGAGCGGCGTGAATCACCGCTGATGCAGCGACCGTGAGCGGTGTCACGCGGGCTTCGGCAAACTCGGGGTCCTGCCGCAGTCGGTGCACCAGAGCCATCGTCTGGCTCACATCGACGTCAACCCATTCGGTGACGTGAGGCGCGGTCGACATGGAGCGCACCATCGCCTGGGCCATCTGACGCTGCACACTGCGCACCGCGATGCGCTCACCCCGCACCGGCCTCACACTCACGCTTTCACCCTCGAAGTGGTCGCCACGTTGCCGGTTTCCCGTCGAAAGGGCTGCCGATTCGGGGGTGAAAGCACCGGAGATGGCACGTCGTACGTCGTCGCGGGTGATGTCGCCGTGCGGACCGGTGGGCGACACGTGCGTGAGGTCGACACCCAGTTCGCGAGCCAGCGCACGCACGGGGGGCTTGGCTCTCGGAGTGCCCGATGACGTCGACTCGGTTCCGGGTGCAACCTGCTGAGTCGCGCCGCGCAGCCTGCGGCGCCGGCCCCCCTCGTGTCCGACGCCGTAGCCGACAAGCACCGGCTCGCGGTCGCTCACTTCGATGGTGAGGATCGGCGTCCCCACCGCAACGACGGATCCGGGCGCCACGAGCAGCGCCGCCACCCGTCCGGTGAAGGGCGCGGGGAGTTCGACCACGGCCTTTGCTGTCTCGATATCAACGATCGGCTGGTTGACCGTGATCTCCTCACCGACACTTACACGCCAGCCCACGATCTCCGCCTCGGTGAGGCCCTCGCCGACGTCGGGCAGGGGGAACTCGCGCATGCTCATACGGCGGTCACCCGATCAATGGCGTCGAGCACGCGGTCGATATCAGGCAGGTAGTGCTTCTCGAACCTATTGGGGGGATAGGGGATGTAGGCGCCGCCGACGCGCTCCACGGGCGCCTCGAGGTGGAAGAAGCAGCGCCGCGTGACCTCCGCGGCGACCTCCGCTCCCATGCCGAGCATGACCGGTGCCTCGTGCACGACGATGCAGTGGCCGGTGCCCTGCACGTCGGCGACCACCGGATCGAGGTCCAGTGGAGACAGGGATCGCAGGTCGATGACCGAACACTCCACGCCATCTTCGGACGCAGCCTCAGCTGCCTCGAGGCACGTGCGCACCATCGGTCCATAGGTCACGAGCGTGACGTCGGAACCACGTCGCAGGACACGCGACGACCAGGGACTACCGCTGATCGGCGAGACATCATCGACCTCTGCCCGATCCCAGTAGCGGCGCTTGGGCTCGAAGTAGATGACGGGATCGTCACTCGCGATCGCCTGCTGAATGGTCACATAGGCCTCCGCCGCGTCAGCGGGCGTGAGCACACGCAAGCCGGGTGTGTGGGCGAAGTAGGCCTCCGGCGACTCACTGTGATGCTCCACAGCGCCAATCCCGCCGCCGTAGGGGATGCGGATGACGATGGGCATCGGCGTGATTCCGCCGGAGCGGTAGTGATGCTTCGCCACCATCGTCACGATCTGGTCGAACGCCGGGTAGACGAAGCCATCGAACTGGATCTCCAAGACGGGGCGGTATCCGCGCATGGCAAGTCCTACCGCCGTGCCGACGATGCCGCTCTCCGCGAGCGGGGCGTC
>CAZLZC010000092.1:0-8933 GCA_964563825.1 uncultured Actinomyces sp.
AGTCGGGCAGCTCGCGACCGAAGTGGCCGTAGGCCGCGGTGGGGCGATAGATCGGGCGCAGCAGGTCAAGATCACGGATGATCGCCGCCGGGCGCAGGTCGAAGACCTCCAGCACGGCCTCCTGGATGCGCTCGTCGGGCAGCACCCCGGTGCCGAAGGTCTGCACGAAGACACCGACGGGATGCGCCTTGCCGATCGCGTAAGCCACCTGCACCTCGCAGCGCTTGGCCAGGCCAGCGGCGACGACGTTCTTGGCCACCCAGCGCATGGCGTACGCCGCGGACCGGTCGACCTTGGACGGGTCCTTGCCGGAGAAGGCACCGCCACCATGCCGCGCCATGCCGCCGTAGGTGTCGACGATGATCTTGCGGCCCGTGAGTCCGGCATCGCCCATGGGTCCGCCCACCTCGAAGCGACCGGTGGGGTTGACCAGAAGCCGGTAGCCATCGCTCGACAGGTCGGTGCCCTCGAGGATCGGCTCGACGACGTACTTGCGCACCTCTGGCGCGAGTTGGCCCTCGAGGTCGACGTCCTTGGCGTGCTGACTCGACACGACGACGGTGTCGATGCGCACAGGCTGACTGGCCTCGCCGTACTCGATGGTGACCTGGGTCTTGCCGTCGGGCCGCAGGTAGGGGACGGTGCCGTCCTTGCGCACAGCCGTGAGCTGCTCGGCCATGCGATGCGCGAGCGAGATGGGCAGGGGCATGAGCGTGGCGGTCTCGTCGGTGGCGTAGCCGAACATGAGGCCCTGGTCGCCCGCTCCCTGGCGGTCGAGGGGGTCGGAACTGTGGCCTTCGCGCTCCTCGATGGCGTCGTCGACGCCCTGCGCGATGTCGGGTGACTGCGCGCCGATCGAGACGGAAATGCCGCAGGAGTTGCCGTCGAAGCCCTTCTCGGATGAGTCGTAGCCGATGTCCTTGACGACGTCGCGCACGATTCCCATGACGTCAGCGAAGCCCTCGGTCGTCACCTCGCCGGCGACATGCACCTGGCCGGTGGTGAGCATCGTCTCGACCGCCACCCGCGAACGCGGATCCTGGCGGAGGAGGTCATCGAGGATCGCGTCGCTGATCTGGTCGGCCATCTTGTCGGGGTGACCCTCGGTCACCGACTCCGAGGTAAAGAGTCGTCGTGCCACGCGCATGCCTCCTGCTCAGGGGTCTGCCGACCCGCGCTTGCCCGCTCATGCGGACCAGGTCCTCACCCGGGGCACCCCACCGCGGCGCGAGGGTTGCCGGCCAGCGAGCCGGGGCTTGATGCTGGCGCTCTTGACGCTGGCGACCCTACCCGATCCGACGCAACCGGGCCGTGAGGGAGGGCAGGGTGTCAGGCGCCGGGGAGGAGCTTGGCGATCTCGTCGAGTACGGCGTCCGCCGCGGCCACCTTGGACCCGCGCACGTCGGCGCGCACGGCGCCGCCCGCCGTGAGCACCTGGATGCGCGTGCCGTCGCTGCCGAAGACCTCATCCCGGCCGACGTCGTTGACGACGAGGAGGTCACAACCCTTGCGGGCGAGCTTGGCGCCCGCCATCGCGAGCAGGTCCTCCGCCGAAGAGGCCGTCTCCGCCGCGAAGCCGACGATGACCTGATCCCCGGCCCGGTGAGCGACAAGGTCGACGAGGATGTCGGGGTTGCGCACGAGTCGGACGGGCTCGGGCTCATGGTCGTCGGACTTCTTGATCTTGGTCGCCGAGGTCAGCTCCGGCCTGAAGTCGGCCACCGCCGCTGCCATGACAATGGCATCAGCAGTGCCCTGCTCTGCCAGCATCGCCTCGCGCATGAGCATCGCGGTCGTCGCGACGATCACGCGAGCACCGGGCGGCGGGGGCACCTCGACGGTGCCGACGATCGCGGTCACCTCGGCACCGCGAGCGAGTGCACGCTCCACGATCGCGAAGCCCTGGCGGCCACTGGAGCGATTGCCGAGGAAGCGCACGGGATCGAGGTCCTCGCGCGTGCCTCCCACGGAGACGAGCAGGTGGCGTCCGGAGAGGTCCCGGGACACGGGCTGCAGGGCCTCCTCGACGAGGCGGGCGATCTCCTCGGGCTCGGGCAGGCGCCCGGCACCGGAATCGGAACCCGTGAGACGCCCGACCGCCGGCTCGATCACCTGCACGCCCCTGCTGCGCAGAGTGGCGACATTGGCCCGCGTGGCGGGGTGCTCCCACATCTCGGTGTGCATGGCCGGAGCCATGAGCACGGGCCCACTGGCCGTGAGCAGTGACGCGGTGAGCAGGTCATCGGACATGCCGGCGGCAGCCCGCGCGAGGAGATTGGCGCTCGCGGGAGCAACGACGACGAGGTCGGCCCACCGTCCGAGGCTGACGTGCGGCACGGCGGGGACGTCGGACCAGACGGAGTCGCTCACGGAGTGACCGGAGAGGGCCTCCCACGTGGGAGCGCCGACGAAGCGGAGCGCCGATGCGGTCGGGACGACGCGTACGTCGTGACCCGATTCGCGCAGGATCCTCAGCAGGGAGCACGCCTTGTAGGCGGCGATGCCCCCCGAGACGCCGAGGAGGATGCGCGCGCTCAGGTCAGCTCCTCCTCCACGACCGCGACCACGACCTCAGCCGCGGGGTCGTAGGGCTCGGAGGTGACCAGGCCTGCGTCGATCTCGCGCATGGCGATGGAGAGGGGCTTCTCCTGCACGTGCGTCTCGACGAGCGGACCGACGTACTCCAGCAGGCCCTCTCCCAACTGGGAGTAGTAGGCGTTGATCTGGCGCGCGCGCTTGGCGGCGTAGATGACCAGGGAGTACTTGGAGTCGGACTTGGCGAGCAGGTCGTCGATGGGCGGGTAGATGATGCCCTCGGGGCGCGCAGACGCTGACATGGTCGACCTCTCACCAATGGATGATGCGGATGGGACGGGTGCGAGCATTCGCACCGGGGATCAAGTCTACCCCCCGGTCAGCGAGAAGCGACCGGCGCTGCCTGGTCCATGAGGGCCAGGATGGCCTCGGCGGCCTCGTCCACGGAGGCGTTGACGACGGTGTGGTCGAACTCCCCCTCGGCGGCCAACTCCACGCGGGCGGTCGCCAGGCGCCGCTCGATCACCTCGGGGGACTCCGTGCGCCGACCCTGCAATCGCTCCACGAGGACCTCCCAGGACGGCGGAGCCAGGAAGACGCGGATGGCTTCGGGGGCGCTGTCGCGGACCTGGCGGGCGCCCTGGAGTTCGATCTCCAGGAGTACGTCGTCGCCGGCGGCAAGGGCCTCCTCGACCGGCCCGGCGGGCGTGCCGTACAGGTGTCCGGCGAATTCGGCCCACTCGAGGAGTTGGCCGCGCGCGATCATCGCCTCGAAGCCGGCGCTATCGACGAATCGATAGTGGACACCATCGATCTCTGCGGCTCGGGGTGGGCGCGTGGTCGCCGACACGGAGAAGACCAGGTCCGGACGCAGCAACCGCAGTCGCGCCACGACGCTTGACTTCCCGACGCCCGAAGGCCCGGAGAGCACGAGCAGGCGCCCGCGAACGGGGCCGGCGCCTTCGAGAAGGCGCACGAGTGCAGCGACCTGGTGCTCCCCCAGCCCTCGCAGGCGTCGCGACTCCGCCACATGGCACTGCGCGAGGATGCGGGTGGCACGCGTTGGCCCAATCCCGGGGCATGCTTCCACCAGGTCTCGTGCGCGCATGCGCGCGACTGCGGGATCGTCGTCGCGCATGGCGATGACGTCGCGCACCGAGCCGCCCTCGGCGAGGTGTCGCTTGATGTCGGCCCGGCGTCTGCGCGCCTCGAGTGCGAGCTGCCTTCCGCGCGCACGGGCGTCGTCGTCGAGATCGGGCCGGTCAGCCATAGCCGAGGTCCCCGGCGATCGCCGCAGCAGCAGCCGACACGTCCGCGGCCCCCGTGATCGGCCGGCCGATGACGAGCAGGTCGGCGCCTCGCTCCACGGCCTCGCGTGGGGTCGCCACCCGACGCTGGTCTCCGACAGCGGATCCCGCGGGTCGCACGCCGGGGGTGATGAGGGTGACGTCGCGCCCCTCGAGGGCCGCACGAACCTCACCCACCTCCTCGGGGGAGCACACCACCGCACGGGCGCCCGCGTCCACGGCTGCCACCGCGAGGCGCACCGCCAACTCACCCGCGGATGCCGCGCCCGGTCCGAGGAGGTCGAGATCGCGCAAGTCCTGCGTCGTCAACGATGTCAGCACGGTGACGGCGACGATGCGGGTCTCGGGTAGTGCGTCGGCGGCCGCTGCGACCATCGCGGGGCCGCCGGATGCGTGCACCGTGAGGAAGTCCGGCTTGAGGTCGGCTACGGCCCGCGCAGCACCCGACACCGTGGCGGGAATGTCGTGCAGTTTCAGGTCGAGGAAGAGCGCGCATCCGGGCGCTGCGGCGCGAGCCGTCTCGACCGCGCTACGACCGTCGCGCACATAGGTCTCCAGGCCCACCTTCAACGTGCTCACATACGGCGCGACAGCACTTGCCCAGGCGCCCAGGGTGGCGAGGTCAGGAGCGTCGAGGGCGACCGCGATAGGGGCGCGGCTCACACCCACTCCGGGAGCGAGAGGTCGTCGTCGTCGGCCTCCTCGGCCACGGCATCCGGCTCGCGATGGGCATGGGACACCGCATCGCGCAGGCGTGAGAAGCCGCGGTCGGCCGCGAGCGTCGCCAACTCGGCGTGCACGCGCGCCGGCGCGGACGGATCGTTGAAGACGACGGTGCCGACAGAGACGGCATCGGCGCCGGCCAGGATGAATTCGAAGGCGTCGGCGCCGTTGCGGATGCCGCCCATCCCGATGAGGGGCACCTCAGGCAGGACGTCACGCACCTGCCACACGCACCGCACGGCGATGGGCCGGATCGCAGGTCCGGAGAGGCCACCGGTGACACCAGCGAGCGCGGGGCGCATGGTGTCGACGTCGATCACCATGCCCAGAGTGGTGTTGATGAGGGAGAGTCCGTCCGCCCCCGCGCGCACGCACGCCAGGGCGATCGTGCCGATGTCGGTGACGTCAGGTGAGAGCTTGGCGAAGACCGGGATGCTCGGGTCGGTCGAGCGGCGCACTCCCCCGATGACCGCTGCCGCCGAGGCCGGGCGACACGCGAAGACCTGACCGCGATCGGCCACATTGGGACACGAGATGTTGACCTCGAGCGCATCGAAGCCCCCGTGATCGCGCAGGATCTTCGCGAGCTCCTCGTATTCCTGCGTCGTGCCGCCCGCGATCGAGACGATCACTCGCGCACCGCGCTCCCGCAACCATGCGAGGTCAGTCTCGAGGAAGGAGTGGATGCCCGGGCCCTCGAGCCCGATGGAATTGAGCATGCCGCTCGGGGTCTCAGCCATGCGCGGGGTCGCACGACCGGAGCGGGGCTCGAGCATGATGCTCTTGGTCACGACAGCACCGATGGACGTGATGTCGAAGAACTGGTCCAGCTCACGCCCGGAGGCCGCGCATCCGGAAGCGGTGAGGACCGGGCTCGGCAGCCCCACGGCACCCAGACGCGTCGACATGTCGATGTTGGGCACCGCGGCGGCGGATGTCCCATGGCGCACCACGGCTCGGGTCATCGGTCCCTCCCCTCGATGACGGGCGCTCCGAGGGTGTCGGGGGGAATGGTGCCGACCTCCTGCCAACGCACGCGGTCGCCGCGGAAAACGGGTCCTTCGACGCAGGAGCGCAGCATGCGCGTGATGCCGTCATGGCCGATCACAGGGAGCACGCACGTCATGCATACGCCGATCCCGCAGGCCATGGACTCCTCGACGGCGCACTGGCTGTAGATGCCTGCCTGCGACGCGATGTCGGCGACGGCCGCCAGCATCCCCATGGGCCCACAGGCGTAGACCACGTCCGTGGCGGCGCGATCGATCGCGGCCCGCAGGTGGTCGGTGACCAGGCCCGCCTCTCCGAGCGAGCCGTCGTCGGTGGTGATCGTCACGGTCGAGGCGATGCGCTTGGCTTCAAGGACACCGAAGAGCTTCTCCTCGGTGGATGCCCCGAGGACGACATCGACTCGGCAACCGCGTTCGCGCAGGTGCTCGGCGAGGAAGACGAGCGGAGCCGCGCCATAGCCTCCGCCGACCAGGAGGCAGGACACCGGATCGCGCGGGAGCGCGAAGGGGCGACCGAGTGGGGCAACGATGTCGAGCACGTCACCCCTGCGCCGCTGCGTGAGCCAGTGCGTGCCCGGGCCGGCATCGGCGATGACGAGGTCGATCGTGCCGCCGTAGATCCCGCGCGACTGGACGCCGTGGATGGAGAACGCCCGGCGCAGGAGCAGCCCGGTCGAGTCGAGATCGCCGATTCCGAGGGTGGCGAAATTGCCGGGGCGCGCGAGCTCGGGCACGCCGGGCGCCGTCACGGTGAGCACGTGGTAGAGACCGGCACGGCGTACCGACACGACCTCGCCCCTGACCTGCACGGGCATCAGGCACCTCCCGTGGCGCGCAGACGGCTGAGATCCTCAGCGTATTCCTGCAGCGACCGTACGCCGATACCGCCGTCGGGCGACGCACCGGGCATGCCCGACAGGAGGGATTCGATGCCGAGGACCGTCGCCGCCAGTCCCTGGATCGTGGTGATGCACGGCACTCCCTTGAGGACCGCGGCCGTGCGGATCTCGTAGCCGTCCAGGCGCGGGCCCACCCCAAAGGGGGTGTTGATGATGAGGTCGATATCGCCCGCCATGATCGCGTCGACTGTCGTGGGCTCTCCCTGCGGACCCGTACCCTCGCGCTGCTTGCGCAGGAATCCCACCTTGAGTCCGTGGCGGCGCAGCACCTCGGCAGTCCCCTCGGTGGCGACGATCTCGAAGCCCAGGTCGGACAGGCGCTTGAGGGGGAAGATCATCGCCCGCTTGTCGCGGTCGGCGACCGACACGAACACGCGACCCGTGGTGGGGAGTCCTCCGGCGTATGCGGCCTCCTGCGACTTGGCGAATGCTGCGCCGAAGTCCATGTCGATGCCCATGACCTCACCGGTCGATCGCATCTCGGGACCGAGGACGATGTCGACGCCCTGGAAGCGGCCGAAGGGCAGCACCGCCTCCTTGACGGCGATCGGAGTGCCCGGCGGCAGTGTGGCGCCGTCGCCCTCCGCGGGTAGCAGCCCGTCGGTGCGCAGGCTCGCGATCGACTCTCCCAGCATGATGCGCGCGGCTGCCTTCGCCAACGGCACGGCGGTGGCCTTCGACACGAAGGGGACCGTGCGCGAAGCGCGCGGGTTCGCCTCGAGGACGTGGAGCACGCCGCCGGCGAGGGCGTATTGCACGTTGAGCAGTCCGCGCACACCGATTCCGTCGGCCAGCGCACGCGTGGAGACGCGGATGCGGTCGATCTCCTTCGGGCCGAGGGACACCGGCGGCAGGGCGCACGCCGAGTCGCCGGAGTGGATCCCCGCCTCCTCGATGTGCTCCATGACTCCGCCGATGTAGAGGTCGTGGCCGTCGTAGAGCGCATCGACGTCGATCTCCACCGCATCGTCGAGGAATCGATCGACGAGCACGGGATGCTCGGGGTTGATCTGCGCTGCGCGCACGAGATAGTCGCGCAGCATCTGCTCGTCGTAGACGATCTCCATGCCACGTCCGCCGAGGACGTAGGACGGGCGCACGAGGACGGGGTAGCCGATCTCCTCCGCGATGCCCCGGGCTTCCTCGAAGGAGAATGCGGTGCCGAAGCGCGGGGCCGGCAGGGCCGCGCGCGTGAGCAGTGCACCGAACTCCGCGCGATCCTCAGCGAGGTGGATGGCGGCCGGCGAGGTGCCGACGATGGGCACGCCCGCATCCTCGAGTCCCTTGGCCAAGCCGAGCGGGGTCTGCCCGCCGAGTTGGACGATGACGCCCGCGAGCTGCCCGCTGGCGGACTCGGCATGGACGACCTCGAGGACGTCTTCGAGCGTGAGCGGCTCGAAGTAGAGACGATCGGAGGTGTCGTAGTCAGTGGACACGGTCTCGGGATTGCAGTTGACCATGATCGTCTCGTAGCCCGCCTCGCGCAGGGTGAGCGACGCGTGGACGCACGAGTAGTCGAACTCGATGCCCTGCCCGATGCGATTGGGTCCCGAGCCGAGGATGATCACCTTGCGCCGGTCACTCGGCTCGACCTCGGTCTCCTCGTCGTACGCCGAGTAGTGATACGGCGTGCGCGCGGCGAACTCCGCAGCGCACGTATCGACGGTCTTGAAGACCGGCCGGATCCCCCACCCGTGCCGCAGCTCGCGCACCTCGCGCTCGGGGATACCGCGCAGCGATGCGATCTGGGCATCGGAGAAACCGTGTCGCTTGGCGACGCGCAGCAGTGCCGCATCGAGCGACTCGGCCACTCGGATGCGATCGGCGAGGTCGTTGACGATCGCGATCTGGGCAAGGAACCAGGGGTCGATCCCCGTGGCCTCGTACACCTCGTCGATGCTCGCGCCCGCCCAGAGTGCCTGCTGCACCTCGCGCAGGCGGCCGTCATGGGGAGTGCGGATCGACTGCATGAGATCGGCCAGGTCCACGTCGGCGGGCCAGGCGAAGACCGCTTCGGGCCGCTCCAGGGAACGCAGGGCCTTCTGCAGTGCCTCGGTGAAGTTGCGCCCGATCGCCATCGCCTCACCCACGGACTTCATCGTGGTGGTGAGAGTGGGATCGGCCTGCGGGAACTTCTCGAACGCAAAACGCGGCACCTTGACGACGATGTAGTCGAGGGTGGGCTCGAAGGAGGCGGGTGTCTCGCGCGTGATGTCGTTGGGGATCTCGTCGAGGGTGTAGCCCACGGCGAGTCGTGCGGCGATTTTGGCAATGGGGAAGCCGGTCGCCTTCGACGCGAGGGCGGATGAGCGCGAGACACGCGGATTCATCTCGATGACGATCAGACGCCCGTCGCGGGGATTGACCGCGAACTGGATGTTGCAGCCACCGGTGTCGACGCCGACGGCCCGGATGATGTCGATCGCGACGTCGCGCATGTGCTGGTACTCACGATCCGT
>CAZLZC010000093.1:0-1243 GCA_964563825.1 uncultured Actinomyces sp.
AGCCCCACGCGCATGTCCGCGCCGAAGCGGCCTGTCGCCACCTCGGCCCCGCGTGAGCGCAGTTCCTCCGCCACGACGGCGACGAGCGGCTCGGAGACCGGACCGGGCGCAGCCGCGTCCCATGTCGGCCGACGCCCCTTGCGCGTGTCGGCGTACAAGGTGAACTGCGAGACGACGAGGACGGGCAGGGCGAAATCGGAGGCTGAGACCTCCTTGGCCGCATCGGGTGCTCTGGATGGATCGACACGCGACGCATCGAAGATGCGCAGGTCGTAGACCTTCTGGGCGAGACGTCGAGCGATTGCCTCGTTATCACTGTGGGTCACCCCGACGAGCACAAGAAGCCCGGGGCCGTCGATGCGTCCCACCGTCTCCCCCGCGACGACAACCTCGGCTCCGTCTACGCGCTGCACCACCGCTCTCATACGGGCACGGTAACGCGTTGCCCCAGGGGCCGAGACACCTGACAGGATGCGCGCGTGAGCGAGATCCTGGTGGAGGTACGCCGCGGCGGCGTCGTCGAGGGCGTGCACCGCGGGCATGCCGTCGTACTCGCACCGGACGGCTCCGTCGAGCGCGCGTGGGGTGACCCGCAAGCCCCGATCCTGCCCCGCTCCTCCAATAAGCCGGGTCAGGCATCCGCCATGGTGCGCGCCGGACTTCCGCTGGACGGCGAGCTCCTCGCGCTCGCCGCCGCATCGCACAGCGGCGAGGAGTTCCACATCGACGGCGTACGCCGCATCCTCGCCATGGGCGGTCTCGACGAGTCGAGCCTGCTCACCCCGCCAGAGTTGCCGATCGATGATCCGGTGCGCCTGGAGGTGCAGATGGCGGGCGGGACTGCCTCGTCGACGTACATGAACTGCTCGGGCAAGCATGCGGCGATGCTTCTCACCTGCGTGGTCAATGATTGGCCCGTCTCCGACTACACCTCTCCCGAGCATCCCCTGCAGCGCGCGATCGTCTCGGAGATCACCGAGCGTGCGGGCGAGCAGCCGTGGGCGGTCGCCGTGGACGGTTGTGGCGCGCCCGTGTTGGGGCTCACCGTGGCGGGGCTTGCGCGCATGGGCGCTGCCATTGCCGGTGCGGATGACGAGGCGGGCAGGCGCGTCGCCGATGCGATGCGCGGCAACCCTGATTGGGTCGCCGGCACACGCCGCGACGCGGCAGCCCTGCAGCGGTCGCTTCCCGGGGCTCTCATCAAGGAGGGCGCGGAGTCGGTTTACCTCGTCGTGCTCCCCGA
>CAZLZC010000093.1:1343-2639 GCA_964563825.1 uncultured Actinomyces sp.
CATGGCACGCATCGATGCACTCGGGGATTACATCCGCGAGCAGCGCGACCAGGCTCAGATGTCGGTGCGGCAACTCGCCGCGGCGTCCGGGGTCTCCAACCCCTACCTGAGCCAGATCGAGCGGGGCCTGCGTCGCCCGAGCGCCGACATCCTTAACCGGCTTGCCGGCGCCCTGCGCATCTCGGCCGAGACGCTCTATGTCCAGGCCGGGATCCTCAGCGAGGACGATCGACCGGAGGCGAGCCTTTCCGTCGTCGATGCCATCGCTGCCGACACCAGCCTCACCGAGGCGCAGCGGCGCACGCTGCTGGAGATCTACCGGGCCTTCCAGGCCGAGAACCGCGCCGGGGAGACCCCCCGGGACTCACGAGAGGACACCACATGAGCACGCCCGAGACCCACAAGGTCACCGCTGCCCAGACCGCTGCAGCCAAGAAGCCCGCTGCCAAGAAGACGGCGGAGAAGCCCAAGCCCAAGAACGCCGTAGCTGCCGCGCGTGCGACCACGGCCAAGGCCGCTGCCACGGCGAAGGACACGACCGCCAAGGCCGCCACCACCGCGAAGTCGACCACCCTCAAGGCCGCCGCCACCGCGAAGGACACCACCGCGAAGGCGGCCACCACCGCTCAGCAGGCCGTGACCAACGCGACTCCTCGCACGGTGCCCTTCACGTCCATTGAGATCCCGGTCATCGAGCTGCGCTCGATCGAGGTTCCCCGCGAGATGCCCTCCGTGGTTGCTGATGTCATCGAGTCGGTGCAGGAGAGCGTCGTGTCGGTTCCCGACACCGCCAGCCGCGCCTGGCATCAGGTGACCGACCTCACCCGGGACGCCCGCGAGCAGGTGCAGGACCTGACCGTCGACGCGCGTGACCGCGCCGTCCGTCTCGCCCGCGAGGCGAAGTCCACGGCCACATCGGTCGCCCGCGAAGCCAAGTCGACGGCGGGCACTGTCGCCCACGGCGCCGAGCGCACGGTCGTCCTCGTCCGCGAGGCCGTCGGCATCTGATCCTGGCCGTCCATCGGCTCTGCGCGCCCCGCCTGCGAAATGCAGGTGGGGCGCGTACGTTTGAGGGATGTTCGATCTCACCCAGAATCTCGTCATCACCGTCCTATGGGTCGTCTTCGGGGTGGTGAAGATCTGGGCCTTCGTCGACTGCGTGCGTCGTCCGGCGCAGGCCTTCCCGGCCGTGGGTCGCGTCTCCAAGCTGCTGTGGCTTCTGCTCACCGGCATCGCGATGCTCACGGGCCTCATCCCGGGCCTCACCCTGGGCATCATCGGCATCGCTGGAATCGT
>CAZLZC010000093.1:2739-7416 GCA_964563825.1 uncultured Actinomyces sp.
TCACGGGCCTCATCCCGGGCCTCACCCTGGGCATCATCGGCATCGCTGGAATCGTTGTGGCACTCGTCTACCTCTTCGACGTGCGCACGCGCATCGCCGAGATCACGAGCTAAGCACTCATACCCAGCCGCTGCCCTCGGGCATCTGTCCGTGCTCGGCCCACATCCACAGGGCCGTCTTGGTGAGGATGCCGCAGTCGAGGCGATCCATGCGCCCCGCGTCGTCGACGATGAAGTACGCGTACGCGGGCGGGGCATTGCCCCCGCTGCTCGGGCCCGTGACGTCAGTCGCGGGCGGCAGCTTCTTTCGCGGCACCCACGTGTGGTGATCGCGACCGGCGATGAGCAGGCCGTCTCGTCCCAGAACGTGCAGCCCGCGGCGGTAGTGACCGCGTTGGATATCGCGTCGCTCAGCCAGGCCCTGCAGCAATTTGCCGGCGGCGAAGACCGCACCGACGAGGCTGACCGCAGCCAGAGCGCCGTAGATGAGCCGCTCCGCGCCCGCAGCGGGATCCAGGCCGGCTGCGATCGTCGCGCGCACGCTCGCGAAGCCGACGAGGAGCAGTCCGGCGAGCCACGCGGCGGGTATCCAGCTCAGGTGGGTGCGACGGGCGAGAAATCTCGTATCGACCGGGCGGGGGATCCCGGAGTCCAGCAGCGCCTGCGCGCGCAGCGGCAACTCTTCCGCCGACACCTGCACGAGGATCCGGTCGCTGCTCATGCGATCAGCTCTCGAGGGCGACGCGAATGCGCCGGAAGCCCTTGCCCTTGTTCTCCACCTTGACCACGCGCATGCGCCCGACATGCCGGGTGGAGGCGACATGGGTCCCCCCATCTGCCTGCACGTCGAGGCCGTCGATATCGACGATGCGCACGATCTCGATGTCGGGGGGCAGCAGATTGGTGGCGGTGCGAATGATGTCGGGGATCGCGAAGGCCTCTTCGCGGGCCAGGGAGTACGCGCGGATGGCACGGTCGGCCTCCACCTCGGCGTTGATCGCGTCTTCCACGGATTCCTTGAAGCCCTCCGGCACGCCTTCGAGATTGAAGTCCAGTCGTCCCTCGAGTGGTTCCATGTTGGATCCCGTCACGAAGGCACCGAAGTCACGGAACACCACGCCGGAGAGCACGTGCAGGCCCGAGTGCGTGCGCATCAATGCGGTCCGCCGGGGGTCGTCGATCGCACCCTGCACGGACGTCCCCACTGCGGGAAGTGGATCCCCCTCGTGGGGAATCAGCCACAGGTCATCGCCGTAACGCGCGCCCACGATGCGTGTCTGTACGCCGCCCCACAGGAGGACTCCGTGATCGGGTGGCTGACCGCCGCCACCGGGGTAGAAGGCGGATCGATCGAGCACGATGCCCTGCTCGGGATCCACCGCTTCCACGGTCGCGGTCCACTCGCGCAGCGTGGCGTCGCCGAGCTCGAGACGCGTCGTACCCATGGCAGGCGCCCGCCGTTCCTCAGCGGCCCTGGTTGGCCACGGCGGCTGCGGCTGTGGCCGCTGCCTCGGGATCGAGGTATTCGCCTCCGGCCACGATGGGGCGCAGGTCCTCATCGAGTCGGTAGACGAGCGGGATACCCGTGGGGATGTTGAGTGCGGCGATGTCTGCGTCGGAGATTCCGTCCAGGTGCTTCACGAGCGCGCGAAGCGAGTTGCCGTGCGCGGCGACCAGGACCGTCTGTCCGCGACGCAGGCCCTCGCCGACGATGACGTCCTCCCAGTAGGGGATGAGGCGGTTGACGACGTCCTTGAGGCACTCGGTACGCGGGCGCGCCTCGGGCGGGAGCGCGGCGTAGCGAGGGTCGTAGGTCTGGGCGAATTCGCTGTCGGGATCGATCGGGGGAGGGGGAACGTCGTAGGAGCGGCGCCAGAGCATGAACTGCTCCTCCCCGTACTGGTCGAGCGTGGCCTTCTTGTCCTTGCCCTGCAGGTCGCCGTAGTGGCGCTCATTGAGGCGCCAATTGCGTACGACGGGGATCCACGCGCGACCGGCCTCGCCGAGGGCGATGTTGGCGGTCGTGATGGCGCGGGTGAGCAGGGAGGTGTGCACGACGTCGGGAAGCACGCCGGATTCTGCGAGGAGTCGACCTCCGCGTGCAGCCTCGTCGCGCCCCTTGTCGGAGAGGCCGACGTCGACCCAGCCGGTGAAGAGGTTGCGGGCATTCCACTCGCTCTCGCCGTGGCGGAGGAGCACCAGGGTGTAGGGCGCCGTCATGGCGCCATCCTGTCAAGCCTCAGTCGGGCTGCTCGGCGAGGTGCCGGAATGCCTCGAGATTGCCCGTGGGCTCACCTCGGTCGACCCGCCACTTCCATTCGCGGCGGATGGCCGTGGCGAAGCCGAGCTCGAGGATCGTGTTGAAGGATCCATCGGAGTATTCGGCGACGCACCCCAGGATGCGGTCGACCTCGTCGGGTGTCACGGCGTCCAGGGACGTGCGTCCGGCGAGATAGATGTCGCCCAGGTGGTCCACGCAGAAGGCGACGGCGTACATCCGCCGATTGCGCTCGAGGAGCCAGCGGTACACCGCCTCGGCGTTCTCGTCGGGTCGGCGCGCCACGAAGGCATTGATGGACAGGGCATGGTCACCGACAACAAGCGAGACCGTCGTACGGAGCTTGCGCTCGCCTTCCAGAGTGATGACGAAGGTGTGCTCGTCTGTGCGCTCCGCGCTCAGCCCCGCTCCCGTGAGTGCGGTCTCGACAGCCTGCGTGGCCGTCGCCCGGGCAGTTGAGTCCAGCGTCATCGATTGCCGGCGGCGACGGGCAGCGCTGCGTGCTCCCCGATGGCGTGAGCGTAGGAGTCGATGAGCGCCTGGGCTGTCGCATCCCAGCTGAAGCCCTCGGCGTGGCTGCGCGCTCCAGCGGCCAGGTGGTCGCGCTCCCGAGTGGTCATGCGCTCGAGCGCGCGCGCCCACTCGTCTGGATCGTGGCCTGGGACCAGCAGGCCCGACCGTCCGTCGGCCACTGCGGTGCGCAGGCCACCGACGGAAGCCGCGACGACAGGTGTGCCGCATGCCTGGGATTCGATAGCGACGAGGCCGAAGGATTCCGAGTAGGACGGAACGACCGTTGCGTCGGCCGCGCGGTACCACTGGGCCAGCCGGGCGCGGTCGTTCGGCGGCTCGAAGCGGACGATGTCGGCGATACCGAGTGATGTCGCGAGGTCGGCCAGAGCACTCGGATGGTCGAGCCCACTTCCCGACGGGCCCCCACACACGGCGACAACCAGGTCGCGACGGCGAGCAGGATCCGACTCCACCATGCGCGCGACAGCCCGCAGGAGTACGTCGGGCGCCTTGAGGGGCTGGATTCGCCCGACGAAGAGCAGGACCTGGGCGTCGGGGCGCAGTCCGAGGGTGGCGCGCGCTGATGCCCGGTCGCCGGGGGAGAAGACGTCCAGGTCCACACCCGGGTGGACCACGTCGATGGCCTGCGGCGACGCTGAGTAAAGGTCGATCAGTTGCCGCGCTTCGTCACCGGTGTTGGCGATGAGGCGCGAGGCATTCTCGACGACCTGCTCCTCACCGATCACGCGCACCTGGGGCTCGGCTCGGTCGCCGTTGGCGAGTTCGAGGTTCTTGACCTTGGCCATCGTGTGCATGGAGTGCACGAGGGGCACATCCCACCGCTCGGAGGCGAGCCATCCGACCTGGCCGGAGAGCCAGTAGTGGGAATGGATGAGATCGAACCATCCGGCGGGTCGTCCTGCCTCTGCGCGGAGCAGGCCGGCACTGAAGGCGCACATCTGCGCGGGCAGGTCTTCCTTGGGCAGTTCCTCGAATGGACCAGCGCGCAGATGGGAGACGCGAACACCGGGCTCGATCTCGACCGTGTGCGCCAGGGACGACGTCTTCGCCCGAGTGAAGATCTCCACATCGACACCTGCGGCAGCGAGTCGGCGAGACGTCTCGAGGACGTAGACGTTGAGCCCGCCCGCGTCGCCGGTGCCCGGCTGGTCGAGGGGTGAGGTGTGCAGGGACACCACAGCGACCCGGCGGGGCCGGGTGTCGCGCAGAAGTCGATTCACAGCCACCTCCCGAGGGCTGAACGGCACATTAGTGTGGCGTATTCCCCCGACCGGGGCATCCCCGCCCTGATGGGTGGCTCGAATCAGTGGCCCGCGTCGAGGGTGACTCCCGCGTAGGGCTCACCCGTCACGATGGTCACGACACGACGCGTGACGGACACGGCGTGGTCGGCGTAGCGTTCGTAGAAGCGCGAGAGGAGTGTGACGTCGATGGCCGCTTCCACGCCGTGCTTCCACGAGGGCGACAGCACGATCGTGAAGAGCTCGCGGTGCAGGTGGTCCATCTGCTCATCGTGGCGCGCGATGTCGGTCGCGAGAGCGACGTCCTTGGTGGCGATGACCGCACCGGTCTTCGAGACGATCGCCTCCGCGATCCCGCCCATCTCCGCGAAGGTGCCCCGGAGCTCCTGTGGGATCGCCGGTGCGGGGTAGCGCATGCGCGCCTGCTTCGCGACGTGCTCGGCGAGATCACCCATCCGCTCGAGCGAGGAGGCGATGCGCAGGGCGCCGATGACGATGCGCAGGTCCGAGGCGACGGGTGCCTGGAGCGCGATGACGTCGAAGCACTTCTCCTCGGTCTCCGAGGTGAGTACGTCGACCTGCTCGTCGGCCGCGATGACCTCCTCGGCGAGGCGCAGGTCGGCGT
>CAZLZC010000093.1:7516-8705 GCA_964563825.1 uncultured Actinomyces sp.
ACGTCGACCTGCTCGTCGGCCGCGATGACCTCCTCGGCGAGGCGCAGGTCGGCGTCGAGCAGGGACTGTGTGGCGCGGTTCATGGCCGACCCCACCAGGCGAGTCAGGTGGACCAGGTCGTCGCTGATGGCATCGAGCTCAGCCGTGAACGCCTCACGCATCGTGCACCTCCAGGTGGGACATGGTGGACAGCGTAGGTGAACGAGCACCGAGCATGAGGTGAACGGTCGCCGCAAGGCGGTGAACGGTCGGACAATCCTGGCGCGGGCGGGCCATGGTGAGGGTGCGGCAGTCGTGGGGGCGCCTATCGTGGGCCCATGGCTAGCCGCCCCGCGCGCTCGACGCCCCCCGTGGGGGCGTCGCCGGTGGGGGCGCGTGCGATCCCGGACAACGTGGTGGCGCTGCTCAACGTCCTTCCCATGGCCTCACTCCTCGTGGACGCCGAGGGCAATGTCCTGCGGACGACCCCCCGGGCCGAGGCACTGGGCCTGGTGCGCCGCGATGCGCTCGCGGTCGTGGACGTCCACGAATTGATCCACGCCTGTGTGGAGCGCGGTGGCGCTCAGGAGCGTGAGATCCGGGTACGCCGACCTCCGCTGGGGCGCGGCATGCTCGACCTGAAGGCCACGGTCGCTCCCCTGTCGGCAGGCATCTTCGTCGTGCTCGTGGAAGACCTCGCCGAGGAGCGCCGCGTGGATGCGGTCCGACGCGACTTCGTAGCCAACGTCAGCCATGAGCTCAAGACCCCGGTGGGCGCACTTGCCCTGCTCGCCGAAGCCATCCTGAGTTCGGCGGAAGATCAGGAGAGCGTCCAACGCTTTGCGGAGCGCATGATCGTCGAGTCTTCGCGACTCGCTTCGCTCATCAACGACATCATCGAACTCTCGCGACTCCAGGGTGATGACCCCTTGGCCCGGGCAGCCGTGTTTGACATCGACCCCGTGATCGCCCAGGCGGTGGATGAGGTGCGGCCCTTCGCGGATGCGCGGGGGATCGAGCTTGTCGTCATCGGTGCCCCCGGAGCGGAGATGGTCGGGGACCGGCAGCAGGTGCTCACGGCGCTGCGCAACCTGGTGAGCAATGCCGTGACCTACTCACCTGATCACACCCGCGTTGCCGTGGCTGCACGCACGGATAGCGGCATGGTGGAGATCGATGTCAAGGATCAGGGCATCGGCATCGCCTCGCA
>CAZLZC010000094.1:0-1457 GCA_964563825.1 uncultured Actinomyces sp.
TCGTGCAGGTCGGGGTCCATCTGGAGGTTCTCCGGGAGCGGGTTGGCGACCACGAGGGCTCCGGGGATGGATAGCGAGCGGCGTACGGCAGAGATAGCGGCGATGTCCCCGGGGCTGCCCACCTGCCAGTCGATGCGACTGCCGGAGTCGGTCAGGTAGAAGCCCGGGAATCGGTCGGTGCCGTAGCCCACGACGGCGACATTGAGAGTCTCGAGCCGCTCGAGGGTGGCGGGCACGTCGAGGATGGACTTGACTCCCGAGCACACGACGATGACGGGTGTGGTCGACAGCGAGGTCAGGTCGGCCGATTCATCCCAGGTCTCGCGTGCCTGCCGGTGCACTCCACCGAGCCCGCCCGTCGCGAAGACGCTGATGCCCGCCAGGTGCGCAAGGTGGCTGGTCGCCGCAACGGTTGTCGCAGCGTGACCTCCGCGCGCGACCACGGTCGCGATATCGCGCACGCTCACCTTGACGATGTCGTCTAGGTCGGCCACGCGCGCGAGCTCGTCCTCGGAGAGTCCGATGCGCACCCGTCCGTCGAGCACGGCGATCGTCGCCGGGACCGCACCCCGGCGGCGCACGGTCTCCTCGACCGCGCGGGCGACCCGCAGGTTCTCAGGCCTAGGAAGTCCGTGGCTGATGATCGTCGACTCCAGGGCCACGACGGGGCGACCATCGCTCAGAGCGGCGGCCACGTCGGGGGAAATGTCCAGGGCGGGTGGCATGCGAGCACGCTAACGCCTCGGCTGGTTGGGGAGAGCGGGTGCATCGGCGGGTCGGCGGCGAGGATGGGAGGATGTGGGTCATGACGGACGCGGGCACCCTGCACAACCGCCTGCGTGGCGACATCGAGCGCAGCGGCTACTACCCCGCCCTTGTCGCAGATGCCCTGGAGACCGCGCTGGCCGGTGAGCCGCTCGTCGCCTACGTCGTCCACCACGAGGCCACGTTTGATCGTGATGAATTGCGACGACATGTCACCGTACTCGTGCTCACGCCCACTCGGTTGATCGTGGGACACACGGATGAGCATGGACCGGATGACACGTGCCCGGAGCCCTATGCCTCGGCGTCGACCGAGGCGGTCCGTCTGGAGAAGGTCGACTCCGTCGTCGTCACACGCGTCGTCGCCAATCCTGCGCGCCACCATGCGGGTGGCCCCATGCGTGAAGTCGTGCTGACGATCGGCTGGGGCGCGGTCGCGCGCATCGATCTCGAGCCCGCCGGCTGCGGTGATTCCGAGTGCGATGCGGACCACGGCTACACCGGGACCGCGAGCAATGACGATCTGTCCCTGCGCGTGTCCGAGGCTGCCGACGGCTCCGACGTCGTCACCCAGACCCTCGCATTTGCCGCATCCCTGTCCGAGGCCACGGCAGCCCGACTGCGGTGAGCGACGCGCTCGAGGCTCCGCCCTACGGCTCCGGCACCCTTGCCGACGTGCTGCCGTCCGTGGC
>CAZLZC010000094.1:1557-8651 GCA_964563825.1 uncultured Actinomyces sp.
GTGCTCAGAGGCGGCGCATACGCGGGCTCGGACACCGCTGATGCGATCGTCGATGCCATCGGTGGGCATCGGAGTGGCCTGGCCTACGCCTACGTGCCCGACCTGGACCGCACGGGTCATGTCTATGGGGTTGGTTCGCCCGAGTGGCGCGAGGGACTTCTCGCCGTTGACGAGCTGGTGGCTCGCATCATCGAGCGCACGGACGACCGCCACCTCCTGGTGGTGACCGCCGATCACGGGATGGTGGATTGCCCGCCTGCTGCACGTGTGAGTGTCGAAGGACTTCCCGGGTTCGAGCGCGTCGTCACCGTCGCGGGGGAGCCGCGTCTGCGTCACATCTACGTGCGCCCCGGCGAGACCGCCTCCCTGAGGGCGTCCTGGGCTGATGCCCTAGGCGAGCGGGCCTTCGTGCTCGATCGTGACGAGGCTCTCGGCCTGGGGCTGTTCGGGGCCATGGACGAGCACTATGCGGGGCGCATCGGCGACCTCGTCCTCCTCGCCCGCGGCGACACGCTGCTCGTGAGTGAGGTGGATCCCCTCGTGTCCAGTCTCTTGGGCCAACATGGCTCCGTGACTGAGGAGGAGATGGAGATCCCCCTGCTCCTGGCCCGGGGGATCGGGCGTGGCTGAGCTCGTGTTCTTCTCGGGAACCATGGACTGCGGCAAATCGACGCTCGCGCTGCAGACGGATCACAACCACTCCTCGCGCGGCCGAGCGGGCCTGGTCTTCACGCAGATGGATCGCGCGGGCACGTCGGTGCTGTCGAGCCGCCTCGGCTTGAGCGTGGACGCGATTGAGGTGGAGCCGGCCGTGGATCTCAGGCGCGTCGTCGTCGACCATCTCTCCGCTGGCGGAAGGCTGGACTACCTCATCTGCGACGAAGCACAGTTCTACACACCCGGGCAGATCGAGCAGCTTGCCGAAGTCGTGGATGAGTTCGGCATCGACGTGTATGCCTTCGGCATCACCACGGACTTCCGGACGAAGCTCTTTCCCGGCTCTGCGCGCCTGATCGAGCTCGCCGATCGGGTAGAGGTGCTGCAGGTAGCCGCGCTGTGCTGGTGCGGCCGGCGGGGTACGCATCAGGCGCGCACGGTCGATGGCGCCATCGTCCGCGAAGGGGATCAGGTCGTGGTCGGTGACGTGGACGGCGCCGGTGCCGGGCAGGTGGCCTATGAGGTTCTCTGCCGAGACCACCATCGACGAGGAGTCACGGCTGCGCACGCGGGGCGAGAGCACCAGTCTCGCGACCCGCTGCCCTTCGCGGAGTAGCGCTCAGGTGTCGGACTGGCCAGCGCCGAAGAGGATCTCGTCCCAGCGGGGCACGCTGGCCCGGCGCCCCTTGCGCGACTTCGCGCGTGTGGCCTCGCTGGGGACCGGTGTTGGCTCGGACGGCTCGGTGTCCTGCGACGGAGCGCCGCTGTCACCGGCCGCAGGTGTCGCCGAAGTCTCGGGCGCATCCGGCTCGGTTGTCTTCTCGACGGCGGGGGCCGACTGCGCGGCCTCCTCGCGAGGCAGTGACACGGTGGAGGTCGACGAGCGCAGCGGGACGACGACGTCCTCGGATGCGAGGCGATGCGAAGCGGCATCATCGGGCTGGATGGATCGCGAGCGCGGATCGTAGAGCCACGTGGAGACGGGGGAGTCGTCACCGATGGCGGCCACCACTGTCCACCGTCCGTCAGGACGGCGCCATGCGTCCCAGACGAGTACGCCATCGCCCTTGCCACGTACGTCGCGTTGGACCAGCGTCTCCAGGTCCTCTGTGCCGGGCCTGACCACGCAGAGGCGCGCCTGCTCACTCACCCAGGCACGCTCGGCAAGCGGGGGCCCGCTGAAGCGCTCGATCGCCGACGAATCCATACCGGATTCCTCGGCGAGCTCGGCGACCGTGGCGCCCGAGCGGAGCCGGGATTGGATCTCCCGGGGGCTCAGCGTGTTCAGGGCGGCCTCCTCGCGGCGATGCGCACGACGTGCGTCGAGGTCAGACGTTAGCCGACGATCACTCGTTGCGGGCGTGGACCCCGCGACGCACCCGTCCATGGCCCGCGACGGCGACGACCGCCACGAGCACCGCTGACCCCAGGGTGACGAGGAAGCCGGCCTGGGGACCGGCCCTGTCGACGAGCCAGCCCGTCCCTGCAGCCGAGGCTGCTACCCCGAAGCCGATGGCGGAAATCGCCCACGACAGGCCCTCAGTGATCTGGGTCGGCTGGACCAGCGCCTCGACCAGGGAGAAGCCCGTGATGAGGACGGGGGAGACCGCAAGGCCGGCCAGAAGCACCAGGACGCCGAGGGCCAGGAGCGTCGGACGCAGGAGCAGGGGGAGCGTGACGACGAGCAGGGCGAGCGAGGCGACGAGCAGTTGCCGGGGCAGGCGGTCGTCGCTGGCTCCGCCGGATCGGCTGCCGAGGACCAGCGCAGAGGCCATCGAGCCGATGGCGTAGGACGCCAGGATGAGGCCGGCTACTGCGCGCTGTCCTGCCTCGTCGGCCAGGGCCACGGTGGCTACGTCGATCGACCCGAAGACGCCCCCTATTGCGACGAGGACGATGAGGACCGAGGGCGCACCCATGCGGCGCAGCGGATGTGAACCGCGCGTGCGCTGAGTGCCACGAGCAGGCGGCTCGCTGCCCCGCTGCAGGAGGAGCAGCGTCGACCCGACGGTGACGAGCACCGCCGAAATCACGACCGGTGCCGGAGCGGAGAGCGCGACAGCAAGGAAGGTGGCCAGCGGCGGGCCGATGACGAAGATGAGTTCGTCGAGCACGCCTTCGAAGGCAAACGCGGTGCGAAGGCGGATGTCGGACCCGAGCAGGTGGGCCCAGCGCGCCCGCACGAGGGCGCCGGTAGCGGGCTGGGTGGCTCCGGATACGACCGCGAGGGCCACGAGCACCAGCGGCGCCCATCCCGAGACGCACGACCACGCCAGGAGGAGCAGCGTGATGGCGTGCACCGCGACGAGGACGCGCACCACCCTCATCTGTCCCCAGCGATCCACCGCGCGGGAGCCCAGCGGGTTGAGGAGCGCACTACTGACCGTGTACGCCGCGGCGACGACACCGGCCAGCGCGTAGGAACCGCGGAGTTCGCTGACCATGAGGACGATGCCCAGGGCCACCATGGAGATGGGGAGGCGTGCGATGAACGCCGCAGAGGTGAATCTCGCCGCACCCGGACGGCCCAGGATGTCGCGGTAGGGACCGGCCATGCGCACGCCACGAGGCTAGTGGCACCCTGACCGTATGGACCCTTCGACCTACGCGGTCGCTGATGACCTTGTGGATCAACTCGCCGGACTCGCTCGTCGCGCGGCGCAGAGCGCGGGACGGCTCCTGCGGGATGAACGACCGCATGAGTTGCAGGTGAGCGCGAAGTCGAGCCCCACCGACGTCGTCACCCAGATGGACCGCGCAGCAGAGGAGCACCTCACTGCTCTCATCTTGAGCGAGCGCCCGGGAGACGGGATCCTCGGTGAGGAAGGGGGCGAGCGAGAAGGGACCTCCGAGGTCCGGTGGATCGTCGATCCCCTGGACGGCACGACCAACTACCTGTACGGACTGCCCCTGTGGTCGGTGAGTGTGGGTGTCGAGGTCTCGGGGACAGTGGTCGCGGGAGCGGTGTGCGCACCCGAGCTCGGGCTCACCTACGTCGCGCGCCTGGGCGGTGGGTCGCAGGAGGAGTCCCGACACGGCTCACGGGATCTGAGGACCTCGGGCGCCACGGATCTCGCGCACGCACTTCTGTCCACCGGATTCGGGTATGACAGTGAGCAGCGCAGGCGGCAGGCCCAGGCGCTCGTGGCTGTGGCGCCTCGCGTGCGGGATGTGCGGCGGCTGGGCTCGGCCGCTATCGATCTGTGCTGGGTAGCTGCGGGATTCACCGATGCGTACGTCGAATCGCGCCTCAATCCCTGGGATGTCGCCGCTGGTGCGCTCATCGCACGTGAAGCCGGGGCGGTCGTCGTCGGCGACGATGACCCTGTGGAAGCGCCGTTCGTTATGGCGAGCGCCCCCGGCATCGCCGATGAGCTCAGCCGTCTGCTCGTCGAAGCGGAGCAGCGTTAGTCGAGGCGCCGCAGCTCCGCGGCGTACCAGTGGGCATTGCGCACGTAGGTGTTGACGGCGTGCTCGAGCAGAGCAGGGTCCGCGCCGTCTTCGATGATGCGGGCTGGCACGCCCCGAGCGAGTGCCCCTGGGGGGACCTCCGTGCCCGGAGCGAGGAGCGCCTGGGCGGCGACGAGTGCACCCGCGCCTACGCGAGCCCGGTGGAGCACGGTGGCACCTGAGCCGACGAGGGCGCCGTCCTCGATGACGCAGCCCTCGAGGTGGGCGAGGTGGCCGATGGTGCATCGGTCGCCGATGGTGGTGTGGAGTTCGGCTGTGCAGTGGATGACTGCTCCGTCCTGGACGGAGGTCTGACTCCCGACGGTGATCCGCCCGTGGTCGCCGCGCAGGACCGCGGTGGGCCAGATGGTGGACTCTGCCCCGATGGTCACCTGGCCAATGACGATCGCGTCGGGATGCACGAATGCCTGGGGGTCGATGACGGGCACGAGATCGCCCAGGGCGTAGATCGGCATAGAGCCCTCCCGAGGCTTCGGTGACCACCGGTGACCGCGTCGAGACAATTGTCCCGTGAGTGAGGCGAGGGGTCGTGGCCAGGGGCACTGCACGAGGCCCCAGGACCGTTAGGGCACAATCCTGGGGTTCCTGGCACAATGCCGGGATCGTCATCCACTGACAATCGAGTTGCTGGGGGCACGCGCCGCGATGGCTACCGACTACGACGCACCACGCAAGACGGACGAGGAACTCGCCGAGGACAGCCTCGAGGAGCTCAAGGCCCGTCGGGTGGATAAGGCTGCGTCCACAGTGGACGTCGATGAGGCTGAGCTGGCCGAGACCCTGGAGCTCCCGGGTGCGGATCTCTCCGATGAGAGCCTCACGGTGCGCGTGCTGCCGCGCCAGGCGGACGAGTTCACGTGCAGTTCGTGCTTCCTGGTGCACCATCGGAGCCAGCTGGACCATGAGGGCAAGAACGGCCCGGTCTGTACCGACTGCGCGTGAGCGCTGCCGGCATCAATTGCGACTGCGCCTGAGCGCCTAGTCCTCGTCTGCGGGGACCGCCTTGGATGCGGCGCGGTAGATCACGAGTTGGATGACGGCGCCGGTCGTGGCTGTGGCGAGTGTCCACACGAGTGCCCGGCTGAAACTGACCGCGCGGTCGTCCGCGTTCGGGGGCTTCCTGCCCGTGATGGCGGAGTAGCCCGCGGAGAGAGCGCGATCCGCAGCCCATGTCGCCGCAAGGACAACGAACGGGGCAGCGACCTTGAGCACGGGGTGCGCGGACTTCGTCCGCGTCTCGGGAGTCTCCGACATGGGCACAGGCTACCGGCCAGGCGGCGCGTCGCTCGCCGGCTCCGAGGCAACCCGGATGGCCTCCGCCAGACGTTCGGGGCGGCGCGTCGTGAGGACCCACCGCGGATGGGGGTCGTGGTCGTCGGCGAGGTCGATCGCGACACCCCCGCGGGATGACCAGGCGCGCAGCACGAGGTAGTCCCGGGGATCGCCATGGCGTCGTGCCTCACGCATGGCGTCGGCATCGAGGGTCTGGACCGACCCCACGACGGCGAGAGGCAGCCGTGCGCGTCCGGCCCGCAGGACCGTGTCGTCCACGTGGAGGCTTGTGCTCGTGACGAGGAGGACGCCGATCCCGATGACGCTGAGGACGGCACCGACCGCCCAGCCCAGTACGGCTCCGTATGCCGCTCCGTAAGCGATACCCGCGAGGGCAGCGAGCCCGATGACGAGAAGGAACACGAGGGGGGGCGGATAGAGGCGCTCCCGGTAGGTGCGGTGCTGACCGTCGCTTCCCTCGGACCAGCCGCCGACGCCGGCATTGCTCATGGGCCCAGGGTGTCAGGCCGCGAGGGAAGGGACAGGCATAGGGTCCGGGGGTGACGAACGCTCGCTCGCGTCAGCGGAGCCCGCACCCGCCAGAGGGTGCGCCGATTCCCGAGCGCCACGCACAGGCCCCCCAGCCGGGCGAGGTCGTGGTGAGCCATTACCGCTGGTGTGTCGGTTGCGGTGCGGACCACCCCGCGGGACTGCATCTCAAGGTGGTGGCCGGCGAGGGCATGACGATGGCCAGCACCCTCGAGGTGGGGGATTTTCACCAGGGCGCGCCGGGGCTGGCCCACGGGGGCATCATCGCGACCGCGATGGATGAAGCCATGGGAGCGCTGAATCGGCTCCTCCTCGTGCCGGTCGTCACCGTGCACCTGGAGGTCGACTTCGTACGCCCTGTCCCGGTGGGTGCCACTTTGCATATCCACACGGAGATCGCCGGCCAGGTGGGACGCAAGGTCTATACGTCGGCTCGGGCATCACTGGGATCGTCGGACGGACCTGTCGCCGTGGAGGCAGCTGCGCTGTTCCTCCAGGTGCCGATCGAGCACTTCGTCCAGCACGGCAGTTCCGAGCACATCCAGGCGGCGATCCGGGAGCGCCCGGGAGGTGCGGAGCAGTGGCGCCGCGAGGTGAATCCGTGAGTGAGGCGGTCGACGTACTCGTTGTGAGACTGGACCCCGGTCTGCCGATGCCGTCCTACGCGCTGCCCGGTGATGCGGGCTTCGACATTTGCACGACGATCGACATCGCGCTCGCACCGGGGGAGCGCGCGGTGGTCCCGACCGGCATCGCCCTTGCCCTGCCCGAGGGCTACGCCGCGTTCGTGCATCCACGCAGCGGCCTAGCGGCGCGCCACGGCCTCACGATCGTGAATACGCCGGGGACGATCGATGCGGGCTACCGCGGAGAGGTGCGCGTCTGCCTGCTCAATACGGATGCGCGCGAAGCCGTCGAGTTGACCCGCGGGGATCGCATCGCCCAGATCGTCATTCAGCCCGTCGCGCGAGCGATCTTGCACGAAGCCGAGCGTCTGCCGGGTTCGCACCGTGGCGATGGTGGATACGGCTCGACAGGTACCGTGGGGGCCCGCATCGAGGAGGCGCAGTGAGCGAGGAGTCAGCACGCCGTGAGCGTGGTCCCTGGGACGTGACGGAGGTCGACGGTCCTGAGGGAAGGCTCGA
>CAZLZC010000095.1:0-2134 GCA_964563825.1 uncultured Actinomyces sp.
GCCACCGTGTCGCCGAGGAACATCGCGGCAATGATCGTGAGGAGGAAGCCGGATGCGAAGAGCAGCATCGTCAGGGTGAAGTTCCAGGGCCCTGCAGTCGCAAGGCCCACCAGATCGAGATCACCATCGCCGAATCCGCGCGACTCGGGCCCGAGCTTGACGGCGGCGACGACGATCAGGGGCAGGGCAACCGCGAGAGCGAAGGCCACGATGGTGCGCCGGCGACGCAACTGCCGGATGAGTTCGACCCGCACGGTGAGGGTGTGGCGAGCGACATAGGGCGTTTCGACGGTCGTGCTCACTGGTCCACCCTGTGCCCTTCGCCCACCATTTCGAGGAAGACGTCCTCGAGCCTCAGGCCGCTGCGACCCCCCAGGAGATTCTCGACGGTGCCCGAGTAGATCAGATGGCCGTGGTCCATCACCACGACGCGTGAGCAGGTCTGCTCGACTTCGCCGAGCAAGTGCGACGACACGATCACGGTCTTGCCCGAGGCTGCATAGTCGTGCAGCACCTGGCGCATCTCGCGGATCTGTGGCGGGTCGAGGCCGTTGGTGGGCTCGTCGAGTACGAGCAGGTCGGGGAGCCCGAGCATGGCCTGGGCAATGCCCAGTCGCTGGCGCATGCCCTGGCTGTAGGTGCGCACCTTCCTGTCGATCGCGGAGCCGAGCCCGGCGATCTCGAGCACCTCGTCGAGGTGAGGATCACCGCCCTCGCGTCCGCTCGCCCGCCAGTAGAGGTCAAGGTTCTGTCGGCCCGTGAGATGGGGCAGGAATCCTGGGCCCTCGATGAAACTGCCCACCCTCGCGAGCACAGGGGACCCTGGCCGCACATGCTGTCCGAAGATCCACGTGTCCCCGTCGGTCGGACGGATGAGGCCCATCGCCATGCGCATGGTCGTGGTCTTGCCTGCCCCATTGGGTCCCAGCAGGCCGAGAACCACGCCCGGCGGGACCTCGAAGGTCACTCCGTCCACCGCCTTGAGACCGCCCTTGAACTCCTTGGCGAGGTCGCGTGTGGCCAGGGGCACCGTGGCGAGTTCCGGCCGAGCCTCACCCGAGCGGTCGCGGGGCCTCAGCAGCGCAACCACGAGCCAGATGAGCGCGGTGATGATGGCGGCGCCGAGCGGCCATACCCATGGTGGAGTACCCGCTGATGCCGTTGTGCCCTGAAGCGTGGGCAGGAGGAGCGGTCCCTCGGCGGCCACCGTGTAGACGGCGGGGCCGGGGGGCATGCGATAGCCCTGGTCTGTCGTGGCGATGACGAGGGCCAGGCGATCCCCCGCTGCCGCCTCGGTGACGATGCCGGGGAGCACGACGTCCACGGTGACCGGATCAGGACCGAGGTCCTCGATCCGAATCGGGGCCACGAGTCCCTGCGGCAGGGTCTGCCGTCCATTGGCGCTCACGATGCGCAACGAGGCAAAGAGCACTGCTTCATCCACCGGGCGATCGCTGCTCACGGTGAGGCGCGCTCGAGTGGAGCCGACGATGCGCATCGACTGACCGAGGGATTCGGTGAAGAAGCCGGCCGTCTGCCCGGGAAGAGGCACGGCGAGCAGATCACCGGCCAGACTCGCGAGTCCACCCGCGCCGGGCAGCGACGTGATGGCCGCAGGAGCACCACCCGCAGGCGCGAGCACCTGCTGAGGTGGGGCAGCCACCGGCATCTCGACCGTGCCATCGCCGAAGATCCCGGGGTACGCCGGGGATGACAGCACCTCCACGGTGCCGGGATCGCGATCGCTCAATGCGGAGGCCTCGACGAGAGACACCTCAAAGGAATCGCTTACGGTCGCGCCACCGCGCAGGTGATCATCGAACCAGGCTTGGGTGAGTGCGCGGAGACGATCGGTCTCGGCGATGCCCCCGTCGTGTCCACCCGCGTGCCAGACGACCTTCACCGGGGCGTTGACGATCTGCTCGGCATTGGCATTGGCCTGGGTGAGTGGGAAGAGCGAGTCGGCCTGCCCGGCTCCGAGGAGGACAGGGGCGGTGATCCGATCGGTGATGCTGCGCGGTGACGATTGCGCCATCAGGTCGGACGCCTCGGGTGAGACAGCGCCCACTGTGACTGCTTCGACGTAGGCCGCGCACCACTGCGCAGTGAAGCGCCCACACTCGCTGACGGGCTG
>CAZLZC010000095.1:2234-8565 GCA_964563825.1 uncultured Actinomyces sp.
TCCATGCTCACGCTGGCGAGGCTGGCGAGGTAGTCGACGAGCGCGGAGGCGTCGGCCACCTCGAAGTCCGGTGCGTTCATCGAGATCTGCCCGGTGGACTCACCGAAGCCGCGCGCGGTGTAGGCCAGGACGACGTATCCGGCATCAGCAAGCATCTGGGCTTCTTCAGCGACCCCCTGCTTGCTCCCGCCAAAGCCGTGCGCCAACAGCACGGCAGGTGCGGGCGTCACCGCGGGGATGTAGACATCGGCGTCGAGTTGCACTGGGCTGGCATCGCTCGCCGACGTCGCCGCACCGGAGAGCATCATCGAGACGGGCGCGACCTCAGCACGAGCTACAGAGGGAGCGAAGAGGAGACCGAAGGCGACTGCCGCGGCACCGGAGACCCCGATGATGGTGCGCATCATTCGACTATAGGTGGCGAATCAGGTCGCAGCACCTCTAGCGCAGTCGTGCGCCGCGATAAGTGCCGTCAATTGCGTCGATCAAAGTGCTAAACCAGCCGGATGCGAGGAGTTGGGCGCGGACACGCTCGTTGAGGCCCCCCTTGGTCTGGTGCTCCATCGGCAAGGCGAGGCGTTCGGCATCGCGGGTCACCAGGCCGACCGCGGCGAGGCCGTCGAGTTCGGCTCGGACGTAGCGCGACGCCGTCTCCTCCTCGATGCCTTGCTCGACAATCCAGGCAATCAGAGCGTTCTGCATCTCGTAGTAGGTGGACATGAACGCCGAGGCGCAACTCAAGGTGCGGATGAGGGACTCGTCATCGAGTGTCACGATCTCGCCTAGGCCGGCGAGCGCTGCGACGACCTCGGGGATCGGCGGACTGATAACGAGGGGTCCCCGTCGCAGCGCAATCGCCGGCAGGGGGATGAGTTGGCACACGCGGCGCGCAGGCGCAACCAGGGGTGCGATCCCGCTCGGCGGTGTCCCCGCGATAAGGCTTGCGATCACCTGGTCGTCTCTGAACACGAGACCCTCGAGCGCCTCATCGAGCTGCTGCGGGCGCATGCCGAGAACGACAATCTCGCTCGCATCGATGACAGCCTGATTCGATTCCAGCCGCAGGCACGAGGGGAACTCATCAGCCAGGCGGCTCGACCTCTCCTGCGAACGCGGGGAGAGCAAGATCTGGTCGTCGTGCACTTCGCGTCCCGCCATCGCACGGACCATGGCCTCCGAGATCGTGCCCACTCCCAGGAATCCGATACGTGCCATGCGCGCATCATGGCCCACTAGGCTCGACCGGACCGAGAGGAGGGCACCATGACCGGATTCCTCGCTGACCTGACCGGCTCATTTGCCACGTCAGCCGCGCAGAACCCCACCGTTGCCGTCATGGAAGCGGCCTACGCCCACGCGAGGCTGGATGTCCGCTACATCAACTGCGAGGTCCCTCCTGAGCGGCTAGGTGATGCTGTGCGCGGCGCCATCGGCATGGGCTGGCTCGGATTCAACTGCTCGATCCCCCACAAGGTGGCGATCCTCGACTACCTCGACGCGATGGCGCCGTCCGCGGGCATCATCGGCGCGGTCAACTGCGTCATCAACCGCGACGGACACCTCACGGGAGAAAACACGGACGGCCAGGGATTCGTGCGGTCACTACGCACGGTGATCGATCCGACCGGCCGCGACATGGTCGTCCTCGGGGCCGGGGGCGCCGCACGCGCGATTGCTGTCGAGTCGGCGCTCGCCGGAGCCCGCTCCGTCACCATCGTCAATCGCACTCCGGAACGCGGCGAGGAGCTCGCTGCGCTTGTCGCCGATCGCACCCCGGCAACGGCTCATTTTGTCGCGTGGTCGGGTGCGTACGCCGTGCCCGAGAGCGTCGACATCCTCGTCAATGCCACCTCGATCGGCTTCCACCCCAGCACCGATACCCCTGATGTCGATGACGCGACGATCCGTCCCGACATGGTGGTCGCCGATGTGGTGGCGAATCCCCCCGACACGGTCTTCCTCCAGCGCGCTGCCGCTCGTGGAGCGACGACCCTGCAGGGCCTCGGCATGCTCGTCAATCAGGCCCTCACCAATGCGCGCCTGTGGACCGGGCAAGATCTCGATGCTGACGTCATGCGTCGAGCCCTCGAGGAGAGCCTGGCTTCCTGAGCACGGGACACGCGCCACAAAGCCTCCCGACCCCTGCGCCGCGTCACTACAGTCCGAGCATGGGCATCCTCATTCCGTTCGTCACCCTGGTCATCGCGTGGGTCCTCACCCTGCTGGATGTCGCCGCTCCCGGTGGCACCCCCGACGAGACGACCATGGCCTCCGCCATGCGCTGGCTGCTCTTTATCCCCGGTGGATTCATGTTCCTGGCCAGCGGCGTGATGCACACGGTCTTCGCCAAGAGCACCGCCAAGAGCATCGGGTGGCAGACGAACGGCTTCCAGTACGAGATCGGATTCGTCTCACTCGGCCTCGGCCTCGCCGGCATCATCGCCGCCAATAGCTCCGAGCCCGCATGGCTGCCGATCGCCGTGGCGCAGTCGGTCTTCCTCGTCCTCGCGGGTGCCAATCACGTGCGCGAGATGGTGAAGGTCAAGAACTTCGCACCCGGCAACACGCTGATCCTGCTCTACGACTTCGGCTTGCCCATCTCCTACCTCATCGCGCTGCTGTCCCTCAGCGGCTGATGAGCGAGACCGGGGAGCCCGCGCCCGAGCGCGGTGGCGCGCACACGTATCAGGGTGTGGTGACCTGGGAGTACTCCCCGGAGATGGATGGCGACCCAGACCCGGGAGAGGTCGTGTGGACGTGGGTCTCCTTCGAGGAGGACGCTCATCTCGGCAAAGACCGGCCCATCGCGATTCTTGGTCGCGCGGAGGACGGCCGCCTCGTCGGGATGATGCTGTCGAGTCGCGATCACGGTGGAGACCAGAACTGGCTCGCTATCGGATCCGGGCCGTGGGATCGCGATGGCCGGCCCAGCTGGCTGCGCCGCGATCGCGTGCTCGCCGTACCCGCCGATGCGGTGCGTCGCGAGGGAGCCGTCCTTCCACGAGCGACGTACGACTCGGTCCTCGCGGCCATGGGGACGAAGGCGGCACCCGCCTCGACCCCGCAATCCTGGACGCTGCGCGACGGTCTCAGACGCATCCTCGGCCGCCCACTGCCCTGACTGGCAGACTGTGGCCATGGCCGACGACCAGGACAAGCCCGCGACAGACGCACCCTCGGACGATCCGAAGGAGCGCTATCGCCAGGCGCTCGAGCGCAAGAAGGCCCAGGGCGGCCACCAGGGCCACGGCCAGTCCTCGTCCGGCGGATCGGCCAAGGGCTCCTCGGCCAAGGCCGGGGGCAAGCGGGAGTTCCGTCGCAAGAGCGGCTAGTAGCCGGGGCTCGCGTGAATTGTGCGGCTGAGTATCGATTTCACTCGCACTGAGCCGCACAATCACCGGCCCGCGCTCGTGGCGACCTATGCCGAGCGGCTAGTAGCCCTCGCTGCCGACACCCTTATGCACGGTGAAGAGGTTGGTGGGGTCGTACTTCTTCTTGATCTTGAGCAGGCGCGGGTAGTTGCTGCCCCAGAACTCCGTCTGCCAGCCCACCTGGAAGTAGTTGCCCTCGTTGGAGTAGGACCCGCCACCGGGCGTGGCCTTGTGAATGGCTGCTGACGCGGCCATCACGCCGTCGTACTGCGCCTGGGACACGGCGCGATCAGGCTCGTGGCCGGCGATGCCGGGGTACTTGCTCTGCTTCCACGCACCGACGGTGATGAAGGCGACGTTGTTGAAGACCGCCGGGTTGATTGACGTCGTGAGATCGCGGGCCTTGGCCTCGGGATGCTCGCCGTAGAGCGCCTTATTGGTCTGCCAGAGGATGAGTGAGGTGCGTGAAGCATCGAAGAGCCCCTGGGCCAGTTCGCGCGCCTTGTCGCCCTGCGTCATGGACCAGGGCACACCGCGACCGTCATAGGCGCCCCAGTAGGCGCCGACCTCAGCCGCATTGCCGGTCCACCAGAAGTAACCGGCGGGAGCATTGCGCCGGTTGTCGAAGATCGCCTCGCGCGTCGTCGGATTCCAGCGATTGCGGAAGGGCTGGGAACTGAACTTCACGTCGACCGTGAAGTCGTCCGGGCGAGCGCGCAGAGGTGCGAGGAAGGGCTCCCATGCAGCCTGGGCCGCCTCGGTCGTGATGTCGAGGAACGTCGTGCCGACCTGCATGACGTTGAGTCCGGTGTCGAACTCCTCGGCCATCGCATAGGCCTCATTGAGAATCACGCCCTCGCCCCACTTGGGATCGGTGAGGGTCGATCCCGCGAACTCGACGTAGCGCTGGAGGAGCTCGAGGTACGCCGCATCCGACTTGGCGGTGATGGGTCCACCGATCCAGCCCGAGATGGTGGGCTCAGGATGCGCGAGGTAGGTCATGTGGGTCACCACGCCGAAGGTGCCACCGCCGCCACCGCGCAGGGCCCAGTAGAGGTCGTCGTTTTGGTAGGCGTTGGCCGTGACGATCTTGCCGCTGGCGAGGACCACGGTCAGCTCGAGGACGCCCGCAGCGCCGCTGCCGAAGCGCTTGCTGAAGGAGCCGAAGCCACCACCGAGGGCGAAGCCACCGCATGCGCCGACGCTCGTGCACCCGCCGCCCTGGATGTAGAGGCCATTGGCCGAAGCGATCTTGTAAGCCTCAAGCCACCGGTTGCCCGCCGTCGTCGTCACCGCGGGGACACCGGGCATGCCCAGCGGCGCACCCTTGGGCACGAAGGAATCGTGCACGGTGACCTGGCGCATGTTGTGGGTCCAGATGAGCAGGGAGTCGGTGGGGCCGCAGGAGCGGCCGTAGTAGTCGTGGCCCGTTCCCTTGACCACGAGGCGCACGTCGTTCTTGCGCGCAAAATCGACTGCTGCCTGGATGTCCTTGCCGCTCTCCGCGGCGACGGCATACCCGCTCGGAGTCGACTGCCATGCCTTGTACATGCCGGTGGACTGAGTCGCGCCCGCCTGCTCCTCGAGGTACCACGGGTTCTTGAACTTCGCGGGTACGTCGACCCCGGGCTTGAGATTGGCCCAGGGCTGCGTCGGGCGGATGAGGCGACCGCCGACCTGGCGACGCAACTGCTCCCAGGCCTGCTTGCCCGGCCACGCGGCGCGCGCCGCGCGCTCAGCGGGCGCGGCCGCTGCGCTCGTCGCCGGCACGGCAGCCGCGGCCGCGGCGCCCACCGTGGCCCCGGCGGCGAGGCCGAGGAAGGTACGTCGACGCAGGGGCGGAATCTCAGTCATGACCTGTAGGTATCACAGATCGGACCCAGGATCGAGAAATCACGCCACGTAACGACGCTCCCCCGAGGCCGGCCCGTTAGAGACATCTGGCACAGTGGGGCGCTCCCGGCCGCGAGGACGGGGTAAGCCAGGAGGTGACCGTGGGCGCGCTCCTTGCCCTCGTCTCCAGCGTGGCGTGGGGGGCAGCCGACGTGGCCGGCGGCCTCGGCGCCCGACGGGTCGGCAGCGTGCGGATCATCGCCGTCAACTACCCCGCCGGCGCGATCATCCTCACCCTCTTCGCGCTCTTCATCGTGCCGGGGACGATCGACCGTGACGTGATCCTGCTCTCGATCGTCACCGCGATCTTCGGCACCCTGGGCATGATCTTGATCTACGCCGCCCTCGCTGTCGGGCCCATGGGAATTGTCTCACCGCTCACCGCGATCGGCGGCGCCGCGATCCCGGTCATCGTCGGTGTGGTGCGCGGTGAGCCGCTGACCCTCCTCTTCGCGTTAGGCGCCCTTCTCGCACTGGGCGCCGTCGTGTTGGTCAGCCGCGAGACCAGGCCGCATGCGCGCATCACGAGGCGTGCCTTGCTCCTGTCCGCGGGAGCCGGCCTCGCGATCGGCTTCTTCCTCACCGCGCTCGGAATCGCCCCGGAGGGCTCGGGAGTCTGGGCCGCCACGCTGAGCCGATGGTGGTCGACGCTCGGCATGATCATCGTGACCATCGTCTTGATCTCACGCAGTGGCCTGAGCAAGTGGCGCCCCTACCCCTGGCTCTTTGCCATCGGGGCAGGCGCCCTGGATGCTCTCGCCAACGGCCTCTTCCAACTCGCGGGGCAGGATGGTGAGCTGGCGGTCGTCGCTGTGATCGGCTCGCTCTACCCCGCCACCACACTGCTCATCGCGCACTTCCTGCTCAAGGAGCGGATGTCGCGCGTGCAGTGGGGCGGGGTCGCACTCGCCCTGTGCGCAGTGGTCGCGCTCACGCTGTAGTCGCATTCACCGGGTGGCACCAAGGGCCTCCGCGCTCGCCGCAAGGATCGTCTCGATATCCGCGTCCTCGATACCTCGATGCGTCACCGCGCGCACCTGACCGTGCGGATAGGCGACCATGCCGAC
>CAZLZC010000096.1:0-8468 GCA_964563825.1 uncultured Actinomyces sp.
CGGCCCGTGAGGCCGAGGAGCGCATGGCCGCGGGGGGTCCGGCCCTGCGGACCTTTGACGTGAGTCGCTAGCCCTAGGGTCCGGTGGCCGGGACTGCGTTGGTGCCGGTGAAGCAGCCGAGCAGGTAGGGGAACTCCTGCGTGACGACGTAGTGATAGACCTTCTGCACCTTGCCATTCCACTTCACCTTGGACGTGCGGCCATGGCAGGCATCGAGATCCTTGTTCGTGAGCATGGCGCCCTTGCTGTCGCGTTCGACGTAGATGCCGAATCCGTCGAAGGCGTAGCCGAAGAGGACAGCGGAGTTGGGCCAGGCGTTCGTCTGCGTGCCCACCACGCAGGCTGAACCCGCGTGGTAGTGGTACTCCGTGGGATTGGGATGCCCCTCGCAGGAGTCCTGCAGCTCATGTGCGCGAGCGTCCTCGTTGCGTGCATCGAGTGCGTTGTAGAGCATGACGCCGTTCTTGGCTACGCCGATCGCACCCATGGGCAGGCACGACTGCTTGGCGGCCTTCGTCGGGTTCTTCGGCAGGGTGACGGTCTTGGTCCGCGCGGTGATGGACGAGGGATTGCGGTCGTAGGCGTAGGCGGGATCGTCGCGTGCGATGGGGAACTCACCCGTCGTGCCCACCGTCGGCACACGCATGGTCGTGATCGTGCGGGTGGACGCACCGGACTGCTCGGCGTACTTCGCGGCGGTCTTCCAGGAGATCTCGCCGCGGACCGCGAGTTTCTCCAGGAGGTTCCACGTGTCGCCCTCGATCCACGGTCCGTCCTGGCTCGCGCCCGGTGCGTTGGGGTTGCCCGCGGTGCAGGCCCAGGTCCAGCCCTGGCGGGCACCGGTCAGCGTGACCTTGGTGTCGCCCAGCGGCAGCCGCTCGACGTCGACACCGGGCTGAGGCAGGGTCTGGATCTGGCTGGCGCCGCTCTGGTCGGCCCGGGGCAGGGGTGCCGGCAGGGCAAGGGCCGGGGCAGAGGGGAGGGCCAGGGCGACGGTGAGGGCGGCGAGGGCGGCTACGACGGGGCGCATGGGGACAGGGTGGCGCCTGCGGGGCCCTTCGCGCGGCGAATGATCAAGAGGAGCCGCCCCTCCCCGTGCGGAGGAACCGGGGGGCGGGGTACGCTTTCGGGGGTCAGCGCGGCCCTATGGATGTCGCGCAGGGACGTCTAGGAGTCCGATCATGGGTCGCGGTCGCGCCAAGGCGAAGCAGACGAAGGTCGCGCGTGCATTGAAGTACAGCGGGCCGCAAACCGATTTCGAGCGCCTGCAGGCGGAGCTCGCCACGGGCGAGCATCACGAGATCGACGGTGCCGAAGAGGTCGAGGTCGACGTACCCCTCGTGGACCGCTACGCCGACGACTCGGACGACGAGGACGAGGCTCGCTAGGGCTTCAGCATCCCGGCGAGGACTCGCGCGACGTCCTCCACTGACCTCAGGGTCCCCGAGGCAATGCCGTAGATGAGGTCATACGCCTCGTCATTGCTCATCCGCAGTCGATGCCCATTCATTCGCATGAAGACAATGAGGCAGGCGAGGCCCAATCGCTTGTTGCCATCGACGAGCCCGTGATTGCACACCAGTGACTGCGTGAAGGCCGCGGCCATGTGTGCGACATCGGGGTAGGCGTAGCGGCCATCGAGCGTGGCCTGGGGTCTTGCCGCTGCTGCCTCGATCAGACCTACGTCACGGACGGTGGCACCGGGGATCACCCGCTCGGCGATGCTGAGGACCTCCGCGGAAGTGAGGAAGAGCACGTCTATTCGGCCAGGCGGCGCATGGCGTCGGCGTAGCGGGGCAGCTCCTCGTCGAGGATGCGTTCGATGAGGTCGGCGCGGATATGGGACTCGAGGTACTCCTCGATGGCGGACTTGGCCACCTCCTGCATGGAGCGGCCTTCATAATCCGCGCGAGCGCGGAGCAACTCGGTCTGCTCGTCGGAGAGCCGAAGGGTCATCGCCATGTGGCGACGGTATCACTTGTGATACCTAGGGGTGCTCACCCCGCACGAGCGCGGCTCCGCCGCCACCGCCCTTGGCCTCCGCGTCGCCGGTCTCGCCATCGCGTCGGTCGCGCACGACGCCGCACGGCCAGGAGGGCACGCCACGATCGCGCAGCCGGGCCATCGCATCTCCTGCCGCGGTCGCATCGACGATGGCCACCATCCCCATACCCATGTTGAAAGTCCGCTCCATCTCCGCGCGCTCCACGCCGAGGCCTGCGATGACACTGAAGATCGCGGGCGGCGTCCATGTGGACCGATCGATGTCGATGGATAGATGGGTGGGCAGCACGCGCGCAAGGTTGGCCGCGATGCCGCCACCCGTGATGTGGCTGAAGGCGTGTACGTCGACGTTGTCGACGAGATCGAGGCAGTCCTGGGCGTAGATCCGTGTGGGCACGAGCATCTCCTCGCCCACCGTGCGGCCAAGATCGTCGATGTACGCCGTGAGCCCCGGCCCACCGTCGCCGAGGAGCACACGGCGCGCGAGGGAATAGCCGTTGGAGTGCAGGCCACTCGATGCCATTGCGATAGCGACGTCGCCCGCGCGCACGCGATCGGCACCCAGGAGACGATCGGCCTCCACGACGCCCGTCCCGGCACCGGCGACGTCGTACTCATCGGGCTCGAGAAGCCCCGGATGCTCCGCGGTCTCACCGCCCACCAGCGCGCAGCCGGCGATCTCGCAGCCGCGCGCGATGCCCGCCACGATGGCAGCGACGCGCTCAGGCACGACCCTGCCCGTGGCGATGTAGTCGGTCATGAAGAGTGGCTCCGCACCGCACACGACGATGTCGTCGATCACCATCGCCACGAGGTCCTGGCCGATGGTGTCGTGGATGTCCATCGCCTGAGCGACCGCGACCTTGGTGCCCACGCCATCGGTGGAGGTGGCAAGCAGCGGGCGCGTGTAGCCCTTGAGTGCGCTCGCGTCGAAGAGGCCCGCGAATCCACCGAAGCCACCGACAACCTCCGGTCGAGTCGCGCGCGCGATGGCATCGCGCATCAGGGCGACCGCGCGCTCACCCGCCTCGACGTCGACGCCGGCGTCGGAGTAGCTGAGGCCGCGACTCGAATCGTCCACGGGGCTACCCTAGGGGCGGAAGGACGGGGGACCATCATGCGCGTACTCATCGCTGTCACCGCCATCTCGGCCGGACTCTGGATGGGGGCATCCGGACTCGCGGAGGCGCGCCCCCTCCCGGCAGCCGACGCTCCGGGACAAGGGCCCATGTTTTCCGAAATCACGAAGTGCACCTCGGAGCGGGAACTCAACTGCGTGGAGTCCATAAGCCTTGTCAGCGAGAGCGGCAAAGTGACTCACGGCAGGATCGTGACCCGCGGTACCCCAGAACCTTGGCCGCAGGTGGACCCCGAGAGCGGCGACTTCGGGCTGAGCAAAGGCCATGGCGTCTACCGCGGCGATACCTGGCAGATCCCCGGACTCAAAAACGAGTGGGGCACGGATTACCTGCGCCCACTGATTCGGCTCTCCGAGCCGGGAGTGCAGATGACGGAGAACGGAGATGTATGGGACATCCCCGCGGGACTAAGCATCGAGTTGGTCCCCGGTTCCGCGAGGGACTCAAGCAAGGATCAGGACCTGCCAGTCCCAGACGCTAAAGGGTGCGGCAAACCCGGCAAGCCCGAGACCTGCCGCAAACTTGCCAGCCTTGACCCCTCCCAGAAACTCCGCGTCGTGGTCCGCACCTCGTGGCTCAGGCCATCCTGGGCAAACGCCTTTCTCGGGGACATCAGGATGACGATGGAACCCCTCGGGACGGAGGGATCCCGGGTGGTCGCCGAGGGGAAACCACTCGCGCGAGTGGACAACTACTTTCCCAAGTTCACGGCCCCTGGTGACTTGCCCGATTACGACTTCTACCTATGGGGTGCCAACTTCAAGGACGCCAACGATCCGTACTTTCCCGAGCTCTGCTTGGGGGAGCGGTTCCCCGTCTTCTCGACGAACGCCGGGCAGTGGGGAATCCCGGACTGGGACCCCGAGGCACAAGAACTGCGCACACCCCTCAGTGGCTCGCATTTCAACGCCAAGGGCAAACTCTTCCGGGGGTCATTCGACGCACTCATCCCACTGGAACTGGCTGAATGCCTGTGGAACATCAATCCGCGTCAACTAAAGGACCGACTATCTATCGAGGTCTACGCCGAGGACGGAGATGAGCAGGCGGCGACATCGTCTCTCACCACTCGCGGCGGCTACCTACGGATTGCGGCGCGCAACTTCCACTTCTCGAAGCCCACGATCGTGATCAAGGAGAAGCGGAAGCGATAGACCATCAGGGATGCTGCAGCGCGTCGATGTGCGTGGTCGAGGACACCCGCTTCTCCAGGCCCTCGAGCAGATGCTTGCCCATGACCTCGGGCTCCGGGATCGGCACGGGATAGACGCCATCGAAGCAGGCCCGGCATAGGTCGTCCTTGGGGATCGTCGTCGCCTCGACGAGCTGATCGAGCGAGACGTAGCCGAGTGAATCGGCGCCGATCGAGCGGCAGATCTCCTCCACCGAGAGGCCATTGGCGATCAACTCGGCGCGAGAGGCGAAGTCGATCCCGTAGAAGCACGGCCACTTCACCGGTGGGGAGGAGATCCGCACATGCACCTCGCGGGCACCCGCCTCGCGCAGCATCCGCACGAGCGCGCGCTGGGTGTTGCCGCGCACGATCGAGTCGTCGACGACGATGAGCCGCTGGTCGGCGATGACCTCGCGCAGCGGGTTGAGCTTGAGTCGGATGCCGAGCTGGCGGATCGTCTGCGACGGTTGGATGAAGGTGCGCCCGACGTAGGAGTTCTTCACCAGGCCCTCGGCGAAAGGGATACCCGACTCCTGCGCGTAGCCGATCGCGGCGTAGCGGCCTGACTCCGGTACGGGGATGACCAGGTCGGCCTCGACGGGGTGCTCGCGAGCGAGGCGCTTGCCGATGTCGACGCGCGTCGCCTGCACACTGCGATCCGAGATGGTGGTGTCGGGCCGCGCGAGGTAGACGTACTCGAAGAGGCAGCCCTTGGGCTCTGGCTTCGCGAAGCAGTGCGCACGCAGGCCGTGCTCGTCGATGGCGACGAGCTCACCGGGTTCGATCTCCCGGACATACGACGCACCAACGATGTCGAGGGCGGCCGTCTCGCTCGCGACGACCCAGCCGCGCTCGAGGCGACCCAGCACAAGCGGGCGGATGCCCTGAGGATCGCGAGCGGCGTACAGGGTCGTGTCATCCATGAAGACGAGCGAGTAGGCGCCCTGCAGTTTGGGCAGCTCGGCCATCGCGGCTACCTCGAGGGAGACATCGGGGTGAGCGGCGATGAGGGCGGTGACCAGCTCGGTGTCGGAGGTCGCCCGTGTGGGCTTCGGCGTACCCAGCGGCAACTCGCCACGATCGACCTCGAGTGCGGCGACCCGCTCGGCAAGATCAGGCGTGTTGGTGAGATTGCCGTTGTGCGCGAGCGCGAGATGACCGGTGGCGGTCGCACGGAAGGTGGGCTGCGCGTTGTCCCAGCAGCTCGAGCCGGTCGTGGAGTAGCGCGTGTGGCCGATGGCGAGGTGCCCCTGCAGCGACTCCAGGCTCGCCTCAGTGAAGACCTGCGAGACCAGGCCCATGTCCTTGTAGACCACGATCCGATGGCCATCGCTCACCGCGATGCCGGCTGACTCCTGACCGCGATGCTGCAGTGCGTAGAGGCCGAAGTAGGTGAGCTTGGCGACGTCCTCACCCGGTGCCCACACGCCGAAGACTCCGCAGGCGTCCTGGGGCGCTCGGTCATCGCCGAGGAATTCGTGCGTGAGCCTGCCGTCACCGCGCGCCACAGGATGAGTCTATGCCGGGCGCGGGCCTTTACTCAGCCGACGTTCGGGTGGAAGCCGTCGTACCCGTGGAAGATGTACCCATGTCCTCCACCCGCGGCCCGGGCCATGGGGTGACCCTGGGGGAGGCGACTCGGGTGTGGGCCTACATCGGGCTCAATAGCTTCGGGGGCCCCGCGGGTCAGATCGCCGTCATGCACCGTGAGTTGGTAGAGCGGCGCCGCTGGGTCAGCGAGCGCCGGTTCCTGCACGCGCTGAACTACTGCATGATCCTGCCCGGTCCGGAGGCGCAGCAGCTCGCCACCTACGTGGGCTGGCTCATGCATGGCACGCGGGGCGGTGTCGTCGCCGGAAGCCTCTTCGTCATCCCGGGCTTCTTCGCGATGCTGGTGCTCTCCGCCGTCTATGCGGTCTTCGGGGATGTCACCTGGATCCAGGGCTTGCTCTTCGGGCTGCAGGCGGCCGTGGTCGCCATCGTGGTGGAAGCGGTCATCCGCATCGGCAAGCGCACTCTGCGCAGCCACGCCCTCCAGGTGATCGCAGCCCTGTCCTTCGTCGCAATCGCCTTCTTCGACGTGCCCTTCCCCTTCCTCATCATCGCCGCCGCCCTGGCCGGCTGGCTCATCGGTCGTCGCAGACCCGGGTGGTTCCCCCTCGGTGGGCACAGGGGAGCCAGCGATATCGACGAGCCTCCAGCGCTGCTCCCGGACGACGAGGCCATCAGCAAGCCTGCGGCGCGTAGCGCGCTGCGGGCCGCTGCGGTCTGCGCTGTCATCTGGCTGATTCCCGTCGTCGCACTCGTCTTCACCCTGGGCATGGCGAATGTCTTCGCTCAGGAAGCAGTCCTCTTCTCACAGAGCGCGCTCGTCACCTTCGGTGGGGCGTACGCCGTCCTCGCCTTCATCGCGCAGGAGGCCGTCTACCGCTACGGCTGGATCACGCCCCAGGACATGATCACCGGCCTGGGCCTGGCCGAGACCACGCCCGGCCCGCTCATCATGGTGGTGCAGTTCGTCGGCTTCCTGGCTGCCTACAACTCACCCGGGGACCTTCCCCCGCTGGTCGCAGGCACCCTCGGCGCCATTCTCACCGTATGGGTGACCTTCGTCCCCTGCTTCATGTTCATCTTCCTCGGCGCCCCCTACGTCGAGCGGCTGCGCCACAACGAGTCCCTCAGCCACGCCCTCACCGCAGTGGGCGCGGCGGTGTCCGGCGTCGTACTCGATCTCGCACTCTGGTTTGCACTGCATACGGCTTTCGGGACCGTCACGGACACGAGCTTCGGGCCACTCACCTTGCCCATCCCCGAGCTGGGCACCATCAATCTCGCAGCCGTGGCCATCTCGCTGCTCGCGGCCGTGCTCGTGTTCCGACTGAGGATCGGCACGCTCAAGGTCCTGGGGACCTGCGCCGCCGTAGGGGCCGCGGTGACCCTATTCGGATGGAGCTGACCAGGCCCGGAATGCCCCCAGTTGGGGACACGGCGGGTCAGCCAAAGGGATGAAGCTTCCACGGATTTGCGTGTGAAATCCCTGGGAAGCCTCCGCTCGGCTGGTGTCCCCTGGAACCGGGGCATGAGGCTCGGAGTCCAGATCATCGTGCACGCCCGTGCACCTTCGATTCGGACAGGAGATTCTCGTGAAGACCCCGCTGCGCACCAGACGCGCCGGCACCGCCCTCATCGGTTCCTTCAGCATTGTCGCCGCGATGCTCACCGCCGTGGGGGTTGGCGCGGGGCCCGCGCAGGCTCATGGCTCCATGTCGAATCCGTCGTCTCGCATCTGGGAATGCTTCTACGGCGACCGCACGTCACCCCTGTGCGCCGAGGCCTGGCGCACCAGTCCGCAGGCGCTCTATGACTGGAACGAGATCAATCAGGGTGCGGCCGCCGGCCAGCACCGCCAGATCATCCCGGACGGCCAGTTGTGCTCGGCCGGTCGCGAGAAGTACGCGATCTTCGACACCCCGTCCACGCAGTGGAAAACGACGAACCTCACGCCGGACGCCGACGGCAAGTACACCCTGACGTGGACGTCATCAGCGCCGCACGCCACGGCGTACTACCAGGTCTTCATCACGCGCGCGGGCTTCGACCCGACCAAGCCGCTGCGCTGGGCCGACCTCGAACTCGTGCACGACTCCGGCCCCCGCGCACGCGAGGCCACCACGACGCTGCGCATGAATCTGCCCGCACGCCAGGGACGTCACATCCTCTACACCGTCTGGCAGCGCAGCGACTCCCCCGAGGCCTTTTATTCGTGCTCTGATGTGACCCTCGGTGGATCCGGCAGTACGCCGACGCCGACACCGACGCCGACGCCGACACCGACACCGACGCCGACGCCGACACCTACGCCGACTCCGACTCCGACTCCCACGCCGACGATGCCCGGCGTCACCGAGGGTGTCGTCGCGACACCGATCGTCACGAGTGACTGGGGCGCGGGCTACTGCAGTGACGTGGTTGTGTCGACCCAGTCGACTATGGACAAGCACTGGCGCGTCGACCTGCCCAAGGGCATCACAGTGAGCAGCCTGTGGAACGGCGTACGCACCACCCAGCCCGACGGCACTGTCTCGGTGGGTGGCGCCGCGTGGAACCACATGGTGAAGGCCGGCAGCCCCACCAACTTCGGCTACTGCGCG
>CAZLZC010000097.1:0-6812 GCA_964563825.1 uncultured Actinomyces sp.
CTGCCGGAGTAGACGCGGCGATCCGCCGTGACGAACTGCACGGCCGTGGTGCACTCAGTGGCGGTGAGCCCGAAGGCCTCGATATCGGTGCGCTGCCAGGGCTCGATATCGCAGCGGGGCCGGATCCGGCGGCGCATGAAGTTGGCCGACGTCGTACAGAAGGCGCAGTCGCCGTCGAAGATCATGAGTGGTCGCATGAAGGCCTCCTGTCTCAAGAGTCTAGCCGCGCTCCAGATAGGGATCGTTGAGATAGGCCTCGATCAACTGTCGCGCGGTCAGTGTTGTCTCGGCATCGTCGGGCGTTACCTCAAGGATCGTACGCAGCCTCAGCGCCTCCGCGCGCTGCGCGGGTGCTCCGCGCGCGATCACCTGATCGAGGTCTACCGACAGTGAGTCGCCCACCTCACGCACCAGCTTTGGCGACGTAGCCCCAGGAAAGGCTCGCGGCAAGTGCGACCCAGACCTGGTAGGGGATGAGCATCGCGCCGAGCCACCATCGCTCCGCGAAGGCGATCACCGTGATGGGCAGCGTCAGCACTGCCGTCACCGTGAGGGCAATCGCTGCTCCTGTGAGCTCGTGCGGCACATAGAAGAGGTAGGCCCAGGCCAGGGCGAACGCTACGGTCACGGCAAGGAGCACGATCACCGTGATGACACGGGCGGGTACGGCGTTCCACGCGATGACCGAGCCCACGACGCCGATGGCGACGAAGTTGTACGGCCAGATCAGCCCGAAGATCCAGGGGGGTGGCTGCCACGCGGGCTTGTCGAGCGCGAGATACCACGTGCTCCCCGTGGAGACCCATGCTCCCGACCCCACGGCGTACACGACGATGGTGATGATCACCGCGGTGACAGCAACCACGCGCCAAGTCATGTCACGAGTGTTGCACTCGCCTAGCACGAAAGCCCTGTGGAGCGCAGGCACCTTCCACAGCGGAGCACGCCGATGCTTCCGCCATGAAGCGAGCTGCCTTTGACGATCCCGGCGCCTTTCGCCGCCGCTGGTCCCACCTGTCTCACGATCAGCTCCGTGCTGAATCCCTGCGCGACCCCCTGCTCTTCGCGGCCGACCACATCCCCGTGGAGGAGCGCCGTGAGGGCACGGTCGTCATCGTTGCCGAGCTCGACGGCTCTCCCGCCCCGGTCGTCGTCGTGATCCCCGACGGACCACCCGCCCCCGAGGAAGAGGCCTGTCTGGGAGTGCTCGCCAGTGTCATCGCGCAGCTTGATGCTGCGGTGAGCGAAGCGGATCCCTACGGCTACGACGAAGACGACGAGGATCTTGATCCTTTCGATGTCGACGGCCAAACCTCAGACGGGGATAGTGCTGTGCTCCGGATCGGAGTTGTCGCGCATCGATTGGGCTCCCCCGCGATCAACGACATCGACCGTAGGTGGATGAGCGCCCTCGGGCTCGTCTCGGTGGCCCTGGGCATCGAAACCATCGGCGTGCTGAGCCGGACGCGCGGTGGGGCTCTCGTCCGCGTGCCCGAGCCCGCGGCCGCATAGCGCTGATCTCGCCTTGATCCGGGGGACACGCGCGCGCAAGGTAGCGTCCGCCCCATGGACACCCCCGAACTCGACTTCACTTCCCTTGGACTGCGGGGTGACCTCCTCTCCACGTTGACGTCTCTCGGCTACGAAGAGCCCACGCCGATCCAAGCCGCCTCCATCCCGCTGCTCATTGGCGGCGCCGACATGCTCGGCCAGGCCGCGACCGGCACGGGCAAGACCGCCGCCTTTGCACTGCCCATCCTCGAGGGCCTCGATCCCCATCGACAGGACAAGGAGCCCAGTGCTCTGGTCCTCGTGCCCACCCGTGAGCTCGCCCTCCAGGTGGCACAGGCCTTCGCGAGTTACGGCAAGTCCATTGGGGTGCGTCTCGTCGCGATCTACGGCGGTGCACCGGCACGCCAGCAGATCGAGGCATTGAGGCGAGGAGTCGACGTCGTCATCGCTACCCCAGGTCGCGCGCTCGACCTCTGTGATCGTGGATCACTCAAGCTTGGTCACGTGCGCACGGTCGTGCTCGACGAAGCCGACGAGATGCTCGAGATGGGATTCATCGAGGACATCGAGACCCTGCTCGCCAAGACTCCTCAGTCTCGGCAGACGGTGCTCTTCTCCGCGACGATGCCCAAGCGCATCGACAAGTTGGCAAGCAAGCACCTGCGCAATCCCGAGCGGGTCGCCATCACTGCCCCGGCCAAGACTGCCGACGACGTGCCCCGCGTGCGCCAGGCGGCGTACGTCGTCAAGCGTCTGGACAAGCCCGCTGCCGTCATGCGCATCCTCGATGCCGAGGACCCCACGGCAGCGATCATCTTCTGCCGCACGCGAGGCGAAGTCGACGATCTCGCCCAGTCTCTCGCGGCCCGCGGCTACCAGGCAGAGGCTCTGCACGGAGGCCTCACGCAGGATCAGCGCGATCGGGTCATGAACCGGCTGCGCAACAAGACAATCGACCTACTCGTGGCTACCGACGTGGCCGCGCGCGGCCTGGACGTCGACCACCTCTCCCATGTCGTCAACTACGACCTGCCCTCCTCACCCGAGGTCTACGTGCATCGCATTGGTCGTGTCGGTCGCGCCGGGCGTGAGGGGGTGGCGCTCAGTCTCATGGAGCCGCGCGAGCGGCGCATGCTCGCGGCCATCGAGAAGCTCATCGGTGCGCCCATCCCGATCGAGAAGGTCCCGAGCATCGCCGACGTCCGCATGATGCGTCTCGAGCGCACTCGCGACGGCATCGAAGACATCCTCGACGACCCCGATCAGCAGTCACGTCTGGAGTCCTTCCAGGAGATCGTGTCCGACCTTCTCGAGGATCGCGATCCCGAGACGGTCCTGCTTGCGGCATTCGCGCTCGCCCATGAGGCCGCGGGCGGAGACATTGCCGATGACGACCGCGAGCTCAGCGCTTCGCTCGATGTCGACGGCAAGCGCGGAGCCTCCGGCAAGGCAGGCAAGTCAGGCGGCAAGCCCACGGGCAAGGGCGCGGGCGGCTCTCCCCGCCCCGCCGCCGGCAAGACGCGCATCTGGGTGTCCCTCGGTCGCAAGTCCGGCGTCACCCCGAGCGACATCGTCGGTGCGGTCACGGGCGAAGCAGGGCTGAAGGGCAAGGATGTCGGGCCTGTGAAGATCCAGGAGTTCTTCTCACTGGTCGACGTCCCCGAGGACAAGGCACGCAAGGTTGTCAAGGCGCTCAATCACTGCACGATTCGAGGGCGTAAGGCCAAGGTGAAGCTCGACCAGGGCTGAGCCTCACGGGCCTCGCAACGACCGAGCTCACCGTGCGGACTCGTCCTCGCGTGCGACCGCGCCTAGTCGAACTGGGCAGAGACCAGGTCGACGAGTAGTTTCTTGTCGACCTTCCAGTCAACAGGAACCCGGATCGTCTTCTTGTTCACCTCGTAGCCCTCGAGACGCGGTCGGAATTCGTCGATGATGCCCTCATCGAACGGAGCGATGAGGATGTGCGCCTTCTGTGCGCCCGCACCGAAGAGATAGCGCCCATCCTGCTTGAGCATCGGCTGATTCCACGCGATCACGACCTCGGCCTTGCGGAACTTCGCTGTCAGGGTGGCGAAGATCGCGCGCATCGTCTTGGCCTTGGTTTCGTCCAGCGTCTTGAGGTAGTCCTCGAAGGTCTCGTAGCGCCGTGACGACGTGTTGCCCTTGGAGTAGAGGACGAGCGCATTGGCATGCGCGCGGCTGAAGCCGTGCTGCTCCTGCAGGAAGGCCATCTGGTCGGCGTACTTCTCGTCCTTGACCTTCTTCATCTGGGTGAACCAGTAGGACATGGGCTTGCCGTAGCGCTTCTCGATCGCCGGGAAATAGGAGGCACGATCAGGGCTGGATGGCATGCGGTGAGGCTAGTCCTGCGCGGAGTAGGCGATCAACTGGATGGTGCGGCCGTCGGGATCGGTGATGGTGACGACGGCTCCTCCCGGGATCTCATGCGGCTCGGAGCAGGCAACACCAGAGCTCGACAGCCGCGCAGACTCATTCTCGAGTGAGTCGACCTCGAGGAGCATCACTTGCGAACCTCCCGTGGTCGTCATGCCTGGCCGCCACGGCGTGTGGAGGGCTATCCAACTGCCGTCGGCGAGCCCGAAACGCGCCCAGCCGACTCCCGGGGTGGGCTCTGCGTCGAGCAGGAGTGAGTAGAACGCTCTGCACTCGTCGAAGCGCTCGGTGATGAGCATCGTGCCGTCGTACCTCATGCCGAGACATTAGCGATAGGGCTCTCGGTTGCCCAGGGCCACCGCGCCCTCAGGCGGGGCTGTCATCGCCGTACTACGGTCTACTCGTGGCAGCCCACCCTCTTGATCCCCTCGATGATGTCGAGCTGCAGCGAATCGCAGCAGGTCTCCGCTCCGCCGGCGTCCTCCGCGACGGCGTCTTTGTCGCCGGAGTTGCACTCGATGAGCCGGACAAGGCGGCCCTGGCCGCATGGAGCCCGGGGGATTCCCCGAAGCGGGTCGCTCGCCTGTCGCTGTGGGACTCCGCGACGCGGACCATGTCGCTCGCGCACGTCTCGGTGGCGGGGGAGCTGCTGTCCGTTGCCGCCGAACCAGGCGCGGTCGCCCCGGTGATTTCCACGCAGGCTGAGGCGGCCATGGACGCCGCCCGTGCCGATCCACGCTTCCAGGCCGCGATCCTGGCGCGCGGTATTCGGGATATGGAAGAGGTCTACCTGGAGACCTGGCCCTTCGGTTCCGCGGTGCCTGATGGCGTCGATGGGGACCGGCGCCTGGTCTGGACTCCGCTGTGGCATCGACCGACACCCGACGCGAATGTCTACGCGCACCCGATTTCCGGCCTGCGCGCGATCGTCGACCTGGACACCGCCGAAGTCCTCGCCGTGGAGGATGAGGGCATCGTGCCCATCCCGAGCACGCCGGGCCCCTACCGAGCGGATGAGACGGGCGCCGACATCCAACTCAAGCCACTCACGATCTCCCAACCCGAGGGCGCCTCGTTCGAGATGGATGGATGGGCCGTCGCCTGGGAGCGGTGGCGCCTGCGCATCGGATTCGACCAGCGCGAGGGGTTGGTCATCCATGACGTGCGCTTTGTGGACGGTGACATCGAACGCCGCATCGCACATCGCCTGTCGATCGCCGAACTCGTCATTCCCTACGGCGACACGGTGGCCGAAGCGCACCGCAAGCAGGCCTTCGATACCGGGGAGTTCGGGCTTGGTGCCTACACCAACTCGCTCGTGTTGGGTTGCGACTGCCTCGGCGAGATCGTCTACCGGGACGTGACCCTCATGGACCCGACCGGTGACGTGCGGGTCGTCAAGCAGGGGATCTGCTTGCACGAGGAGGACTTCGGGATCCTGTGGAAGCACACCGATGAACACGGTCACGTCGAGGTGCGGCGCGGTCGCCGCTTCGTGGCATCGTCCATCGTCACGATCAACAACTACGAGTACGGCTACTTCTGGTACTTCTACCAGGACGGTTCTATCGAGTTCGAGGCCAAACTCACCGGCATCGTCCTCACCATCGCCGGGAAGCCGGGGCCGTCTTCCACCGAATTGGAGCCGGGGCTCCTCGCCCCGTACCACCAGCACATCTTCTGCGCCCGCCTCGATTTGGATGTCGATGGCTCGGGCAACACGGTGATAGAGGTCGAGTCCGAAGCCCTTCCTCCTGGGCCCGACAACCCGCACGGCGCGGCGTATACGACACGCAGGACCCCTCTGAAGTCCGAGTTGCAGGCGCGCCGCACCGTCGACCCCTTCAATGGCCGCTATTGGAAGGTGCTCAACCCGAATTCGACCAACCACCTCGGTGACGCCGTCGGCTACAAGCTGGTCCCCGGGCACACGACCTATCCCATGGCCAGCCCTGACTCGGTCATCGGACGACGTGCCGGATTCATGTACCACCACCTGTGGGTCACGCCGTACGACGGCGAAGAGCGCTACCCCGCTGGTGAATACCCCTTCATGCATCCGGGTGGCGCGGGGCTGCCGACGTGGACAGCGCGCGATCGCGCACTCACCGACACCGACGTCGTGCTCTGGTACTCCTTCGGGACCAATCACATCCCGCGGACGGAGGACTGGCCGGTGATGCCGGTCGAGCGGGTCGGCTTCCACCTCAAGCCCGTGGGCTTCTTCAGACGCAGTCCCGGTATAGATGTGGCGCCTCAGCCGGGGCACTGTCATTGAGGAGACCGCCTCGATTGAGTTAGTGACTGGACTTTGATCGGTCAATGACTTGCGTTTAGCCTCGAGGTGTGGGTTCTGGACTCATCAGGGCAGGCGTCGCCGCTCTCGCGGTCGCGCTGGTTATTGGTGTGGCACCCGCCCACGCCGACCCGACAGGAGCGACTCAGCCGGCCCGCCAGGCTGTTGCACTCGCGGCCGAATCCGACTACTCCAGCTTCTTCGGCGACGACGCCCTGAGCGGGTCGGGATGGTCAGCGTGCCCCGAGCCCGTGACCTGGAGTGTGGACATGGGTCGGCTCAGCCCCGCTGCCGCGAAGCGCGAGATGGCGCGCCTGCAGAAGGCGCTCGGACTGTGGTCGCGCTACTCAGGAGTGCCACTGGAATTCGCGGGACATCAACCACTCGTCTACGACAACACCTCGTACCAACTGAGGGCGGCTGACAATTCAGCCTCGCGCACGCGCCACATCTACATCGGCTTCTACGGCGGCAAGGAAGTGGCTGGACTCAGTGGCAACGTCGTGGGGCTCGCGCGACCCACCTCCGTGCTCGCCGGCGAGCTCGTCTCGGGCATGGCCGTCTTTCGGCGTGGCTATGTCCTGCGTCAGCAGTCGGAGGAGCCCCG
>CAZLZC010000097.1:6912-8413 GCA_964563825.1 uncultured Actinomyces sp.
TGGAAGGCATCACCGCATCCGGTCGTGTCGACAGCCGTGACCGGGAAGGCCGGCACGTGCACCGCCGATCCCGGGGCGTCGAACGCGTGGGCTCCCGCGGTGCCTTCCGTGAGCACGACGGCGGAGCGATTGTCGTTCCATAGGGCTTGGGAGATGGCGACCGGATCATCGAACCCCGTCACCATCGAACCAAACGTGCGGGGGATGACGAGATGATCTGCAGCCGCGACCAGGGCGAGGACGGTGGGCGACGGGTCTCGCTCCGCATCGAGGATCACGGGGACTCCGCGGTCGCGCGCATGCTCCACAACCTCGAGTGAGCCGGGAGGAGCCACGCAAGCATCGATGAGCAGCGCACCAGCGATATCGAGCGCTCGGGCGACGATGTCCTGGCTCGGGAGGGGTGTCCTGCCCAGAGGCGCATCGTCGAATGCGATGTAGCGCTCTCCACCCGCGGTCACGGTGATGCGCGACTCCACAGGATCCGCGCCAGCAACTCGCTCGACGTACTCCGTGCTGATGTTGTACTCGACAAGATCGGCTACCGCCTCATCGCCAACCGGGGTGATGCCGATAGCCCCGAGGTAGCCGGCCGGATGGCCGAGGGCCGCAACCGTGGCGAGAGCGTTACGGACATTCCCACCGAAACGAGTCTCACTCTCGATGACACGGCCCTTGCCCGACTCCCATGGTGTCTCTGTCACCAGGATGAGGTCGTGCGCGATGCAGCCGAGGCCGAGGATCATGCGCGTGCGAGAGCCTCGTCGGCGTCAAGGCCGTCGTGGATCACTGCCGCGTAGGCGCGGGCCGCGTGCTCCATGTCAGCCTCTCCCCAGATGTTGCGCCCCACCACCGCGCCACGCGCACCCGCACGCATGCCCGCGTGGATATGGGCGAGCGCTGCGCGCAGGGTCGGCTCCTTGGGTCCCCCCGCCATGACGACGGGCGCCGGGCACGAGGCGATGATCTCCGCAAAAGCCTGCTCATCACCGGGGTAGCCGACCTTGATGACGTCGACACCGGTTTCGATCCCCACGCGCACGGCGTAGGCGATCTCATCCGGGGTGAAGACGATCTTGACTCCGTCCGAGTAGTCCCTCGGATAGATGTGGGCAACGACGGGGAGCTCGTACGCCGCCGCATCTCGCACCGCATCGGAGAGCCAGCGGATGAAGTCACCCTCCGTCTCCCCGCGCACGGCAATGGCGACGGCGAGCGCGTCAGCGCCGAGGCGCACCGCATCGGCCGGCGTCGCGAGGCGGTCGCGGATCCGGTCGTCCGGTGTCCAGTAGCTCGCCTGCACGATGAGAGACGCCTGTCCGACGTACGGCGGCCAGCAGTGCTTCGCGGTGCCGGGCGTCATCGTCATGGTGTCGGGATGAGCCTTCATGCAGTTCGCGACGGCGTACGGCAGGTCGGCCAGCCCGCCCTCGCGGACATTGCCGTAGCCGACGAAGTGGTCGACTGCGATCCCGAAGAGGTTGCCCGAGGGGTTGGAAAA
>CAZLZC010000098.1:0-8276 GCA_964563825.1 uncultured Actinomyces sp.
CCCTGCACCTTGCCCTGAGCGATGAGGTCTTCGAGGCCGATCTCGCGCGCATGGACACCACCTGCCGTGAGCTTGTCGCCACGGGGGCGACGCTCGCCATCCTGGCGGACGAGGGCTCCGATGAGCTTCTGGTCAACCCGGCACGTGACGATCGAGCACTCGCGCTGGACGACCGGCAGTGGGATCTGGCGCGCGAGCGGCTCGCACGCGCTGTCGACCTCGCTGCCAGCCACGGGCTGGCCGCGTCGTTCCACCCGCACATCTCGACGTACGTCGAATCCGCATGGGAGGTCGACCGACTCCTCGCCACCACCGACGTCACGCTGACGTTGGATATCGGCCACATGGCACTGGCGGGAGCTGACCCTGTCGAATGCGTGCACGCCTGGGCGGATCGCATCGATCACGTGCACATCAAGGATGTCGACAAGGCCGTCCTCGAGCGGGCCAAGGCCACGGGCCGCACGGACTTCGACGAGTGGTGGGCCGATGTCTGCGTCCCCCTCGGTGCGGGCGACGTCGATATTGACGGCGTCCTTGCGGCCCTGGTGAGCCACGACTACTCCGGATGGCTGGTGGTCGAGCAGGATCGCGCGCCGACATCCGCGGAGCAACTGGCTGGCGTCGCGGCGGAGCAGGCGGTCAATCGCGAGGTGCTGGCGAGCGGATGGGCCCGCGCGACAGGAGCTCAGCGATGAGCGACGTCATGGTGTTCGACGATGCGTCCGCCATGGGATCGCACCTGGCCGAGGAGATCGCCGCCGTGATCGTGGAGGCCGGTGCTTCAGGGCGGCGATACCTCCTGGGTTGCCCCGGCGGGCGCAGCCCCCGCAGCACCTACGCCGCACTCGTCGACCTCGTGGCCCAGCGCTCGCTGGACCTGTCGCACGTGGTTATCGTGATGATGGACGACTACGTCGAGCGCCACGGTGCGTCGTTCCGACGCGTCGACCCGACGCTGCACTACTCCGTTGAGCGCTTCGCCCGCGAGGAAATCGTGGGCCCGCTCACCGCCGCGGCACCGGCAGGTTGCGGGATTCGGCCGGATCACCTGTGGATCCCCGACCCCGCCGACCCACACTCCTACGACGCGCGCCTCGCCGAGACCGGTGGCATCGATCTGTTCATCCTGGCCTCCGGCGACACCGACGGCCATGTCGCCTTCAACCCCCAGGGCTCTGCGCGCGACTCGCGCACGCGCGTGATCGAACTCGCTGAGTCCACGCGGCGTGACAACCTCGGGACCTTCCCCGAGTTCGTGCAGCTGGCCGACGTTCCGCACTTCGGCATCAGCATCGGCATCGCCACGATCGCCGAGTTCTCGCGCCGGGCAGTCCTGGTCGCGCCGGGCCCCTCCAAGATCGAAGCAGTGGGTCGGATCGCGCGCGCGGACGACTACGACCCCGAGTGGCCCGCGACCGTGCTGGTCAGCTGCCGCGATGCGTCGCTCTACGCGGATAGGTCGTCGGCAGACGGCCTCCCTGAAGCCATCTTCGAGCACGTCCACCTGCCCGAAAGGGCATCGACCGGAAGGAACGAGGTTCGCACATGAGAGACAGCACAACGGGGAGGCGCGGTGCCCGCATCGCGCTTCGGCCACGCACTACGGCGATCGCCAGTCTCGCGGCGGTCGGACTGGTCCTCGCGGCCTGCTCCTCCGGGGGGTCGAGCACGGAGAGCAGCAGCGCCGCGCCGGAGTCCTCGGCGGCTACGCCCACATCGGAAGCACCGGCTGAGCCGGTGGAGCTGTGGGTGCAGAGCGGCAATGGCGGTGCGGACGCACTGCTCGCCGGCTACGAGGCACTCAACGCCGCGTTCGAGGCGGCCAATCCGGGTGTGACGATCAGGTTCGAGGTCAAGTCCTTCACCGACCTCGTCGACACCCTGCCCCTGCAGTTGTCCGGCGACGACGTACCGGATGTCACGCAGGTCAACCAGGGCTATGGCTCGCTCGGCCAGTTGGTCGGGTCGGGCCTGGTCGCTCCGATGGACGACGTGGCCCAGGCCAATGACTGGGAGGGTCGCCAGGGCGCCGCACTCGTCGCGCTCGACGGTCGCTTCAGCCCTGACGGCAAGACCATGGGCTCGGGTGAGCTCTACGGCATGTCGGCCACCGGCGCGTGGGTCGGCCTCTACATGAACATGGACATCGCGTCCGAGCTCGGCATCACGGCACCCCCCGCCTCGCTCGAGGAGATGGAGGCCATGCTCGCCAAGGCTAAGGAAGGCGGCCAGGCCGGCCTGATGTTCGGCGCCACGGATGGCGGCGAGCAGATCTGGCTCATGGCCAACCTGCTCATGGCCTACACCAGCCCGCAGACGGTCTCCGATGTCATCAACGGCACCAACGAGCAGTTGCCCCCCGAGACCCTCCAGGCAGCCGAGACCATGAAGGCCTGGGCCGAGGCCGGCTACCTCACCGAGGGCTGGGCCGCGCTGGACAGCACCGAGGTGCTCGGCATGTTCGCCGACGGCGAGGGGCTCTTCGCCCTCAACGGCTCGTGGAACGTCTTCCAGTCCGATACGCCGGAGTCGTTCCGTCTCGTGCCGTTCCCGCTCGGCGACGCGAGCACCATCGCCGCCATCGCGACGGGCGACCTGCCCTGGTCGGTGCCGACGAATGCCAAGAACCCGGATCTGGCGAAGGCGTACATCAACTTCATCACCAGCCCGGAGGCCTCGGAGATCTGGATCAAGCAGGGCCAGGTGCCGGCGACGGTGTCGGGCAACGAGGCAGAGCTCGTGCAGGCCAATGGCCTTGTCGGAGTCTCGGCCGACGCGGTTCTGTCCTGGGTCAACGTGATGCAGAACGGCACCCCGGTGGGCTTCCCCGACTGGGCGACACCCACCTGGTACGACACCATCGCGCAGTCGTCGACAGCACTTATGGCGGGCGAGATCACCCCGCAGGAGTTCGTCGATGCGCTGCAGGCCGATTACGGCGCCTTCACCGCGGAGCGGATGGGCTCCTAGCACTCGATGAGCCTCGCACCGGTCCCCGTCACGGCGGGGGGACGACAGACGTCGTCCCCCCGCCGTCGGGCGCCCGGTGAGCCTCGCGGCATCGGCTACTTCTTCATCCTGCCGGCCGTCCTCATCTACGCGCTGTTCGTCTTCGCGCCGTTCCTCCACTCGATTTACCTGTCCCTCTTCAAGGGCAATGGCATCACCCGCATGGAGTTCGTCGGGTTTGCCAACTACGTCGACATCGCGACCAATCCCGTTTTCCGGTCGGCGTTCATCCATGCCCTTGAGTTGGTGGTCTTCTACGCCGTGCTGCCCATCGCCCTGGGCCTGCTGCTTGCGAGCGTGCTGCACCGCAGCCGCATCCGCGGGGTCGCGTTCTATCGCACGGCGCTCTTCCTGCCCTATGTCATCGCCCCGACTGCCATCGCCGTCATCTGGCGCTGGATCCTCGCGCCGCGCGGACCGCTCAATTCCTTCCTCGAGGCGATCGGACTTGGCGCGCTGGCGCGACCGTGGCTCGGCGACTTCACCTGGGCGCTTCCCAGCGTCGGCCTGGTCGGGACCTGGGTGATGTTCGGGCTCGCACTTGCCCTGCTGCTCGCGGGCGTGCAGAAGATCCCCCTGGAGCTCTATGAGGCCGTGCGCCTCGATGGGGGAGGTCCCTGGACCGAGTTCCGGGCGGTCACCCTGCCCGGCCTGCGCTACGAGATCGTCGTCGCCCTCGTCCTCACGGTGACGGCAGCACTGCGCAACTTCGACGTGATCTACGTGATGACCTCCGGCGGCCCCGGCAATGCCACCGTGGTCCCGAGCTACCTCGTCTACCAGCAGGCCTTCAAGGTCGCCCAGATCGGCGCGGCCGCAGCCATGGGCACCGTGCTCATCCTCCTCATCGTGATCGCCAACGTGCTCATCGCGCGCACGGCGCGGAGCGCGTCATGATCGCTCGCCGCGACGTCGTCCTCGGCTATGTGCTCCTCAGCCTCGCCGCACTCATCTCGCTGGGCCCGCTCATCGGCGTGGTCATCCTCGCGCTGGGCGAGCCGGGCCAGATCGGCATCAACCTCGACATCAGCAAGGCAACGAACTTCGGCAACTTCGCTGATGTCTGGGAGAAGGGGGACTTTGGCCCCGCCATCCGCACCAGCCTGATCATCACCTCGATCGTGGTGGTCGTCTCAGTCGCCTTGAGCGTGCCCGCCGGCTACGCCTTCGCCCTCATGGACTTCCCCGGCCGCACCGCGATCTTCGGGCTGCTCATCCTGGGCATCCTGATGCCGCTCGAGTCGATGATCGTGCCGCTCTTCCTCGACATGCGGCGCTTCAACCTCGATAACAACTACTGGTCGGTGATCCTGCCGCAGATCGGCTTCTCCGTGGCCTTCGGTGCCTTCTGGATGCGGGCGTTCTTCGTGCAGTCGGCCCGCTCCCTGGTGGAGGCCGCCTGGATCGACGGCGCCAACTCCTGGCAGACGCTCACGCGCGTGCTCATGCCGCTGGCGCGCCCGCAGATGCTCACCCTCGCGGTGCTCTTCTTCGTGTGGAATTGGAACGACTTCCTGCTTCCCCTGGTCATGCTCTCGGGTTCGAGCCTGCAGACCGCACCTATGGCCCTGGTGACCTTCGAAGGTGCTCGGCGCACTGACTTCGCCTACCTCGGAGCCGCATCGCTCATCACCATCATCCCGGTGATCATCGTCTTCATCCTGCTGCAGCGCAGTTTCGCGCGCGGCATCCTCGCCGGATCGATCAAGGAATAGGAGAGCGACACCGTGTCCCACCCCGTGCGGATCGGCATCATCGGCCTCGGCCGAGTCTTCGAGCGCTACGCCGTCGTCATCGAGCCGATGGTGCGCGCCGGACGCGCGGTGGTGGTGAGCGGGTACGACCCCTCACCGGAGCGGTGCGCGGTCGCGGAGGGGCTCTTCCCCGGCATGAAGGTCGCACCGGATGCCGAAGCCGTGATCGCATCCGACGACGTGGATGCCGTGCTCGTGCTCACGAGCATGCAGGAGCACGGTGAGTTGGCCGCGGCTGCGTATCGCGGTGGCAAGCACGTCCTGGTCGAGAAGCCGATGGCGACGTCCCTGATCGAGGCAGCCGAACTGGTGAGCCTCAGTCAGACCTCGGACCGGCTCCTCGTCTGCGCGCCGCACGTCCTGCTCTCGCCGACGTACCGCGAGATGCACCGGCGCCTGCGCGCGGGTGAGATCGGCGACGTCAAGCTCGCGCGGGCGCTCTACGGCTGGTCGGGGCCGTGGTGGGGGGAGTGGTTCTACCAGCCCGGGGGTGGCGCGCTCTTCGACCTTGGCGTCTACAACGTCACCAGTCTCTGCGGCTTCCTTGGATCGGTGCGCAGGGTCACGGCCCTGGTCGGCACGGCCATCAAGGAGCGCATCGTCAACGGCGAGCCCATGGCCGTGACCGCAGACGACAACGCCCAGGTCCTGCTCGACTTCGGCAATGAGGTCTACGCGTGCGTGACCACCGGCTTCACCATCCAGAAGTACGGCCGCGCTCCCGCCATTGAGTTGTACGGCCTCGAGGGCAGCATGAACATGCTCGGTGATGACTGGGCACCGCGTGGTTTCGAGTTGTGGCGCTCCCAGAACGACTTCTGGGAGTCGCACGACGAGTCGGCACCCGACTGGCCCTGGACCGATGGCGTGGAGCATCTCGTCTCGTGCATCGAGCGAGGCGTCCCATCGGTGACGCGACCGGAGCAGTCCTACCACGTCCTCGAGGTGATGCTTGCGGCCATGCGTTCTGCGGAGGTGGGTCGCGCGATCGATATCACCAGCGAATTCCCGGAGCCCGACTACAGTCACGAGGCGCAGTTCGTCATGGATGAGCGTCGCAAGCACGACACGAGCAGCTAGGTCCGGGGACCGGGAGGGCATGGGATGTCCCAGCGAGTGAGTTTCAACGGGGTGAGCGTCACCTACCCCGGTATGTCGTCGCCTGCCCTGGACGATGTGAGTCTTGATGTGCCCGAGGGTGAGCTCCTCGTGCTCGTCGGGCCTTCGGGCTGCGGCAAGTCGACCTTCCTGCGCGCCCTCGCGGGGCTCGAGGGCGTGTCCTCCGGTCAGATCTTCATCGGGGATCGAGACGTGACGCGGGTGCCGGCGAAGGATCGCGACGTCGCCATGGTCTTCCAGAACTATGCCTTGTATCCGCAGATGACCGTGGCGCAGAACATGGGCTTCGCGCTGCGAATCGCTAAGGCTCCCAGGGCAGAGATCCAGCAGCGCGTCGCAGAAGCGGCACGACTGCTCGACCTCGAGCCCTACTTGGATCGCAAGCCTGCGGCCTTGTCGGGTGGCCAGCGCCAGCGCGTCGCCATGGGCCGGGCGATCGTGCGCGAGCCGCAGGTCTTCCTCATGGATGAGCCGCTGAGCAACCTGGACGCCCAACTGCGCGTGCAAACACGTGCGCAGATCGCGACCCTGCAGCGCCGACTCGGCACGACCATGGTTTATGTCACCCACGACCAGGTCGAGGCCATGACCCTCGGTGATCGCGTGGCGATCCTCAAGGACGGTGTCGTCCAGCAGGTCGCTGCGCCCGCCCAGCTCTATGCGCACCCGGACAACGCCTTCGTCGCGTCATTCATCGGCTCGCCGAGCATGAATGTCGTCGATGTGGCGATCGTCGACGGGGGTGTGGACCTGGCGGGGACGATCGTCCCGGTGGAGCGCACGGTCCTCGATCAGGCTTCCTCGGGAAGGGTGCTCCTTGGCATGCGCCCGGAGGACCTGCGCCTCGAGGACTCGGGCGCCGCGATGACGGTCCAGCTCGTGGAGATGCTCGGCGCCGACGCCTATGTCTACGGTCGACTCGACGGCTCAGAGGCCACCCTGGTCGCCCGGTGCGATCCCGCCAGCCGTCCGGAGGTGGGCGCTGTCGTCCACGTGCGGCCTACCCAGACCCACGTGTTCCAGGTGGAGGGCGACCAGTCGCGCATCAGCTAGCGGCGAGCACCTTGATCTGGGGGAGCGGGTAGAGCGGCGGTGACGGCTTGTTGGCCGTCGCCGGACCGTCGGGCACGTCCCAGACGTTGGTCTCTCCGTCGCACCACTGCCGGACGGGCACGCCGTAGACGCCCGCCTTGGTGGGCCAGGTGATCGACATCGGGAAGAACGTCGGGGCGTTGAAGGCGGGCACATCACCCTGGAGCGTCCACACGACCTTGCGACCCTCCGACGTGCGCGAGACCTTGCTCGTCCAGCCCGTCACCGACTGCGGCGTCACCTTGCCGAACTTCTTGTTGAAGTACGCCGCGACCTTGTCGATGCCGACCTGGTTTTGCAGGCAGCCATGCTGGATCTCGAGCGTCATCTCCGAGGTCTTGCCGGCGTAGGCCGGATCGCCCTGGAGATCCACGATCGCGTGTGCCGAGGCGGGCAGCGCGGATGCCATGACGAGTGCGGCGGAGGCGATGCTGGCGCCGGCAAGGGCAAGGATTCGATGCGTCATCCCTCGACCCTAGGCCTCAGGCTGGGGTTACTCCAGTTCAGGCGCCCGCGCCCCTAGAGTGGCGCCGTGTCCGAGCCGACGAGCCAGCAGATCATCCTCGCGGTGGTCCTGGTCTTCGGCATCGCCACCGCATGCCAGATCATCGCGCCCAAGCTGCGGATCCCGGCGCTCGTGCTGCTGCTCCCCGCGGGCTTCATCCTGGGGATCCTCGCGCCGGGCGACACTCCCGCGACGGTGCTCGGCCCGGTCTTCTCCATCGCCGTCGACTTCGTCGTCGCGATCATCCTCTTCCAGGGCGGCGTCGGCCTGACGACCATCAAGCTGCACGGCAAGGACCTTGGTGTCGTGCGGCGGCTCGTCTTCATCGGTGCGCCGATCACGGGCGTGCTGGCGAGCCTGGGCGCGCACTTCATCATCGGGATGCCCTGGCCCGTCGCGATCATGCTGGGCGCGATCCTCATCGTCTCGGGGCCGACGGTCATCAATCCCATCCTCGACTTCGCGCGGCCCGCGGGTCGCGTGCGCGGAATCCTGGTGTGGGAGGGCACCCTGCTCGACCCCCTCGGAGCCCTCGTCGCTGTCGTCATCTTCCAGATCGTGAAGGCCAGCGATGCGACCACCATCGCCGACGGGGTCGCCATCTTCATTGGGGGCATCGGTGTCGCCATCGTGGCAGCCGCGATCGGCACGGCCCTCTTCGTCATCGGCGGGCGTCTCGTGCGCGGCAATGCGATGCTCGCCACCCAGGTGGTGCTCGCCTCGGTGCTCGTGACCGCGGGGCTCGCCAATCTCGTGAGCGACGACAGCGGCCTGCTCGCCGCCCTGCTCATGGG
>CAZLZC010000099.1:0-8210 GCA_964563825.1 uncultured Actinomyces sp.
AACCTGTGACCTCTTCCGTGTCAAGGAAGCGCGCTAGCCCCTGCGCCAATCGCCCGTGCTGGTGGTGCTTGCGAGGTGGAGACGGGATTTGAACCCGTGTAGAGGGATTTGCAGTCCCTTGCCTCGCCTCTCGGCCACTCCACCGAAAGGTCTCGTGGACCCTTCGAGCGGACGACGGGACTCGAACCCGCGACCCTCACCTTGGCAAGGTGATGCGCTACCAACTGCGCTACGTCCGCGCGGACGGCGCCCGGAGGCTCCGCCAGGGGGATGACGATAGCCGACACGCCGAGTGAGCCTCAACGCGCCCCCGACGCGCCAGGATGGGGCTGTGACGCTCGTGGGCTCGGAACCGGTCGCCTATCTCGGCGGCCAGGTGGCGCGCGACCTCATCGAGGTGAGCGATGACCCGAGCATCCTGGACCGCGGCGGTCGCTGGGCGGTCGCGGTGCCCTATGACGGCCTGCCGGTCTTCGCGCGGTTCCGTGACTGGCACACGGGGGCGCCCGAAGACGTCGCTGGTGCGTGGTGCGGGCCTGCCACCTGGTCGACATCCCTCGATCGTGACGGCTATGTGGCCGCGGTGGAGCGCATCCGTGATCGCATCGCAGCGGGTGAGGTCTACCAGGCGAACGTGTGCCGAGTGCTCAGCGCTTCGCTGCCCGATCCGGCAAGCGCCGACGTCGGAGGGCTGCACGCGCTCCTCGTCAGAGGCAACCCGGCACCGCACTCGGGGATGATCCGCATCCCCGGCGTCCTTGAGGTGGCGAGCGCGTCTCCTGAGCTCTTCCTTGCACGGCAGGGTGACGTCATCGAGACGGGTCCGATCAAGGGAACGGGGCGCACCGCACAGGATCTGCTGCCCAAGGATCGTGCCGAGAACGTCATGATCGTGGACCTCATGCGCAATGACCTGTCGCGCGTCTGCCGCACGGGAAGCGTGACGGTCCCCGAACTCCTCGCCGAGGAGGAACACCCCGGCCTGGTGCACCTGGTGAGCAGGGTGCGCGGTGTGCTGACTCCCGATGCGACATGGAGCAGCATCCTCGGGGCGACGTTCCCTCCGGGCTCGGTGACGGGTGCACCCAAGCTCGCGGCCATGGAGTGCATTGCCGAGGTGGAGACCGCATCGCGAGGGATCTACTGCGGGGCGGTGGGCTGGGTGGACGCCGACGCCGGCACGGCGAGCCTGGGTGTCGCGATCCGCACCTTCTGGGTGAGTGACGGCGAGGTCCGCTTCGGGACGGGTGCGGGGATCACGTGGTTGTCAGACCCGCTCGGGGAGTGGCATGAGACGGAGCTCAAGGCGGACCGGCTGGTCGCGATCGCCGGCGGGTCCTGGCAGGGGAGGATGCCCGCATGAGGTTCTGGGTGTCCCATCAAGGCGGACTCGTCGACGCGGACGTTGCCCGCGTGTCCGTGCTGGACCACGGCTTCACCGTCGCCGATGGAGTCTTCGAGACGCTCAAGGTCGCCGATGGTGCGGCGTTCGCACTCACACGCCATGTCGACCGGCTCGAGCGCAGTGCCGCGACCATGGGCCTACCCGCCCCTGATCGCGCGCAGGTCATCACCGCAGTCCACGAGACCGTCGAGGCCAACGCCCCGGTGCTGGGCGCGCTGGGTCGGCTGAGAATCACCTACACCGCCGGCGACGCCCCTCTGGGTAGCGATCGCGGCGAGACCGGTCCCACTCTGGTGGTAGCTATCTCCGGCATGAAGCCGTGGCCGGAGTCCGCCGCCGTGATCACCGTGCCGTGGCCGCGCAATGAGCGCAGCCCGCTCGCCGGCGTGAAGTCGACGTCCTACGCCGAGAACGTCCTGGCGTTGGCCAGGGCACATGAGCACGGTGCGGGAGAAGCGCTCATGCCCGACACCCAGGGCCGCCTGTGCGAGGGCACGGGGAGCAACGTCTTCCTCGTCCTCGACGGGCGCCTCATCACTCCGAGCCTGGCGACCGGATGCCTCGCAGGAGTCACCCGCGACCTCGTCCTGGAGTGGTCCGGGGCGATCGAGGTAGACGTGCCCATGTCCGCCCTCGCAGAGGCCGAGGAGATCTTCATCACCTCTTCGACACGCGACGTACAGCCCGTGCACCGCGTCGACTCCCGCAGTCTGGCCGCGCCGGGCCCGGTCACCACTGCGATCCGCGAGGACTTCCTGCTCCGCGCTAGCGCTGACGTCGACCCCTGATCGCCGTTACCGTGGAGGGGTGACCCCGACACCGCCCAAGGGTGAAGGTGACCCCGATGACCGGGATGCCGAGGAGTCGCGCCTGGAGCGCATCGAAGAGTCACTCGAGGGGGCTGCCGAGGAGTTCGTCGAGGGCTTCGCGGAGACGGTCGACCGGGTCCTGCCCCCGCATCTGCGAGCAAGGGCCTGGGCCCGGCGCCGTAGGTCCACACACGTGCTGTGGCAGGCGGGTGTCCTCCTCGTGGGCATGGGCCTGGTCATCGCCGGCATCGCCATGCTCGTGCTGCCCGGGCCCGGCTGGGCAGCGATCATCCTCGGGCTCATCGTGCTGGCGTCGGAGTACGCCTGGGCCCGCCGTCTCCTCGAACCCGTCCGCCGCTGGGCCAGGAAGGCGGCTGATGCGGCGTTGGACCCCCGCGTGCGCAGGCGCAACCTGATCATCGCGGGCGTGCTCACGGTCGTGGTGGTCGGTCTTGTCGTCTGGTACGTCGCCGCCTACGGTCTGACCCTGCAGCCCATCACGGGACTGGTCTTCCGGTAGTCTCACCGCCGCAGCACTTCGGGCGATTAGCTCAGTGGTAGAGCACTCGCTTCACACGCGAGGGGTCACTGGTTCGAACCCAGTATCGCCCACCCTCAGGCAGTTTCCGCGCTGGCGGAGGTCTTGCCGCCCGGGTTCTTGATCAGCAGGAAGAGGCTGATCGTCGCCACCCATACGGGGAACAGGAACTCGACGAGTGGGGCCCCAAAGGGCACCAGCAGCAGGAAGAGTCCGGTCGCCGTCCCGAAGAGCCAGAGCCACGGGGGCAGCGCCTTGCGGAGCCTTCCCATGGTCGACAGTGACAAGCAGAAGACCGCGGACATGCGAGCGCTATAGCCGACAAGGAGTTCGTTGACGGCAACAGCGGGGATGATGCGGTTCCCGTCGGTGAGGTCGATACCCCGCTCCAGAGCGGTGAGCTCGGCGCTGGCAAAGGCAGCGGCGACGAACACGACCGCGACGAAGAGCAACCCCGAACCGATAAAGACGGTGGTGAAGAGTCGCATGTCCGCACTGCCCAGGTTGTAGTGCAGCGCCCCGGTGAACCAGATGAAGGCGATTCCGGCGTACGGGACGAGGAAGAGTGCGGTGCGCGCCTGCGAGAGCGCCTCGGGCGTGGGCATCGACGCCGCGTCGAGGTACTGGTCGACGGGAAATGCCGCGCGGAAGAGGTGCAGGACAACGGCCATGAGGACCGCGAACACCAGGCCGCCGATGGCCGCGGCCCGGGCGGTGCGCATCGCTTTCATCACGGACTTCATGCGGGCGTCGTCGCCGCTCCCTGTCATGGGCGGTCACGATACTGTGCCCCCACCGCGTCGAATGCGATTCGGCGTGGCTTCGCGAAGGGAGCGTGGCTGCGGTGGCAGACCTGGCGATCGCGGTCGTCACGGCCGAAGGTGAGGAGTCGCGCTCGGTGCCCGAGGGTGCCACAGCGGCTGACGTGGTCGGCGATGGCCGCCGCGTTGTCGTCGCGCGCATCAACGGCGAACTGCGAGACCTGGCCACCATCCTGCGGGATGGCGACGTGGTCGAGGCCGTGGGCGTGGACACTCCCGAGGGTCTTGCCGTGCTCCGACACTCGACCGCACACGTGCTCGCGCAGGCTGTCCAGGACACCTTCCCTGAGGCCAAGCTCGGTATCGGTCCGCCGGTGAAGGATGGCTTCTACTACGACTTCTCCGTCGAGACGCCCTTCACTCCCGAAGACCTCAAGGTCCTCGAGAAGCGCATGCAGGAGATCGTGAAGTCGGGGCAGCGCTTCTCGCGGCGCGTGGTCACCGACGCGGAGGCCAAGCACGAGCTCGCGGGGGAGCCCTTCAAGCTGCGTCTCATCGGCAGCGAGGGTGGCGCCGATGTCATGGAGGTCGGCGGCGCCGAGCTCACCATCTACGACAACGTCGAGGCCAAGTCGGGCGCAACCTGCTGGGGCGATCTGTGTCGCGGCCCGCACGTGCCCGACACGCGCTTCATCCCGCCTAATGCCTTCCGGCTCATGCGCACCGCCGCGGCCTACTGGCTCGGCGACCAGGCCAATGAGCAGCTCCAGCGTGTTTACGGCACCGCCTGGCCCTCGAAAGAGGAGATGCAGGCCTACCTCACGTTCCTGGAGGAAGCCGAGAAGCGCGACCACCGCAAGCTCGGAGCTGAGCTCGATCTCTTCAGCTTCCCGGAGGAGATCGGATCGGGCCTGGCTGTCTTCCATCCCAAGGGCGGTGTGGTGAGGCGCGTGATGGAGGACTACTCGCGCAAGCGCCATGAGGAAGCCGGCTACGAGTTCGTCAACACCCCGCATGTCACCAAGGCGGCGCTCTTCGAGAAGTCAGGGCACCTCGACTGGTACGCCGAGGGGATGTACCCGCCCATGCACCTCGATGCGGAGGTCGATGCGGATGGCACGGTCCGTAAGCAGGGCGTGGACTACTACATGAAGCCCATGAATTGCCCCATGCACAATCTCATCTTCGACGCGCGAGGCCGCTCCTACCGCGAACTGCCGCTTCGCCTCTTCGAGTTCGGCACCGTCTACCGCTACGAGAAGTCCGGCGTGGTCCAGGGCATGACGCGCGCGCGTGGCTTCACCCAGGACGACGCCCACATCTACTGCACGCGCGAGCAGATGGCCGATGAGCTCGACAAGCTCCTCACCTTCGTACTCGATCTGCTGCGCGACTACGGCCTGGAGGACTTCTACCTCGAGCTCTCCACCCGGGACCCCCGCAAGTCCGTCGGCTCCGACGAGGTGTGGGCCGAGGCGACCGAGGTGCTGCGTGAGGCCGCCGAGAAGCAGGGGCTCGAGCTCGTCCTTGACGAGGGCGGCGCGGCCTTCTACGGCCCCAAGATCTCGGTCCAGGCCAAGGACGCCATCGGACGCACATGGCAGATGTCGACCATCCAGTTGGACTTCAACCTGCCCGAGCGATTCGATCTCGAGTACGCCGCCCCGGACGGCACACGGCAGCGCCCCGTCATGATCCACCGTGCACTCTTCGGCTCGATCGAGCGATTCTTCGCCGTACTGCTGGAGCACTACGCTGGCGCGTTCCCTCCCTGGCTCGCACCGGTGCAGGTCGTCGCGATTCCCGTGTCGGATGCGCATGTGGACTACCTCTACGACGTCGCGACGCGTTTGCGCGAACACGGGATCCGCATCGAGGTCGACGATGCCGATGACCGGATGCAGAAGAAGATCCGCACGGCGCAGAAGTCGAAGGTGCCCTACATGCTCATCGCTGGCGACGACGATATGGCCGCCGGCGCGGTGTCCTTCCGCTACCGCGACGGCAGTCAGCGCAATGGTGTCTCCGTCGACGAGGCGGTGGAGGAGATCCTCGCGGCCGTGAGCGAACGACGCCAGGTGGAGAGCGCACCCGCATGACCGAGGGCGGGCTCCCACTCGACCACGGCGGGATGATCGACCGGTGGCAGCGGATCTGGGTGCCCCATCGCGAGGCCTACCTGCGCGGTGAGGGGCGACCCGCTCACGATGGGCCGGGGGAGGAGTGCCCCTTCTGCCGAGCTCCGGGGATGGCCGAGGACGAGGGCCTCGTCGTGGCTCGCGGTGACACGGCGTACGTCGTGATGAACCTCTACCCCTACAACTCCGGGCATCTGCTGGTCTGTCCCTATCGCCATGTCGCCGACTACACCGACGTCGACGCCGAGGAGGCAGCCGAGATCGCAAGCCTCACGCAACGTGCGATGACGGTGCTGCGCTCGGTGTCTCGAGCGCAAGGCTTCAACGTCGGCATGAACCAGGGCAAGGTCGGAGGCGCGGGAATCGCCGGCCACCTCCACCAGCACGTCGTGCCGCGCTGGGGCGGCGACACCAACTTCATGCCCGTGATCGGTCACACCAAGCCCATGCCGCAACTCCTCGAGGAGACGCGACGACTGCTGGCCGAGGCCTGGGACGCCGAAGACTAGGCGCGCGGACGAGAGGGACGATCATGGCGATCATCAGTGGACCCGGGGGAGTCGACCTGGAGGCGGAGCTCGCAGCGCTCGGTGTTCGCTTCATCCATGCACCCGGTGATGATGCGCCCGAGGCCGTCATCGCCGAGGTGCTCGGGCCGGACGAGCGCCAGATCCGAGTGGTCGTCGTTGCGGAGCCGCCCGAGCCCGGTGCGGAGCACACGGGCATGGGTGCCTGGCACGTCAACTCGGTCACCGAGGCGCATTTCGTGCGGAGCGGGCGGGGCATCGTGCAGTTCGTGCTGCCGCAGGGTGAATGCACCGTCGAGATCGCTGCGGGTGACGTGATGATCGTGAGCGGAGCAGAGCACCGCTACCGCCCCCTGGAGCCCCAGGAATGGGTTATCCGTCACTCGGGGCCGGCGGAGGCGCAACTCGGTGCGCGCGAGACCGGCCGTGACGCAGGGCCCTGGCCGACCTGACCTAGGTCGCGTCCAGCCCCTGCCCCTCACGCCCGGGGGAGCCCGACAGGGGCGGCTTGGCCGTCCCGCCGGGCCTGACCGGGGACTCAAGTAGCAGCGGCAGCTCACGTGACGACAGCGTGTCCCCGACGACGACATGGGGGAGACCGGTGACAAGCCCGATGTCGCCTGCTCCCAGGGCCGTCACGGGAGTGGGCCCGCTGACAATCCCACCCGCCCGCTCGTCGCGCGTGATCCCGACGCCTGCCTGATCGCGTCGGCCGTGTCCCGCCACGTGCACGGTCGCGTCGGCGTGAAGCGTGCCCGAGTAGACGCGCACCAGGGACACTCGACCGCCATCGGCGTCATCCGAGGTGCGCACCACGTCGACGCACAGCGGCCCCGTGGGTTCGCAGGTCAGGGGGACGCGCGGGCTGCCGTCTGAAGCCGTCACCACGGGCAGCGGACTCTCGAGGGGCGAGGGGAATTCCCGCGTGATCACCTGAAGGAGTTCGAGCGACCCGAAGCCCAGTGGGGTCGTCGCGGTGACGACCACGGGGTGGACCTGCCCCCGCGCGACAGCCCGGTCCAGGCTCGCAGCCAAGGACTCCGCGGGGATCTCCCCACCCCCTAGGAAGCTGCTGACGAGCACGTCATCCTCCGTCCCGGCGATGATCGCCACGAGCAGGGCCGCACGTGCATCGGCGATGAAGTCGACATGCTGCGGATCCGGCTCGCGCTCGACGCGTACACCGCCGGAATAGTCGTGGATGCGCTGGGTGACCAGGTCGATGATTCCTGCCACCTGCTCGTCGTCGCTGTGGAGGGGCAGGTGGACCGGCAGGACGCCGCCGTCGGTGCCGAGTGTGAGCTGGCACTCCTCGACCGTGGCCTCGACATCCGCTCGATCCCGGTCCGCCTTGGTGACGACAATGGTCCGCGGCATGCCGACTGCGGCGCACTCGTCCCACAGCATCGCGGTGGCGGCATCGACACCGTCCTCCGCAGAAACCACGAAGAGCGCCGCGTCGGCGGCGCGCAGTCCGGCGCGCACCCTGCTCTCGACATCGGCATCGCCGGGGGTATCGAGGAGGTTGATGTGCACTCCCTGCCACTCCAGGGACACCAGGCCCAGCGCATCTTCGGTGTCCGAGAGCGCATTGCCCTCCTCGACCGAGCCGGGCCGCGTGAGCGCTCCCGTCGCGAGTGCAAGCTGCTCCACCAGGGTCGTCTTGCCCGCGTCGCGCGGCCCGACCAGCACGACATTGCGGATCCGTGCCGGCTCGATCGGAGCGGTCATGGTCACAGAGTCCTCCTCAGACCCTGCGCAGTATCCACGACTTCCTGATCCCCATCTCCCAGCTCCACGCCGTACGCCGCCCCTGTATGCGGGTGCCAGGCCGTACGATGAGAGGGCCGGAATGGCCGGCAGACGCCGTCAGTGCGACAAGGCGCTGGGGAGCGCACAGCCGAGGAGAGTCCGTGCTCAACAACCCGGCGGCGCGCAAGGTCTCCACAGCCGTCCTCGAACCCATCGCACGGCTACTCCTGAAGCTCCACGTCTCTCCCGACGCCGTGACGGTCGTCGGGACCCTCATCAC
>CAZLZC010000100.1:0-1203 GCA_964563825.1 uncultured Actinomyces sp.
CTCGCGCAGGCCACCCTCGATGACCTCACCCAGGACGTCTGCCAGCAGGCCGGCGTCGACCCGTCATCCGTCTACGAGGTCGCACTGGCCGGCAACGCGACCATGGCGCAGCTCGTGCTCGGCATCGATCCCGAGCCCCTCGGTGTAGCCCCCTTCATCCTCGCGACGGCGTCCTACTCCGACCTGCTCGCAACCGACCTCGGCGTCCACGTGCATCCGCGGGCGCGGGCGATGCTCTTCCCGCACCTGGGCGCCTACGTCGGCGGGGACATCATCGCCGGAGTGCTGGCCTCCGGGATGGATCGCGATAAGCGACTGCGCCTGTTTATCGACATCGGCACCAACTGCGAGATCGTGCTGGGCAATGGCGAGCGCCTCATGTCGACCGCCGCTCCCGCGGGCCCGGCTTTCGAGGCCGCGTCGATCCGCTGCGGCATGCGCGCTGCACCCGGCGCCATCGAGGTCGTCTCGATTACCGACGAGGGCATCACCCTGCAGGTCATTGGCGACGTCGCGCCCACCGGCATCTGCGGCTCGGGCCTGGTCGACGTCATCGCTGAGCTCGCGCGCACCGGCCTGCTCGACTCCTCCGGTCGCTTCCTCTCCGACGAACGCATCGCCGAGATGCGTCCCGATCTTGCCGACCGCTTCGTCGAGCGCGACGGCGAGCGCCTCTTTGTGCTCGCCACCGCTGACGAGTCGGGCGAGGGCAACGACGTCTTCCTCAGTCAGCGCGACGTGCGCGAGCTGCAGTTCGCCAAGGCGGCCATCTCCACCGGGTGGAAGCTGCTGCTCGAGGAGTTCGGCGTCGAGGAGTCCGAGATCCAGCAGGTGTTGCTCGCGGGCTCCTTCGGCACCTACCTCTCGGCAAGCAGTGCCATCGGCATCGGTCTGGTGCCCCAGATCCCCGTGATGCGCATCGTGAGCGCGGGCAATGTCGCAGGAGAGGGCGCCAAGATGGCGCTGCTCTCGGACTCCGAGCGACACGGTGCCCACGCCCTGCTCGAGGAGATCCACTACGTCGAACTGTCTGACCGCACCGACTTCAACGATCGTTTCGTCGATGAGCTCGCCTTCCCGTCCGCGTCCTAGGCGCGCACTCATTCTCTGCGGCGCACTCAGCGCTGACGCCTCCGCGTGGATCGAGGAGTCCGGTGCGGACGTCGCTATTCATCCGCTGCCACCGCTGCTACACAACCGGCC
>CAZLZC010000100.1:1303-6022 GCA_964563825.1 uncultured Actinomyces sp.
GCGGGTCGGCGTACCCCCGACCTCGAGAGGGCCGCCCAGCGGGCCGCCGACCGGCTGGGGCTTCCCCTGGAGATCGTCGACGCCCCCCTCCGCCTCGGCCCGGCACTGGACGCGCTGTAGATCGGAGCGACTCCGAGACCAGCTTTCACCCTCGAAGTGGTCGTTGCTGGACGGCGTTTCGCCTCAAATTGGCAGCCATTGCGAGGGTGAATGCCGACGAGGGGCCTGAGCTGGCCCCCAGTCTCGGGAATCTGATGTACAACTCTCCGCATAACTGATATATCTGTTCCCGTGACCTCCGCCGTTCTCGTGCAGCCCGACTTCCGGGGCGGGGAGTCGCAGGCGGACCTGGCCTACCGGGAGATCCGCGCCCTCATCGTCACCCTCGAACTCCCGCCGGGCTCCGTGCTCAGCGAGCCCGAGCTCCAGGAGCGCCTGGGCCTGGGCCGCACCCCCATCCGCGAGGCGCTACGCACGCTCGCGCATGAGCGCCTGGTCGAGGTCTACCCCCGCCGCGGGATGTTCGTTGCCGCCCTCGATCCGCGTGACCTGGCGTCGCTGTCCGAGGTGCGCGAGGAGATGGAGCCCTTCGCCGCGCGCCTGGCCGCGGAGCGGCGTACCGACGACGATCTGATCGTCATCGACGTCCTCCTCGCCGACATCGACGCGATCGCCGCCGCGCCCGACATGCGCGCCCTCATCGAGCTCGATCAGCGCATCCACCACCACGTCTACCACTGTGCGCACAACGACTTCCTCCAGTCGATGTGCGACCAGCACTACATGCACGCCCTGCGCATCTGGTTCCTCGCCCTCGACCGGGTCATGCACCTCGAGGACGCGGTAGCCGAGCACAGGGATCTCCTCCTGGCCATCCGCGACGGCGACGCCGAGCGGGCAGCCCAGGTCATGTCCTCCCACGTCCACGGCTTCGAGGCCGAGGTACGCCGGGCCATCTGATACACACCACCCGATACGCACCATCCGAGAGGAAGACAATGAGCACCCTGCCGAACAAGGCCAAGTGCGTCGTCATCGGCGCCGGCATCGTGGGCAACTCCGTGGCCTACCACCTGGCGCGCCTGGGCTGGCGCGACATCGTCCAGATCGACAAGGGACCGCTGCCCAACCCCGGCGGCTCCACCGGCCACGCGTCCAACTTCATCTTCCTCGTCGACCACAACAAGGAAATGGCGCAGCTCACACTCGACAGCCTCGCGCAATACAAGGAGCTCGACACGTTCTTCGAGTCCGGTGGCATCGAGGTCGCGCGCACCCCGGAGCGCATGCAGGAGCTCACCCGCCGCATCACCTCGGGCAAGTCCTGGGGCATCGAGGACATGAGCCTGCTCACGCCGGATGAGGTCAAGGAGATGGTCCCCTTCATCGACGAGACCGTCATCCTCGGCGGCTTCTACACCAAGGGCGTCGGCGTGTGCGACTCCCTGCGCGCCGGCACGCTCATGCGCGAGAAAGCCATCGAGATGGGCGCCCTGCAGTCCTTCGCCAACGTCGAGGTCGAGGACCTGACCGTCTCTGACGGCCGCATCAAGGCCGTCGTCACCGACCAGGGCACGATCGAGGCGGAGTACGTCGTCATCGCCACCGGGTGTTGGAGCCGTCAGATCGCAGCCATGGCCGGTGCTCAGATCCCGCTCACCCCCGCCGTGCACCAGATGAAGGACATCGGTCCCGTCGCGATGTTCGCCGACGCCAAGGGTGACCTGGAGTACCCGATCGTCCGCGACATGGACACCAACATGTACGAGCGCCAGCACGGCACGGGCCTGGAGATCGGCTCCTACGCCCACCGCCCGATCCTCTACGACGCAGAGGACATCCCCTCGAACGCCGAGGCCGCGCTCTCCCCCACCGAGTTCCCCTTCACCCCGGAGGACTTCGCCGATCAGGATGAGCACGCCCTCGAGCTCATGCCCGAGATCGTCGGCGACGAGAACGCCCAGGAGAAGTACGCCATCAACGGTCTGCTCTCCCTCACCCCCGACGGCATGCCGATCCTCGGCGAGACCCCCGAGGTCAAGGGCCTGTGGTCCGCCGCCGCGGTGTGGGTCAAGGAGGGTCCGGGTGTCGGACGCGCGATGGCGGAGTGGATGGTGCTCGGCCAGCCCGAGATCGATCTGCACGCCTCCGACATCGCCCGCTTCTACCCCGGTCAGACCACGACCAAGCACATCAAGGACCGCACGTCGGAGGGCTTCAACAAGACCTACGGCATCGTGCACCCCGCCGAGCAGTGGGCATCCAATCGCGAGGTGCGACTCTCGCCGTACTACGAGCGCGAGAAGGCCCTCGGCGCCGTCTTCTACGAGACGGTCCAGTGGGAGCGCCCCTTCTACTACGAGTCCAACTCCGGGCTCGTCGAGAAGTACGGCGACGCCGTGATGCCGCGCACCGCCGAATGGGAGTCACGCTGGTGGTCGCCCATCATCAACGCCGAGCACCTGCAGATGCGCGAGACCGCGGGCCTGGTCGACCTCACGGCCTTCGCACTCTTCGACATCACCGGCCCGGGCGCGCTCGCGACCGTGCAGCGCGTGTGCATGCGCCAGATGGACGTCGCCGTAGGCAAGGTTGTCTACACGCCGGTGCTCGCCCCCAACGGCGGCTTCCGCTCCGACCTCACCGTTATGCGCCTCGGCGATGACCACTTCCGCGTGGTCACCGGCGGTGCACACGGCATGAGCGACCTGAAGTGGTTCAAGGACAACGCCGCTGACGGCGCGACGTTCACCAACCTCACCGACGACGTCTCCACCATCGGCCTGTGGGGCCCGAACGCTCGCGCGATCCTCTCGGCCGTCACCGACGCCGACGTGAGCCATGAGGGCTTCGGCTTCGGCACCTGCCGCGAGATCACGATCGCGGGCAAGACCGTGCTCGCCTCGCGTATCTCCTACGTCGGCGACCTCGGCTGGGAGCTCTACGTGCCCATGGCCGACGGTCTCGCCGTGTGGGACGCGGTCTGGGCTGCCGGCCAGTCCCACGGCCTCATCCCCGTGGGCATCGGCGTCTACGGCACCACCGGCCGCCTCGAGAAGGGCTACCGCGCCTACGGTCCCGAGCTTGAGGGCGACTTCACCGTCGTCGAGGCCGGCATGAGCCCGAAGAAGATCAAGGACGCCGACTTTATCGGCAAGGAGTCGCATCTGCGCCACCGCGAGTCAGCTCCGGCAGCCACGATGTGCCTGCTCACGGTCGATGACCACACCTCGTCCACCGGTGAGAAGCGCTACATGCTCGGCGGCGAGCCGATCCTCACCAAGGACGGCCAGCCGATCACCGATTCGCACGGTCGCCGCTCCTACGTCACCTCGGCGGGCTCGGCACCGTCGGTCGGCAAGCACGTCCTCATGACGTACCTGCCCCCGGAGTACTCCTCGCCCGGCACACACCTGGTGGTGGAGTACCTCGGTGATCAGTACCCTGTCACCGTCGAGGGCTCCGGCGCCCTCTTCGACCCGGCCAACGAGCGGATCATGTCGTGAACATCGCCGTCTGCATCAAGCGAATCCCGCTCTCACCCGGCAAGTGGAGCCTCACAGCCGATGAGACCGCGATCGACACGAGTGGCAGCGCCATGGGCTGGACCCTCAGCCCGCACGAGGAGTGCGCCGTCGAGGCCGCCGTCCAGCTCGCCGAGGGTGACGGGTCGGTGATCGCGTTCTCCCTCGGCACCGCCGACTCCGCGGAGCAGATCCGCGAGGTCATGGCGGTGGGCGTCGACCGCGGCGTGCTGCTCGAGACCGACGGCGCGGACTGGGACGGACAGGCCACCGCCGCCGCTCTCGCGGCCGCGATCACTGCTGATGAGACCAGTTTCGACGCCGTCATCGTCGGCACCGAGTCGGCGGATGCGTCCGGCTACCAGGTCGGCGTGCGCATCGCCCACGCCCTCGGCTGGCCGATCGTCACCAACGTCAAGGGGCTCAGTGTCGAGGGCGGTGTCGCGCGGTGCGAGCGCGTCGTCGGATCCGAGCGCGAGGTCTACGAGGTCACCCTGCCCGCGGTGATCGCGGTCAAGGACGGCGTCAACATCCCGCGCTACCCGTCGGTGCCCGGCCGGATCAAGGCCCGCAAGAAGCCACTCGACTCGGTCACCCCGCAGTCGCGTCCGGCCCGCATGGAGAAGGTCAAGCTGGCCCTGCCCCCGCAGGAGACCAGTAGCGCCAAGGTCCTCGGGAGTGGCGCCGAGGCTGCTCCCCAGATCGTCGAAGTCCTCAAGGAGATCGGAGTGCTCACATGATCCTCGTCTATGTCGATCACGATCGCGGAGTCCTCGACGAGTTCTCGCTCCAGGCTGTCGCGGCAGCGCGCGGCCTGGATGCCGATGTGCAGGCCGTCATGGTGGGGGCCGATGCCGTCACCGCGGCCGCGCGCCTCGGCGAGTTCGGTGTCACCACGACCCACGTCGCTGTCGACCCACGCATCGCCGACTACGCACCCATGGCATCGGGTCGGGCCGTCGCGCAGATGGCGCGCCAGCTCTCCCCGGCCGCCGTGATCGCCGTCGGCTCGCCGCGCGGCAATGAGGTCCTCGCGCACGCCTCGGCGATTCTCGATGAGCCCTTCGCGGCCGACTGCACCGCCATGGTGCTCGGTGACGGCGCCTCGACCGTGACGCGCAACCGCTGGGCAGGCAATGTGCTCGAGGACGCCCGCGTCCACGCGCCGATGCTCATCGCCACGACGGCCCTGCAT
>CAZLZC010000100.1:6122-7991 GCA_964563825.1 uncultured Actinomyces sp.
AAGGTCGCACCAGACCTCTACATCGCCGTGGGCATCAGCGGCGCGACCCAGCACATTGCCGGGTGCAAGAACGCCAAGACCATGATCGCCATCAACACCGACCCCGACGCGACGATCATGTCGTTCGCCGACTACGCCGTCATCGGCGATGCCGCGACCGTCATGCCCGCACTCGTCGAGGCCGTACGCGCAGCGAAGGGATAGCAATGCCCACCGATATCGAGATCGCCCAGGCCACCGAGATGGATCCCATCTCCGAGGTCGCCGCCTCGCTGGGCATCCCCCAGGCGGCCCTCGAGCCCTACGGCCACTACAAGGCCAAGATCTCCAACGCCTGGCTCGATTCACTCCCGGAGCGCCCCGACTCGCACCTCATCCTCGTCACGGCCATCAGCCCCACCCCGGCGGGCGAGGGCAAGACGACGACGACGGTTGGCCTCGGTGACGGACTTCGGCGTATCGGCAAGAACGCGATGATCTGCCTGCGCGAGCCGTCGCTCGGCCCGGTCTTCGGCATGAAGGGCGGCGCCGCCGGCGGCGGCTACGCCCAGGTCGTGCCGATGGAGGACATCAACCTCCACTTCACCGGTGACTTCAGCGCGATCGGTCTGGCCAACAACCTCCTCGCTGCCCTCATGGACAACCACATCCACCACGGCAATGCGCTGGGCATCGACGTCCGTCGCGTCACGTGGAAGCGCGTCATGGACATGAACGACCGCGCGCTGCGCGACATCGTCGTCAGCCTGGGCGGGCCGGCTAACGGCTACCCGCGCGAGGACGGCTTCGACATCGTCGTGGCCTCGGAGGTCATGGCGATCTTCTGCCTCGCGACCTCGCTCGAGGACCTCAAGGAGCGACTGGGCAACATCATCGTCGCCTACAACCGCGACAAGCAGCCCATCCGCGCACGCGACCTCGACGCTGACGGCGCCATGACGGTCCTGCTCAAGGACGCCTTCCAGCCCAATCTCGTGCAGACTCTCGAGCACACGCCCGCCTTCGTGCACGGCGGACCCTTCGCCAACATCGCGCACGGCTGCAATACCGTCATCGCGACCAAGGGCGCCCTCAAGCTCGCCGACTACGTCGTCACCGAGGCCGGCTTCGGTGCCGATCTCGGGGCGGAGAAGTTCATCGACATCAAGTGCCGCAAGTCGGGCCTGCGCCCATCCGCAGCGGTGATCGTCGCGACGATCCGCGCGCTGAAGTACCACGGTGGCGCGGACCTCAAGACGATCACGGATGAAGATCTCGATGCGCTCGAAAAGGGCATCGTCAACCTTCGACGCCACATCGAGAACGTGCGCGACGTCTACGGCGTACCCGTCATCGTCTCGATCAACAACTTCACCTCGGACACGCAGGCTGAGGTCGATCTGCTGCGCCGGCTCGTCGCCGACGCAGGCGCCCAGGTCGTGCTCGCCACGCACTGGGCCGATGGCGGCGCGGGCACCGAGGATCTCGCGCGCGCGGTCGTCGAGATGTGCGAGCAGCCCAGCGAGGTGACCTTCGTCTACCCCGACGAGGCCACCCTCTGGGAGAAGATCGAGGCCATCGCCACCCGCGTCTACCGGGCGGATGAGGTGACCGCGAGCTCCAAGGTGCGCACCCAGCTCAAGGAGCTTCAGGAGATGGGCTACGGCCACCTGCCGGTGTGCATCGCCAAGACCCAGTACTCCTTCTCCACCGACGCGGCACTGCGAGGCGCACCGACCGGTCACAGCCTCGATATCCGCGAGGTGCGCCTGTCGGCCGGAGCGGAGTTCGTCGTCGTGGTGTGCGGCGACATCATGACGATGCCCGGTCTGCCGAAGGCACCCGCTGCCGAGCGGATTGACCTGGTCGACGGCGCGGTGGTGGGGCTCT
>CAZLZC010000101.1:0-7975 GCA_964563825.1 uncultured Actinomyces sp.
GTCAGCCGCAAGCCCCACGAGGTGGCCTTCAAGGAGGCGGCCCTCTGGTCGATTTTCTACATCGCGGTGGCGGTGGCCTTCGGGGTGTTCATCTGGACGTGGCAGGGGAGTGACTTCGGCACGCAGTATTTCGCCGCCTACCTGGTGGAGAAGTCTCTGTCGGTTGACAATCTTTTCGTCTTCGTCATCATCCTCGGGCAGTTCGCTGTCCCGAGCATCTACCACCAGCGCGTCCTGCTCGTGGGCGTCGTCCTCGCCCTCATCCTGAGGGCGATCTTCATCGCCATCGGCGCTGCGGCGCTGGCAGCCTTCTCCTTCACCTTCGTGATCTTCGGTGCGATCCTCATCTGGACCGGGATCCAGCTCTTCCGGCATCGCAATGCTGACCCCGAGCCCAAGGACAACCTCGTTGTGCGCACGGTGCGGCGCTGGTATCCCATCACTCCCGACTACCACGACACCAAGCTCTTCGTGAAGATTGACGGGAAGCGCATGGCAACGCCGCTGCTTCTCGTCATGGTGGCTATTGCGTCGACAGATCTGCTCTTCGCCCTGGACTCGATCCCGGCGACCTTCGGCGTGACTCAGGAGCCCTATCTCGTCTTCACGGCCAACGCCGCGGCGCTCCTCGGCCTGCGAGCGCTCTACTTCCTGCTCAAGGGGCTGCTGAGCAAACTGATCTACCTGTCCATGGGATTGGCGATCATCCTCGTTTTCATCGGCTTCAAGTTGATCCTCACCTTCGCCCACGAGGTCAACAACGACATCCCCAAGATCCCCACGGTCTTTTCCCTGGGCGTCATCGCGGCCATTCTCATCATCGTCACCCTGGCGTCGTGGATCAAGGTGCGTAAGGACCCGTCGGCGACAGCCCACGCCGGCACCATCACGAAGCCGAAGCCCCACGAGGGTGACGGTGGAGCCGCCTAGTTCTGAAAGGACTCGCAACGTGCTCATCCGCGAAGCGACGACCGCCGACGTACCCGCGGTGGCGCAGGTGCACCTGGACTCCTGGGATGCCGCCAAGGAGGGGTTGGACCTTCCGACTCGGCGCACCCGCGAGCAGCGCACCGAGCACTGGACGACTTTCCTTGATGAGGGCGGCGGCGAGCTGTGGGTTGCCGAGGAGCACGGACGCGTGGTCGGCTTCATCGCCTTCGGATCGTCGCGCGACGACGACCGGCAAGGGGAGATCGAGCTCTACACGTTGTACGTCGATCCTGCGCTGTGGGGCACGGGGATCGGCTCAGCACTGATGGGGGTGGTGCCCTCGGACGCTCCTGTGAGCCTCTGGGTGAGCGAGGGCAATGCGCGGGCACGCTCGTTCTACGAGAAGCGAGGGTTCGATCCTGACGGCGCAGCGGAGGCGGGCCACCATGTCCCGGTCATCCGCGTTGCGCGCACGAGTGGATCCGAACGGCCCGGCTATCGAGGCTTCTGAGCGACCGTAAGCCTCGACAACGGGGTTGTCCGCCCGGCGGCCACCTCCTTCGAACTAGAGGCCAAACGGGCGCCGCATCCACCATGTCATCGGTCCGCCCGGCACCACGAACTCGCGGCTCTCGGTGAATCCGCGTGCCTCGTAGTAGTCCTTGTTTGCGAGGACAGACGTCTCCAGCCAGCAGTCCCAACCGTTGGCGTCGGCGATCTCGAAGCCGGGTGTCAGGAGCGCAGTTGCACGGCCGTGACCTTGGACGTCGGGATGGCTGGCGAGCACCTCGAGATACCAGTACGGCCGACTGGGTGCGGCCGCTTCGACAGTGGCGTCATAGGTGGCGATGCGCTGCCATGCTTCCTCGCCGATCTCGGCGCGGCATTCCGCCCATATTGATGCGTGATCCTCGTCCAAGGGTGGGTCTGTTGTTCGCCGCTGCCACATGGCGAGGGATAGACAGTCGTCAGTGACCCACACCGTCCCCCGTCGGACTTGGGGGATGAGGAGTGCGCGAGCGAAGGCGCGCATCCCATCCACGTTGCCCGGACCGAGCATGTATCCCCAGCCGGCTTCGCTCGCGAAGGCCGCCGCGACTGTGGCAGAGAGCGCATCAATGTCCTCTGACGTGGCCGTGCGCAACGGAACCATGACCGGATGCTAACTGCAGTTGCTGCGGCGCTCAGTCGAGAAGGATGGGTCGGGATTCCGGGCGGTTAGGCAACCCACGCCTACCAGCCGCGGGCGCCCCACTCGTCGAGAGAGGGTCGCTCGCGCCCGATGGTCGTGTCATTGCCATGCCCGGGATAGACCCAGGTCTCGTCGGGGAGTACGTCGAAGACCTTCGACACGACTCCGGCGTACAGGGACGAGAAGTCCTCGGGCCCCGCCGTCTTGCCCACACCCCCTGGGAAGAGGCAGTCGCCCGTGAAGAGATGCGGCTGGCCCTCGGGATCGTCGTAGAGCAGAGCGATCGATCCGGGGGTGTGGCCGATGAGATGGATGGCGCGCAGGACGACAGAGCCGAAGGCGATTTCGTCGCCGTCGTCGAGGAGCACGTCGGTCGAGACAGGGATGCCCTCCGCGTCGTGGCGACCCGCAACCGTGGTCGCACCGGTGGCCGCCACGACGGCCCCGAGTGCCTGCCAGTGGTCGGCATGGCGATGGGTCGTGATGACTGCCTCGATCCCGTCGTCCCCGATGAGGTCGAGGAGGGCCTCGGGGTCGGCCGCGGCGTCGATGAGGACCTGCTGGCCGGTCTCACGGCACCTGAGCAGGTAGGAGTTGTTGGACATCGGCCCCACGGCGATCTTGGAGAGCACCAGTCCGGGCAGTTCGCGCACATCAGCCGGGCCACCGACCCGCACGTCTCCTGAGTAGGTCACTGTCTCAGCCTACGGCTAGCCTGCCCCTGTGTCGGACCGTCTCATCGTGCGCGGCGCGCGCGAGCACAACCTGCGGGATGTGTCCCTCGACCTGCCCCGGGACGCCCTCATCGTCTTCACCGGTCTCTCGGGCTCGGGCAAGTCCAGCCTCGCCTTCGACACGATCTTCGCCGAGGGCCAGCGCCGCTACGTCGAGAGCCTGTCGGCGTATGCCCGGCAGTTCCTGGGCCAGATGGACAAGCCCGACGTCGACTTCATCGAGGGCCTGTCGCCGGCGGTGTCGATCGACCAGAAGTCCACCTCGCGCAATCCCCGGTCGACCGTGGGGACCATCACCGAGGTCTACGACTATCTCCGCCTCCTCTTCGCCCGCATCGGCAAGCCGCACTGCCCGGAGTGCGGCAAGCCCATCGCCAGGCAGACGCCCGGCCAGATCGTCGACCGACTTCTGGAGCTTCCTGAGGGCACGCGATTCCAGGTGCTCAGCCCTGTCGTGCGTGAGCGCAAGGGCGAGTACGCCGAACTCTTCCGGCAGTTGCAGTCGCAGGGCTATGCGCGCGTACGCGTGGATGGTGTGGTCTACGCCCTCGAAGAGGTGCCCAAGCTCAAGAAGCAGGAGAAGCACACCATCGAGGTTGTCGTCGACCGCGCAGTGGCGAAATCATCGGCGCGCCGCCGCCTGGCCGACTCGATCGAGACCGCGCTGAGACTCTCCGGCGGCCTGGTGATCGCCGAGCTGGTGGACCTCCCCGAGTCCGATCCGGGCCGCGAGCGCGTGTATAGCGAGCATCTGGCCTGCATCGACGACGACCTGTCCTTCGAGGAGCTCGAGCCCCGGTCCTTCTCGTTCAACTCGCCGTTCGGGGCCTGCCCGGAGTGCACCGGCCTGGGCACGCGCATGGAGGTCGATCCCGATCTCGTCGTACCCGACCCGGACCTCAGCCTCGAGGAAGGCGCCATCGCGCCGTGGTCCGGCGGTCACGTCACCGACTACTTCCAGCGGCTCGTCGAGGCCCTGGCCGACGAGCTCGGCATCGATATGGACACCCCCTGGGCCAAGCTCCCGGCCAAGGCGAAGCGCTCGCTGCTGCATGGGCATCCGACCGAGATCCACGTGCGCTACCGCAATCGCTACGGCCGCCAGCGCAGCTACTACACCACGTTCGAAGGCGTCATTGCCTACGTCGAACGCCGCCATGGCGAGGCAGAGACCGATACCAGCAGGGAGCGTTTCGCTGGATACATGCGCGAGGTTCCCTGCGATGCCTGCGGTGGCGCGCGTCTCAAGCCGGTGAGCCTGGCCGTCACCATCGGTGGTCGTTCCATCGCCGAGATCGCTGGTCTGCCCATCGGCGAGGCAGCCGAATTCCTCCTGGGGCTGCGTCTCGACGGCAGGGATGCACAGATCGCCGAGCGCGTCCTCAAGGAGGTCAACGAGAGGCTGAGATTCCTCATCGATGTGGGCCTGCACTACCTCTCCCTGGATCGGGCCGCCGGCACGTTGGCCGGCGGGGAGGCGCAGCGCATCCGGCTCGCCACGCAGATCGGCTCCGGCCTCGTAGGGGTTCTCTACGTCCTGGACGAGCCGACCATCGGCCTGCACCAGCGTGACAACCAGCGCCTCATCGAGACCCTCGTGCGCCTGCGTGACCTCGGCAACACCCTCATCGTGGTCGAGCACGACGAGGAGACGATTCGCACCGCCGACTGGGTCGTCGACATCGGGCCGGGTGCGGGGGAGCATGGCGGTCGCATCGTGGTGAGCGGCCCGGTCGACGACCTCATGACGAGCAAGGAGTCGCTGACCGGTGCCTATCTGTCTGGCCGGCTCGCGATCGAGGCACCGATGGTGCGACGACCGACGGATCCCAAGCGCACGCTGCGTGTCGAGGGAGCGTCCGAGCACAACCTGCGCAACGTGTCGGTCTCCTTCCCCCTCGGGTGCCTCGTGGCGGTCACGGGAGTAAGCGGCTCGGGCAAGTCCACGCTGGTGAATGACGTGCTCTACTCCTCCCTGGCCCGTGAACTCAACGGCGCCCGGGTCGTCCCGGGTCGGCACAAGCGCGTCACCGGCCTCGATCTCGTCGACAAGGTCGTCCACGTCGACCAGAGCCCCATCGGCCGCACGCCAAGGAGCAACCCGGCCACCTACACCGGCGTCTTCGACCACATTCGCAAACTCTTCGCCGAGACGCCCGAAGCCAAGATGCGCGGCTACCTGCAGGGACGCTTCTCCTTCAACGTCAAGGGTGGTCGGTGCGAGGCGTGCGCCGGTGACGGCACCCTGCGTATCGAGATGAACTTCCTCCCGGACGTCTACGTCCCATGCGAGGAGTGCCACGGGGCGCGCTACAACCGGGAGACGCTCGAGGTCCACTACAAGGGGAAGTCCATCGCCGAAGTCCTCGACATGCCGATCGAGGAGGCGCTCGAGTTCTTCGCTCCTGTCCCTGCGATTGCGCGCCACCTCCAGACACTCGTCGACGTAGGACTCGGCTACGTGCGCATGGGCCAGTCCGCACCGACCCTGTCGGGTGGCGAGGCCCAGCGGGTCAAGCTCGCCGCCGAGTTGCAGAAGCGATCGACGGGACGGACCGTCTACGTGCTCGACGAGCCGACAACCGGCCTGCACTTCGAGGACATTCGTAAACTGCTCGGCGTGCTGCATAGCCTCGTGGACAAGGGCAACACGGTGATCGTCATTGAGCACAACCTCGATGTGATCAAGTCCGCCGACTGGCTCATCGACATGGGTCCCGAGGGCGGATCGGGTGGCGGGCAGGTGGTCACCGAGGGCACTCCGGAGGAGGTGGCCGATGTGCCGGAGAGCCACACGGGCCGGTTCCTGCGCCCCTTCCTCGCCCTGCCCGAAACGGCGGCCAAGCCCGCTCGGCGGGCCCGGCGGCCCCGGGCGTCGTAGCCTGTCCCCATGACCACGAAGCCCCTTGCCCGCAGAACCGTGCTCGTGACCGGAGGCGCCCTGGGTGCTGCCGTCGCCCTGGCTGCCTGCGGAGGCTCAGGCGAGGGCGAGGCCGCCTCTTCCGCACCGGCGCCTTCGGACGCGACTGGATCCGGTGCGGCCCCCGCCGGAGAGGTCCTCGGGCCACTCGACCAGGTCACCGTGGGCTCGGGCGTCGTCTACGACGGCCCCAAGGTCGTGGTGACTCAGCCTGTCGAGGGAGACATCCGCGGATTCACGGCTGTGTGCCCGCACCAGGGCTGCCTGGTGTCCGAGGTCACCAACAACGAGATCCTGTGTCCCTGCCACGGCTCGCTTTTCTCCGCCGAGGACGGTGCGGTGATCACCGGACCCGCGACCACGGGTCTGGCGCCGGTCACGGTTTCCGTGGCCGACAACCAGGTCGTCCTGGGCTGAGGTGCCGCGGGCGGTGAGGAGTTCGCTCGCCCGCCCGAAGGGCGTCCCTGACCAGCCAGGCGTCTACCGCTTCCGTGACGCTGATGGACGCGTCATCTACGTCGGCAAGGCGAAGTCGCTCCGGTCGCGTCTTTCGTCGTACTTCGCTGATCCCTACTCGCTCCACCCTCGGACGCGATCGCTCATGCAGGCGGCGGCAGATGTCGACTGGACCGTGGTCGGAAGTGAAGTCGAGGCCCTCCAGCTCGAGTACGCGTGGATCAAGGAGTACGACCCACGCTTCAACGTGCGCTACCGGGATGACAAGTCGTACCCCTATCTCGCGGTAACGATGGGTGAGGAGTTTCCCCGGGCTCTTGTGACCCGCGGGGCCAAGCGCAGCGGCACTCGCTACTTCGGTCCCTACGCGCACGCGTGGGCGATCAGGGGCACTCTCGACGCCCTCCTGCGGGTCTTTCCCGTGCGCACATGCAGCACCGGTGTCTTCGACCGCGCGCGCCGGTCAGGCAGGCCCTGCCTTCTGGCCGACATCGGCAAGTGCTCGGCTCCGTGCGTGGGACGCATCACCCCTGAGGCCCATCGCGGAATCGCCGAGGATCTCTGCGGCTTCCTCGGCGGCCGTGCGCGCGACTTCCAGCGCAGCCTGACCCTGCAGATGCAGGAGGCGTCTGCCGCCCAGGACTACGAGCGGGCAGCGCGATTGCGCGATGACATCGGTGCACTCGAACGAGCCATGGAGCGCAATTCGATCGTCTTCGACGAATCGGTGGACGCCGATGTCATCGGCATGGCGGGCGATGAGTTGGAGATGTCCTTCGAGGTGTTCCACGTGCGCGAAGGGCGGATCCGCGGTCAGCGGAGCTACGTCGTCGAGCGCATGGATGATTCCGACGAGGGCGACCTACTCGGCCGCCTCCTCGTCGCACTCGTAGATGAAGCGGGGGAGTGCCCGCCCGAGTTCCTCGTGCCCCAGCCGGTCGCGGTGGACGTCACCGAATGGCTCGTCTGGAAGCGCGGCAAGCGCGTCGACGTGCGCGTGCCGCAGCGAGGCACCAAGCGCGACCTCCTCGACACGGCGAATGCGAACGCCGAGCAGCGCCTCGCGCTCCACAAGGCGAAGCGCTCGGGGGACCTCACGTCGCGCAGCCAGGCCCTCAGGGAGATCCAGGAGGCGCTGGGACTGCCCGAGGCTCCCTTGCGCATCGAGACCATCGACGTCTCTCACCTGGGCGGCCAGGGCGTCGTGGGTGCCCTCGTCGTCTTCGAGGACGGCGCCCCCCGCCCACGTGACTACCGCACCTTCGGCATCTCCGAGGAGGGCGCACGCGATGACACGGCAGCCGTCCGCGAGATCGTGCTGCGGCGATTCCGGCCGACTGCTCCGGAGGCGGATGAGCCCCAGCGCAAGGCTTTCGCCTACCGCCCGCAACTGCTGGTCATCGATGGGGGCGCACCCCAGGTGCATGCTGCGCAAGCGGCCCTTCATGAGCGGGAGGTCGAGGGGGTCGTCGTGATCGGCCTCGCGAAGCGACTCGAGGAGATCTGGATCCCTTCTGTCCCGGAGCCAGTGATCCTTCCGCGGGGCAGTGAGGGTCTCTACCTGCTGCAGCGCATGCGCGACGAGGCGCACCGGGTGGCTATCCGATATCAACGGCGGACTCGGAAGCGTACGACGCGCAGCGCATTGCACGACGTGACAGGCCTGGGGCCGGAGAAGGCCAAGGCGCTGATGCGCGCCTTTGGTTCCGTTGCGGCGATCCGCAGGGCGAGCTCGGATGATCT
>CAZLZC010000102.1:0-1602 GCA_964563825.1 uncultured Actinomyces sp.
TAGACCTGCATGGAGTCCGCGCTCACGATCTACGCGCCGATGCGCTCCGCGAGGTCGATGGCCACCTCGGACTTGCCCACCGCGGTCGGGCCGACGATGGCGATGATCACGTCAGGCTCACCGGACGGGCATAGCCGGCATGGGCAGCACGACACGGTCGTCATCAGACGTCTGGCTGGTCCGCGCCTCCCAGGCATCCCCCGCGCGTGTACGTCGCACCGCGATCATGCGGTCAGCCACGAGATGGTGGGGTGCGGCGTAGGTGACCTCGGCGATGACGAGATCACCCGGGCGCGGCTCCGCCAGTGCGGGGTCGCGCGACACATGAACGAGGCGGTTATCGGCGGCCCGGCCCGAGAGGCGCGCGGTCGCGTCGTCCTTGCGGCCCTCGCCCTCGGCCACGAGCACCTCGACCTCCCGGCCGACGAAGCGCTTGCTCTCCTCCCACGCGATCTCATCCACCAGAGCGACGAGGCGCTCGTAGCGCTCTTGCACCACCGACTTGGGGATCTGGTCGTCCATCGTCGCGGCGGGCGTGCCCGGACGCGGGGAGTACTGGAAGGTGAAGGCACTCGCGAATCTCGAGGCTCGCACGACGTCGAGGGTGCCCTGGAAATCGTCCTCGGTCTCACCGGGGAATCCCACGATGATGTCGGTCGTGATCGCGGCGTCAGGCATGGCCGCACGCACGCGCTCGATGATGCCGAGGTAGCGCTCCGCCCGATACGAGCGCCGCATGACCTGGAGAATCCGATCGGATCCGCTCTGCAGGGGCATGTGCAGCTGCGGCATGACATTGGGCGTCTCGGCCATCGCCGCGATGACGTCGTCGGTGAAGTCGCGCGGATGCGGACTCGTGAAGCGCACGCGCTCGAGGCCCTTGATGTGCCCGCAGGCGCGCAGGAGGTCGGCGAAGGCACCACGATCACCGAACTCCACGCCGTAGGCGTTGACGTTCTGTCCCAGGAGGGTCACCTCGATCACACCTTCGGCGACGAGGGCTTCGATCTCGGCGAGGATGTCACCGGGGCGGCGGTCCTTCTCCTTGCCGCGCAGCGCGGGCACGATGCAGAAAGTGCAGGTGTTGTTGCAGCCGACGCTGATCGACACCCAGGCGGCGTACGCCGACTCGCGGCGAGTGGGCAACGTGGACGGGAAGACCTCGAGGCTCTCGAGGATCTCGACCTGCGCCTCCTCCGCGATACGCGCCCGCTCGAGCAGGGCGGGCAGCGAACCGAGGTTGTGCGTGCCGAAGACGACATCGACCCAGGGGGCGCGCCGCACGACCTCGCCACGGTCCTTCTGAGCCAGACAGCCGCCGACGGCGATCTGCATCCCGGGCCTGCTGGCCTTGATCGGGGCGAGGTGGCCGAGATTCCCGTAGAGACGGTTGTCGGCGTTCTCCCGCACGGCACAGGTGTTGAAGACCACCAGGTCGGGCTCCTCGCCGTCAGCGACGGGCGCATAGCCAGATGCGTCCAGGACCCCGGAGATGCGTTCGGAGTCGTGGGCGTTCATCTGGCACCCGTAGGTGCGCACCTGGTAGGTGCGCTGCCCGGAAACGCCGCTGGGGACCCGATCCACGGGTCCCCAGCGTACGCG
>CAZLZC010000102.1:1702-7921 GCA_964563825.1 uncultured Actinomyces sp.
GGAGCGCCGAGGACCACGGCGCCATCCCGCACCAGCACGACGTCATCCGTGAGGTTGGTCGGCGTGCCCGGATCGTAGGCGAGGTAGCGCACACGCTCACCCGCTGTGGTGATTGCGCCCTCCGTCGTGACCACCTGTGCCGCCTTGCTGCAGTCCGCGATCAGGCGCAACTGCGACACCTGCAGGAACTGACCGCCACCGCCTCCGGTGCACTTGGCGCCGGACAGCCCGGTCGACACGCTGCGTTCGAAGATCTCCTTCATCTCCGCCGCCGAGACATCTGTGACCACCGTCAGGGTGTTGGTGAGGAAGGCGAGCAGGTTGAGCGTGTTGTCGCGGGAGATCGTGCCAGGGGCCTTACCCGTCGTGGGCAGTGTGTCTCCACCTGTCTGGCGGATGCCGCCGCCGTTCTGGATCGCCACCACGAGATTGGTTGCTGAGCGAGGCTTGAGACCCGCGCGGACGGCGTAGCGATCGTAGGAGTCGATGAAGCCGTCGGCGATGAGGTCGCCGCCGTTCGTCTCCACGTTGCGCACACCGGGTGCGGTGCTCGAGCCACGTGCAGTGTTGAGCAGCACGTCCGTCGCCGCGATCGGCACCTTGAGACCGTTCAGGCAGTCTGCGACGGGCTTGATGCGATCTGTAATCAGCTTGTCGGGCACCACGGCATCGGTGAGGCCGAGAGTGGTGGCCGCGCTGCCCACGGGGACGACCCGCCGTGGGTAAGAGGTGCCGAGGTTGTAGTCCGCGAGATTGCCTGCGGAGTCGAAGCTGGCATCGAAGCGCCCCAGGTAGCGGTAGTTGCCGGAGGTCGTCACGATCGGCACGCTCACGCCTGCCTTGTCCACGACATTGGTCGGGTAGGTACCGACCGCGGGCGGGTCGCCCGGGAGCAGGACCGCGGGACTGTTGGCGAGCTGGTCGTCACCGCCGCCCGCGACGGCGATGTCGATGCCGCTGAGCAGCTTCACGATCTCCTTGTCGTTGGCCAGGCTCTGCAGGTGGCTGACGAAGATCACCTTGCTCACACCTGCCGACGTCATGGCGTCGACCTGCTTTTGCACGAGGGCCGCCGTGGTTGCGACGTCCGTCGTGGTGACTACCACCGGCGCCGGAGAAGAGATCGTCGGCAGGCTCGGCGTGGTCGCCGAGACGATGCCGAAGCGCTGTCCCGTCACGATGTCCGTGACGATCGCGGCCTTGCCGACAACCCGTCCGCTCGCGATCGCGCCAGTGACCACCACCCCGGAGGAGTCGACGAGCCCGGACCATGCCGCATCCGGCGCGAAGTCGAGGTTGCCGCTGATGAAGGGCTGGTCCGGCTGCGAACCGTTGGAGAACCCGAGCACGTAGCGCTTGAGGAAATCCGGACCGAAGTCGAACTCGTGATTGCCGAAGACATGCACGTCGTAGGGAAGCAGTCGTTGCGCGACCGCGTCGTAGACGGGCGTCGACTCCGGTGCCGGCGGCAGGCTGCAGGACAGCAGCGAGCTAGCCAGGAAGGAGTCACCCGCGTAGACGTTGACGACGGAGTTGCCGACGGAACGGGCCTGCGACACCTCGCGCTGCGTGACGCTCGAGAAGGCCGCCACGCTGCCCACCGGCAGCGACAGGGAGCCCACCGTGTTCGTCATCGTGAACAGGCTCGACTCGCCATCGTTGTTGTGCAGCAGGGTGAGCTCGGCAGCACCGTCGGGGTTGACCGGCTGCCACATCGTGACCGTGCCCGATACCTCGTTGCTCACCACCACCAGCGGCTTGCCATTGGGGCTCTTGGAGGCTGGCACGAAATTGACTGTCTCGGCTCCCGCATCGGGGGCTGCCCCCTGCAGGAAGTCCCGCGTGTTGAGGTACTGCAGGAGCTGGCCGCGCTTGGGATTGGTCACATCGAAGATCGCGAGACCGCCGATGCGCTCGAGAGCGACGAACGCGTAGGTCTTGCTGCCGATCGTGCCCACAGCGACACCTTCGGGCTCCGGGCCCTTGTTGTCACTGCGGTTGTCGAAGGCGACCTCGTCGTTGGAAGAGTTGAAGTAGCGGGGAAGCCGTGCAGCCGACACACCCTCGAGTGCATCGCCTGAATCCCACATCTGAGTGCCACCGGGCCCCCAGATGGTGATGGAGCGCCCACCGAAGGCCAGGATCTCGTCGTAGTAGCCGCGGGACTTACGCGCACCCTCCAGGGTCACGGTCAGTCTGCCTAGGTTCTCGCTCTTCTTCAGGTTAGGGATATTGGCGAAGAGTGAGGGGTTGAGCTTGAGCGCCTCATCGCTCACGCGGATCTCCTCAGCGAAGCCTTCGTAGTCGCGCGCGTCACCCTCATTGGCGGAAACGATGTAAGACTGTCCGCCGACCACGTAGGAGGCGATGGCGTCGGGCATGTACATGCCACGCACGGGCCACTTGCGCACATTGACGCGGCCGTCGCGATCAGAGGCGTCCAGACCCATGCCAGCAAGGTTGTGGTTCTTCGTGCCGAGTGCCGTGATGCCCGTGACCACTCCGCGCGTGAGATCAACCGTCCCGAGGGCGTTGTTCTCCTGGAAGGTGACCCACGCACGCGTGAGGTCGGCAGGGTCGAACGCGACGTACTCGGGCTCGAGATCCTGGGCGACGGTGGCACCCGGGCCGAAGATGCGAACTCCGGCCTTGCGCAGAGCGCTCGCCTGGGAGTTGAACGACGTGAGGTTGACCTGCTTGACGGCACCGCTCGCGCCCTGGGCAAAGCGATCGACGTCAATCCAGGTGAGGGATCCCTCCGGGTCCACGCAGCCGTCGCCGTAGCAGCTTGGCTCGCCCTCGTTGGCGGCGAGAATCAGCCGTCCATCGGGACTGAAGGCCACCATGTCCGGAAGGGCACCCGCCTTGGTCTGGCGGACAACGGAGAAGCCCTTCCCGGTCCAGCGAAGGAGGACGATAGTGCCCGGGCTCGTGCTGGGGTCCGCCTGCAAGGCTGCCACCACGTAGTTGCCGTGAGCAGCGACGGAGTTGATGTCCGCGCCGAATCCCGTCAGGTCAATGCGGGGCCCGCGCTGGGGGTTGGCCGGGTCGGAGATGTCGAAGCGGCGAACACCCGGCTCCACGGAACCGCCGAAGACCTCGCGATCGATCACGAAGAGCGACGAGCCTGAGACCGCTGCCACCTCCGCGTCCGACTCCAGGCCGTCATCGACACCTAGGGTTGCGCGACCGACGAACCCGAAGGTTGCCGCGCCGCCAGCCCGCGACTGGCTCACAGGCGTCTCGGCAGCCGCCGGCGCGCCACTGGAAACCTCTTGTTCAGCGAGTGTCGGCGCAGCCCCCCAGGCGAGAAGGCCGGCAGTCAGGGCGGACACGGATGCAATCAGGACCGTACGGCGCATCGAAACCTCCGGGTAGGTGAACGACGTCACCGAATCGGACCCGGGTTAAGAATCGACCAACGCCAGGATGCTGCGCCTTGACGTCAAGTTGACATTTCGTCAACCGCAGACAACCAGTGCACCAAGGGCAAGCGCTGTCACCTCCGTCACAGCGCTCTCAGGCCCGGCCCGCGTGCGCAGGCTCGGCCAGCTCGGTCGCTCCCGGCTGATCCTCTGTCCGTGACAGAGCCTACGGCTCTAGACACCGACGCGTTCGCGGTCCCCGATCGCATCAGGGTCGGCGTCGTCGAGCGGCTCGTCCTCGATGATCTCGTCGCCGCCCTCCTCCACGGAGATCTTCGGCAGGGCATTGGCGAGCCAGGCGGGCATCCACCAGTTGGCCTTGCCGAACATGGTCATGAGGGAGGGGACGAGCACCAGGCGCACGATGAACGCGTCGATGATGACGGCGGACGCTAGTGCGATGCCGAAGAGCTTGATCGTGCCATCGGGTGACGGGACGAATGCGAGGAACACACTCGACATGATGGCCGCAGCGATGACGACCACCTTGCCCGAGCCGGCCAGACCGCGGCGGACCGCTGCTCCGTTGTCCTTGGTGCGCTCCCACTCCTCCTGCATGCGCGACACCAGGAAGACCTGGTAGTCCATCGAGAGACCGAAGAGGATCGCGAAGACCATTACGGGCAGGAACGGGAAGATCGGGCCTGTCGCGGTCACGCCGAGCGGGCCTGCGAGCCAGCCCCACTGGAAGACCGCCACGGTGATGCCCATGGCCGCGCCGAAACTGAGCAGACTCGTGATCGCAGCCGTCAGAGGCACCAGAAGCGATCGGAAGAGCACCATGAGCGCGAGGAAGCCCAGGAGCACGACGATGCCGAGGAAGAGCGGCAGGACGTCGATGAGCACCTGCGTGAAGTCCTGTGTCACCGCCTGGGCGCCACCGACGTACATAGTCGCGCCAGTCTCTGCCTCCACAATCGGGGCAGTGTCGGTCCGAAGCCGGTCGAGGAGCTCACTTGTGGCGATGTCCTGGGGCGCCGTCTCCGGCGTGATGAGGATTGACGTGACGATGCCATTGTCACTGAAGGCGGTCGGGTTGACGGCATAGAGCGGCAGCATCTGCTCGTTGGGGAGCGTCGAGGCAACCCCGGGAGTCTCGTTGATGATGCGCACGGTCTCGCCGAGTGCGTCGAGGTCGCGCGGGAGCGGGAGGTTGACCGCCGCGAAGAACGGCCCATTGACGCCCGGACCGAAGCCCTCGCTCATGAGGTCGTAGGCGATGCGCGCGGTGTTGGTCTCGGGCTTGCCGCCGTCGTCGGCGAAACCCAGGCGCAAACCCAGGGTGGGCAGCGCCAGCAGGATGACGACGCCGAGTGCCAGGATCGTGGGGATGATCGGGCGCCGCTGCAGTAGGCGGGCGTAGGCCAGGAAGCGACGACCCTCGGGATGCTTGGCGCCGTCGACCTTGGACTTGCGCGCCCAGGGCATGCGCAGCGCCAGGGCCTTGGTCCCCAGGAGCGAGAGCAGCGCCGGCAGAAGCCACAGCGCGGCCAGCATGACCGAGAGGACCGTGACGGCCGCCGCAACGGCCAGGCCATTGAAGAAGTTGATGCGAAGGACGAAGAGGCCGAGCAGCGCGATGATCACGGTGAGCCCGGCGAACTGCACCGCACGTCCGGCGGTGCCAACCGCCTCGTAGGCGGCACGGGTCTTGTCGTGGCCAGCCAGGAGCGCCTGCCGATACCGGTTGAGCACGAAGAGTGCGTAGTCGATACCTACACCGAGTCCGATCATCGCCGCGAGAGTGGGGGCGAAGGTAGCCACGTCGAGGAAACGCGCGACGAGGAGGATGAGCATCTGGCCCACCGCGAGACCCAGCAGCGCGACGATGATCGGCATGCCTGCGGCGACAATCGAGCCGAAGGCGATGAGCAGGATGATGATGGCGACGAGGATGCCGATCGCCTCGCTCGAAGGCGGTGCGGAGTTGGCGAACTCCAGGACCTGCCCACTCGCCCCGACGGCAAGCTCCGGCGAGTTGGCCGCCTTGACTGCGGCGACGATCGCGTTGGCGTCAGCTCCGGAGATCTCCGCGCCATTGCCTCCGAGGCTCACGCGCGCGAATGCAACGGACCCGTCCGCGCTGATCGGCGACGTCGCCTTGGCGGTTGCCTCCAACGCCGGGCCGAGCTGCTCGGCGAGGAAGTCAGGGAGTGGCTCGTCTCCGCCGGTGTCGGGGCAGTCGCGGCCGATCGGATCGCCGTAGGGGTTGGACACGCAGGTCACGGATTCCAGCGCAGCAATCTCCTCGAGCACCGGCGTGATCTCTTCGGCCACGACCGGATCCGTGACGCTGCCGCTCGCCGGCGACCACACGATCCGCACGGCCGCCTCGCCTGAGCCACTCGGCGGCAGCGTGGACAGCATCTCGGTCGCTGTCGTCGATTCGGTGTCGGGGAGGGAGAAGGAGTCATTGAACTCCCCGCGAAACTGGGTGCCGAGGCCGAACACCGCCGCCATGGCGATGAACCAGGCCACGAGGGCCAGGACAGGCTTGCGGACGGCCCACCGAGACAGGGCACCCATGTGCGATCTCCTTCTTAGGTTGTGCAAAACGACGAGGGCCACGCTACGTTATGTGTGTGACACACGCAAATGAGGCTGCTCGGGCCCTCTCAGTGGCCCAGGTGGACCACGCCATGCAGGGCATGCGCCGCCTGGTGACGCGACCCCCGAGCGCCTCGGTCCCCATGCCCGGCCTGGGGCGGCCGGTCGACCTGTCCAAGGTATTGGCCTGCGAGGCCGTCGCCGAGCTGTCGCGAGGGGGTCCGGTCACGATCACTGACCTGTCAAC
>CAZLZC010000103.1:0-3780 GCA_964563825.1 uncultured Actinomyces sp.
TGACGTTCGTCCCCGCCACCGAGTTGGATCCCATGGGTGGCGATCTCACCGCGGCATTGCTCCAGGCGCAGGGCAACGCAGCGGCCAAGTCCTAGCGTCCCATCGGTGCCACGACGTGGACGGCTAGTCGATCACGCGATCTCGATCCGCTCCCCGGCGTACTCGACTTCGATGTGCAAGGTGCCACCGAGAGCCTCGACGTAGCGGCGCAGAGTGTCGATCTGGGACCGCTCCAAGTCCCCGCCTTCGATGCGGGATACGCGGTTCTGGCTGATGTCGAGGCGCGCCGCAAGCTCGACCTGGGTGAGCTCGGCGGCCTCGCGGAGCTCCCGAAGGCGATAGGCGCGCACGTCGTCGAGCATGCGTCGCTTATGAGCGTCGACTGCTCGACGATCGACCGGCCGACGCTCAATCAGTTTCTTGACATCCCGGGCCATCACTTATCCTTCCTGCGCAACACAGCAATGTGTCGATCCAAGCGCTCATCCGCCAACGGGATACTTGAGCGGTACCACTCGCTCCACGCTCCCGACTTGTCTCCCGCCACGAGGAGGACCGCTCTGCGGTCCGGATCGAAGGCGAAGAGCACCCGTAACTCCGACCGTCCTGACGATCCTGGCCGCAACTCCTTCATGATCGCGTGCCTAGATCCCCTCACCGAGTCGACGACTGGCCTACCCAGACTGGGACCCCGCTCCTCGAGCAGTTCGAGAGCCGCAACGACGAGTTCATAGGACTTCTGGTCGAGAGCTACGAGCCAGTCCACGATCAGTTCCGGGTCTACCTCCCAGGGCATGGTAAACCCTCAGAGTTGTATGATACAAGAGTTTTGGACGAAGTGAGTGCCTCTGTGCGGCGTCCCGGTGCGATGCGCATTCGGCGAACGTAGGCCGGACTCGTCACTGGCGCCCTCGGCCGTCCACAGGCACATCACCGAATGCACCCCTTGCACGCATCGCCAGGCAGCCCCCGCAAGGCAGGCTCAGAGCATCGCGACGCCCGGGGCCAGCCGCCGGGCGAGGTGCTCGCTGCGATGCCCTAGCGGATCGCTCGCAGGGCGTCGTCGAGGACTTCGAGGAAGCGATCCATGTCCTCGCGCTGGACCACCATGGGAGGCTTGATCTTGAAGACGTTGTTGTCCGGTCCATCGCTGGAGAGCATGATGCCGCGCTGCAGGGCGAACTCGATGATGTCTTCGACCTCCTGCGTGGCCGGCTGGCCGTCGCGCATGAACTCCACACCGAGGAAGAGTCCGTGGCCGCGCACGTCGCCGATGAGCGGATGGTCTGCGCGCATGCCGCGCACCTGCTCCTGGACGTAGGCGCCTAGGTCGCGGGCGTGAGCCTGCAGCCGCATGTCGAGCACGTAGTCCAGCACCGCCTGACCCACCACCGCGCTCACCGGATTGCCGCCGAAGGTGTTGAAGTACTCCATCCCATTGTGGAAGGACTCGGCGATCTCCGGGGTCGTGACGACGGCCGCGAGCGGGTGCCCATTGCCCAGGGGCTTGCCCATCGTCACGATGTCCGGCACGACACCGTGCAACTCGAAGCCCCAGAAGCGCTCGCCCACGCGCCCGAGGCCGATCTGCACCTCATCGGCGATGCAGACCCCGCCGGCCGCCCGGACCTGGGAGTAGGCGTCGGCGAGGAAGCCCTCGGCCAGGGTGACCTGCCCTCCCGAGCTCACGATGCCTTCGGCGATGAACGCCGCGAGCGGCTGGTCGAGGTCGCCCAGTGCGCGGGCGAAGTCCGCGGCGTACGCCGCCCCGGCACCGGGGCCGGTGTGCGCACCGCGATAGGCATCGGGCAACTCGGCGACGCGCACGTGATCGGGCAGGCCCGCGCCACCGCCGCCGAGGAACTTGTAGGGACTGATGTCGACCACGCTGTTGGTGTGCCCGTGGTACGCGTGGCCGAGCGTCATCCAGCCCCGCGCGCGCGTGTGCGCCTGAGCCAGGCGGACGGCCAGGTCATTGGCCTCGCTGCCGGAGTTGACGAAGAAGGCGACCGATAGCGGATCCGGAAGCGTCGCCACCAGGCTGCGTGCGTATTCGATGATCGCGTCGTGGAGGAACCGCGTGTTGGTGTTGAGGGTCGCCATCTGCCGCGCACCTGCCGCAACCACAAGAGGATTCGCGTGGCCGACGTGGGCGACGTTGTTGACCAGGTCCAGGTAGGCATTGCCCTCGGCGTCGAAGAGATAGGCGCCCTCGCCGCGCACGATGTGCAGCGGGTCGCGGAAGTTGAGGCTGAGGTTGCGCGACAGGCGCACCGTCCGCTGGGCCGCGATGCCCTGCCGCCCCAGGCCCGGGTGGGCATCGGATGCCGATGACCCCGGCGGGATGCCGACCATGAGGTTGGGGTTGGGGCAGATGCTGCGCCACAGAGTCGACTCCGCCCGGGGCGCGACGCCGTAGACATCGCTGCCCATGCCGCACAGGTCGGTGAGCACCTGCACGTGCACATGCGGTGGCCATGCCCCGTTATCGGACTCCTCCCCCATGACGGCGATCCGGTCCCCCGCCTGCACACTCGTGCCGACGACGTTGTCCTTGAGTGCCGAGGGTCCGAGGTGGCCGAAGAGGGTCCAGAAGGGGACGCCGTCATCGGTCGCGTGGCGCAGGACGACGACGTGGCCGTAGTCGCCGGCATCGGGTCGCGCCTGCACCGCCTCCACGACCCCGTCGTAAGGAGCGAAGACCGGGCTGCCCGCAGGCTGGAAGAGGTCCAGCCCGAGGTGGACCGTGCGCTCCTCGCCCTCGAACGCCGCGCCGCGGTAGACATCGCGATCCTCGGCATAGTGACCGGCGAGCACATCCAGGTCGCGGGCAAGGCTCGCCACTCCGGCGGAGTCGCGTGGGTCGGCCGAGCCCGTGGACCAGTCGATCCACGCCGTGCGGTGATCGCCCAGGTCGATCACCGGGGCCGCAGCCGCGGTGCGCAGATGCTGGCGCACCGCGCGGGCTCGGGGGCTCGCGTCGTACCCGCAGGCCTCCCGCGCGCGGCACAGGGCGAGGTAGTCGCTCATCGCGTCCAGCGACAGCAGCATGCGGGGCACGACATCCTGGCTGACGAGTAGGTAGTCGTTGCCGGGATCGGCGGCGTACTGCTCCACCGCGTTGATGACACTCATCACCAGGCGCATGCGCACGAGCGGCCAGAGGATCGCGAGCTCATCCGGGTGCAGCGGCCACTGCAGGTGGTAGCCGCGGATGAGGGGCAGGGCTGCACGGACGGGATCGTCGGACTGGGCGCTCGCATAGGCGATCGCGGTCGCCAGCCCCACGATCCTCGGAGCGAGCACCAGGTCACCGAAGTCGATCAGGCCGAGTCCCCCGGGCCCGACGATGATGTTGTTTTCGTTGGCGTCGTTGTGGATGACCTGGTGCGGCAGCTGCGCGAGCGCCGGCAGGACCTCGGTCTCGAACTCCACGAATGCTCGCGCGCAGGCCGCGCGCACAGCGGGGTCGGCGACGGCATCGAGCGAGCGCCGCAACTCCAGCGCCTGCAGCATGTTCCACCGGAACGGGCGCTCCAGGACAGCGGTCTCGGCGGCCGTGAGTTCGAGTTGGGCGAGCTGCCGGTCCACGCGTGCGACGAGCGCGCCCAGCGCCTCGGCCTGGTCGACACCCGCATCGACCGGCGACCAGGTCACGCCGTCCAGCCAGGTGACCAGCCGCATCACCCGGCCATCGGGGAGCGCGACGATCTCCTCGTGGAGCGGCCGCGGTGTGGGCAGGCCGCTCGGGGCCAGGTGGTGGAGCGCACGATCCTGCAG
>CAZLZC010000103.1:3880-7915 GCA_964563825.1 uncultured Actinomyces sp.
GACTCGCGGCGGCTCCTCGAGCAGGTGCCTGAGCAGACGGCGCAGGAGTGGCCCTTCGGGGTGCCCGTCGCGTGGATCCTCACCGCCTGCAATCCGCAAAGCGTCGTCCTGGCGCCCGAGGTGAACACCGAGCGCCACGAGCAGATGGGCCGTCAGATCGCTGACCTCGGCCTGGTCGCCTACCCGAATCTCGGCTACGACCCCGCGGACCCCACCTGGAACGAGGCCGGCTACACCATCGTCGGCAGTGACGAGGACACCGTGTGCGACCTGGCTCGGCAGTGGGAGCAGAACGCCGTCTTCCGCTGGGCACCGGATGGATTCGAGCTCATCGGCGTACTCATGACGGGGCACGATCGCCACGGCTGGCGCTGGATCAGCTGAAACCGACGCGCACTCCTCCCGATTCCACCCGCCAGCGCTAACCGGCTGCCAGGATCAGCCCCGTCATGGGCTACTTCTCCCTCGCGTTCGCCAGCGCCTTCCTCTATGCCTTCTGGGCGCTGGGTCTCGGGGTCTATCGGGGTCGACTGTCTAACTGGCTGATCATCCTCATCAGTGCCGCGGGCGGGACCGCGACCTACGCCATCGTTGGCACCCTCACCGGCGAACTCACCTTCGACCCCGGTGATGTCATGCCCGGGCTGCTCGGCGGCCTGCTCAATGTGTGTGCCACCTACCTGCTGCTCATGGCCTACCAGCGCGGCAAGGTGGCGATCGCCTCGGGCGTCGTCGCCACCTACGTCATCGTGCCCCTGGGCTACTCCGTCTACAGCGGTCAGCCCTTCACCGGACTCGTCATTGTCGGCGTCCTTCTCATGCTCGCCGGTCTAGTGACCTTCTACCTGGTCTCTATCAGGGAACGTGAGGATGGAGAGACGTCGAAAGGCACGACCACCGCGATCCTCTTCGCCCTCGGCGCTGCCCTGTGCTGGGGTGTCTCGACCGTTGTCATCGACACTGGCACCCGCGTGAGTCTGACCGGGACCATGCTCGCCTCGATGGTGCCGCAGATCGTGGTCACCGGGATTCTGGTGATGGTCACGGCACGTGGCCAGATCAAGAAGATGACCCCGCGCGCCTACGCCGTGCTCATCGCCACCGGCATCTGCCTTGCAGCAGCCAACATCGCCTTCTATACGGCAGCCAACGAGGGCAATCTCGGCATCACCGCGGTCATCTCCTCGCTGGATCCCCTGATCCTCGCGGTCCTTGCGATCTTCTTCTTCAAGCAGAAGTTGCGGGGCCCGGAGTGGGTCGCCTTCGCGATCGTTGTCGCGGGATCCTGCATCGTGGTCGCCTAGGAGGGGGTGATTCCGCTGGGCTACCTCTCACTCGCCCTGGCCAGCGCCGTACTCCTCGGCGTCTGGAAGTTCGGCCTCGGCATGTACAGGGACAAAGTGACGGTGTGGTCCGTCATCCTCATCAGCGCAAGCGCCGCAGCCGTGATGTACGTCGTCCTCGGCACCCTCTCGGGTGACCTCGCCTTCAACCCCGACGAGGTCGGCGAGGGCCTGCTCGGCGGGGCACTCAACCTGGCCGGCACCTACCTGCTCCTCAAGGCGTTCGAGCACGGCAAGCTCGGTGTCGCCTCGGGCATCGCCGCCACCAACGTGCTCGTGCCCCTCACCTACTCGATCGTCAGCGGCCAGGGGTTCACGTCCACGGACGTCGCGGGCATCGTGCTCATCATGGCCGGCCTCGCCACCTTCTATGTGCCCCACATGAGGTCACGCCATGGCGGGAGTCCCGCCAGCAGCCGGGACTTCACCCTCGTCGTCGTCCTCGCGCTCGCCTCCGCGCTCTTCTGGGGCCTCGCGATCGTCGTCCTGGATCTCGGCACGAAGGTGAGCGTCACCGGCACGCTGGCGACATCGCAGGTGCCTCAGATCATCGTCTCCCTAGGCATCGTCCTATGGGCTGTGCGACGCAACCTGGCGGGCGTGACCACCCGCGCACTCACCGTGCTCATCGGCTCCGGCGTCGCGCTCTCCCTGGCCAATATCGCGTTCTACACGGCTGCCAACGAAGGCAACCTGGGCATCGTCTCGATCCTCGCCGCTCTCAGCCCCATGGTGACCGCGCTCCTGGCTGTCGCCTTCTGCAAGGAGACCCTCACGAGGATCGAACTGCTCGCGCTGATCATCGTCGTCGCTGGTGCTTGCTTCGTCGTCGCCTGAGTGCCTAGACCCGCGTACGAACGTAGTCAGCGACGAGGATGTCGAAGATCGCCAGGCCGTAGTTGAAGGACATGAGCGTCTGCTCGGCGCTGTCGCGGCCAACCTCGGCGTCCACGAGGACACGGCCGAATTCTATGTCGGGCATCAGGCCGGGATAGAGGTCCACGAGTCCGTTCCGCGGATCGATCACCGGCCGGCGGTCATCGCATGAGACGAGATCGACCGATGCGAGCACATCCGGGGACCACGCGCGCATGTGCACGTTGATGCGTTGTGCCCCGCGCGTCCACACCGATTAGCGGCGCGCGTCGATAGGACTCAGCGCTGCCATGAATCGGGATCATCCGCGATGTGCTGCTCGACCTCTTCGGGCGACCGACCCCAGGCTCCTCGCGCAATCCCGGCGTAGCTCTCGAGCCCTCGTGCGGCAGGCGCATCGGCCGGGGTGATCATGATGACTCCATCGGCGTGGTCCATGCGACAGAGGCTACCGGGACCGACGCCCGCTGCTAGGGCACGACAGGCGTCGCGGCGTAGACATCGGGCCGGCGATCGGCGCGTACGTCGTTGATCCGACCCGTGGACTTGTCGCGAGCCTCGCTCAGATCCACATCGGCCTGCACGGTCGTGACGCCCGCGCTCTCGCTCTCCGCGCGGAGCCAGCCATCGGGCCCGATGATCGCGCTCGCGCCCGCGAAGGTGCTGCCGCGCTCGGTGCCCCCGCGATCGCAGCAGGCGACGAAGATCCGGCTGAGCCTCGCGGACGACATGGCGTCGTGGACCTCGGGCTGACGCTCCCCCGCAGGCACGTCGACCGCGGGCCAGTTGGTGGGCGCCGCGATGACCTCGGCGCCCCGGAGGAAGACTCCGCGCACCATCTCGGGGAACTCCAGGTCGAAGCACACCATCATGGCGAAGCGCCCCTGACGCGTGTCGACCACCGGCGGCGGCTCGCTCCCCGCACGGAACCAGCGTCTCTCCTCGTCCCACAGGTGCACCTTGCGGTAGACGGCGAGCACGCCGTCGGCGTCGAGCATGATCGCCGCATTGGCGATCCCCTCCTGCTCTCTCAGGGGGATTCCGGCCACCAGGACCGCATCGGTGCCCCCCAGCACGGTGATCCACTCGCGGATCAGTGACGAGTCGAGGGTCAGGGCCGCCGCCTCGACCTCGGCAGCTTCCGCGAAGACGTAGCCGCTCGTGCAGAGCTCGGGAAGGACGATGAGATCCGCTCCCTGCCCGACCGCGTCACGCACTGCGACGAGCGTCGCCTCGTGGTTGGCGGCCATCTCTCCCACGGTCGGAGCGAGCTGCTGGCACACAATGCGCATGATGGGCGCTACTCACCCGTCCGAGGGCTCGCGAAGTCCGAGCGCCTTTGCCGCCGGGATAGCGGTGAGCCCGTAGAACGTCACGGTCACGGCGATGATGATGAAGGCCGCCGGCAGCAGGTCCTGCGCGCCGGGCACATTGGATGCCACGAGCACAGCCCCGACGCTTGACGCCGTGGCCGCGGCCACGATGCCCCGCGGATCCATGGCGGCGATGAAGATCCGCTCCTTGCGCGTGAGGCCCGAGCCGACGGAGCACAGCATGCTCACGAGCGGGCGCTGCACGAGGATGAGCAGGATCGCAACGACGAGGGTCGGCACGAGGATCTGCTCGACGGTGTCGAGCGGCACGAGCGCCGAGATCGATACGAAGAGCACGCCGATGCCGATAGAGACGATGGTGTCGAAGAACGGGCTCTCCTGGGTCGTCGTCGCGCTCACCCTCTTGGCAATGCGCGGCGCGGCGATGCCCATGAGCAGGGCGGCGAGCAGGCCGCTGTCGTCGCTCACGAGATTGGCGAGCC
>CAZLZC010000104.1:0-1176 GCA_964563825.1 uncultured Actinomyces sp.
TTTGTACGTCTACCGGGTCGATGCGTGGTCGGTGACCAAGGTTGCCTTCATGCTCGCTGTCGCACTGGGCATCGTCATCGTCTGCGCGGTTGCGGCACTGTGGTGGCTGCTCGACTACAGCGGAGTGATCGCCACCCTGGCCCGCAACGTCGATGAGGTGATCGGCTCGGGCACCACGACCTTTGATCTCGAGGCCGTCCTGGCGTTCGATCGCGTCATGGGCATTACGGTCGTCATTGCAGCCCTCGAGGTGGCCCTCGTATCGATCCTGGCTGGATTGTTCGCCGTCCTCTACAACCTCACCGTGGGCATCACCGGTGGCGTCGAGGCCACCTTTACGGATGCCGTCTAAATCGGACGCTGTAACCTGTCGCCATGCCGAAGATCGTGGATCACGATGAGCGCCGCCGAGTCATTGTCGAGGCACTTTGGCGTGTCGTCGCACGTGATGGGGCGCATGAGGTCTCCGTGCGCCACGTCGCCGCGGAGGCGGGCATGCCCAAGTCGAGCATCGGGCACTACGTCGGCACGATGCCGCAACTCATGGGTCTCGCCGTGGATCAGCTCATTGAGGCCAACACCGACTACATCCTCGCCCTGGATCTGCTTGAGCTCGACCCGGAGAAGGTCACCGAAGCGCTCTACACACTGGTCCCGGTCAGCGAGCGGCGTCGGCACATGTCGGGCGTCTGGCTCCTGCTCGTCGCGCAGGCATCGGCGGACCCGGAGTTTGCCGAGGTGCTCCATCGACTCAATACGTCCGTTGCCGACGGTGTGCGCGAACTTCTGGTGGGTATGTCGCAGCAGGGCCTGCTGCACTCCTCACGAGACATCGACACGGAGACCCGGCGACTCCACGCGCTGATCGACGGACTCAGCGTCCAGTGCATGACCGATCCCGAGCTGCGCTCCGAGGCTCAGGTGCGTGCCATCCTGCGGTCCGAGGTCGCCGTGCTCGGTGAGCCCTGCGGCTCGCGCGTCGGCTAGGTAGCCCGCGGCGCCACGCCTCGGCGCTACTGTTTCTCGGGTGACGATTGAGACACCCCCGCAGCAGGTCGGCCTGCTCTCCGCGCGCATGCGGCTCGTGGTCGCCAGCGCGCTCATGCTCTTCGTTCAGCTCGCACTGATCCGCTGGTCCGGGGCCAACCTCGTCCACCTGTCCTACTTCTCCAACCT
>CAZLZC010000104.1:1276-2469 GCA_964563825.1 uncultured Actinomyces sp.
ATCACCGGCCGCGCCTTCCTCGAGTTCACGGCGCTCGATGCCTATCGGTGGGACATCGTCGGCTCGCTGAGCGGGACGCTCCTGTTCACCCTGGTGGCTTTCCTGCGCTCCCCGTCGTGGATCTGGCCCACGGTCATGCTCGTGGCGCTGGTGCTGCTCTATGGCAAGACGCTGCCGATCGTCTCGTGGCTCGCTGCCATCGGCATCATCGTGCTGCTCGCTATCGAGTCGCTCACTCCGGGCGTCTCATGGTCGCCGTACTACAAGGTGACGACGCAGGACTACACCAACACCGCACCGCCCTACACCGCAGTCCAGGTCAACGGCATCCCTCACCAGAACGTGCTCGATGCCGAGAAACGTCTGGAGATCGAGCCCCTGTATGGCCGACCCTACGAACGCGCCGTCGACAACCCACTCCGCAATGTCCTGGTCATCGGGGCGGGCACCGGCACCGATGTCGCGCTTGCGCTCTCTCGCGGCGCACAGCGCGTCGATGCCGTCGAGATCGATCCGCGCATCCAGCAGATCGGCATCGAGAAGAACCCGAATCAGCCGTACGCCGACCCGCGTGTGACGACGTATATCGACGATGGTCGTGCCTTTTTGTCACGGACGGACAATGAATACGACCTGATCCTCTTCGCGTTGCCTGACTCGCTCACGCTCGTCTCGGGCGCGAGTCAGTTGAGGCTGGAGTCCTACCTCTTCACGCGGGAATCGATCCAGGAGGCCTACGACCACCTCAGCCCCGACGGCGTCTTTGCGATGTACAACTACTACCGCGAGGACTGGCTCATCAACCGTCTCGCGGGCACGGTCGAGGAGGTATTCGGCCACGCGCCCTGCATCGATCGCTTCACCGCGGTGCAGTCCCTCGCCGTCATGGCGATCGGCAAGTCGCCGGAGAATGCGGTCTGCGACGACACGTGGGAGCGAGCGGCAATCGCAGCTTCGGGTCAGGAGATCCCGGCGCCATCAGCGGATGATCGACCCTTCCTCTATCTGAAGGACGCGTCGATCCCACAGATCTACCTGCTCCTCATCGGGCTGATCCTCGCCGTATCGCTCATTGCCATCCGAGTCGTCGGCGGCCCGCTGCGGCAGATGCGCGGCTACGCCGACCTCTTCCTCATGGGCATGGCCTTCCTCCTCTTGGAGACGCGCTCGATCACGACCTTCGCATTGCTCTT
>CAZLZC010000104.1:2569-7694 GCA_964563825.1 uncultured Actinomyces sp.
TTCGCGGCCAACCTCTTCGGCGCCATGATCGGTGGCACCTTGGAGTACCTCTCCCTGCTCACCGGCTACCGCTTCCTGCTTGTGGTGGCGGCGGTCATCTACCTGGCGGCGGTGCTTGTGGGGCGGCGGTTGGGTGCGAGGGCCGCCCCGGTCGGGGCGTGATCGGGCGTCCCTGTGTAACCTTTCCTGGCTGCCCAGGCTTGGTGCGGAGGCAGCGTGGGGCCTATAGCTCAGCTCGGTTAGAGCGCTTCCCTGATAAGGAAGAGGTCGGTGGTTCAAGTCCACCTAGGCCCACATGAAGAAACTGCTGCTCCTCATCGCCCTGGCCGGCATCGGCTATCTCGTCTACCGCCAGATCCAGGCGAGCAAGGCCGAGGACGACCTGTGGACCGAGGCAACTTCGGTCCCCGACCTCACCTAGGCCCTCTAGTGTCAGCGCGTGAGCGCTGACGCGGCGACCGGCGGTGGCGGCGGCCCCTCAGGGGTCGTCCGCGGGCATCCGCGCGTCCTGGCACTCGTCGCTGCCTACACCTTCAGCAGCTTCGGCTCTGCCGTGTCTATGCTGGCGTTCTCCTACGTTTCCTATGTCATTACGGGAAGCCTGATCGCGACCGTGGCGGTCATGGCCGCGTCCGCGCTGCCCGCGCTCGTGCTCATGCAACCAGCGGCGCACCTGACGAGGCGCTTCGACCTGCGAGCCCTCTGCGCGGTGCTCGCCTTCGCCAAGATGGCCCTCTTCCTGATCGTCGGGGTCATCTTTGGGATGGGTTACATCAGCTTCTGGCTGCTGCTCATCACCTCGCTCGTCAACGGGATCATCGGCGCCTTCACCTTCCCGCCGTGGAACAACTTCCTGCGCGTGATCGCGCCTGCCGGGCGAATTGCGGACCTGGATTCGGTGCTCATGTCGGCCAGCGCCATTGCTGGCATCCTCGGTGTGCTCGCCGGTGGCCTCATGCTCGACGCCTGGGGCGTCGCGAGCCTCTTCTAAGTGAATGCGATCTCGTACGCCGTCTATGCAGTGCCCTTCGCGCTCTTCCCGCCGGTGCGCGCGGTGAAGTCGGGCGCGGCGCGGACGTCTATGCGCGAAGCGGCAAGGGTGATCCGCGATGACAACTTGCTGAGCGGCTTCGTCATCGTGGCCCTGGTGGTGCAATTGGTCGCTTGGCCGCTGTTGAATCTGCTGCCGAAAATCTCCTCGACCATCGGGACCAATGCGGTGATCTACTCGCTGCTGCTGTCGTCCATCTATGCGGGCATGGCGCTCGTGGCGCCGCTTCTGGCTCTGCGCGAGAAGCGGCGTTCGGCCTGGCAGATCGCTATGGGCGCGCTTCTTATTCTCACGATCGCGACACTCATCGTGGGTGTTTCTCCGTTGACCGACGATGGCAGCAGTCGCTTGATCCTGCTTATGGTCGTCTTGATCCCGCTTGGCATGGCGCTCAACATGACCACCGTGCTGGTATCGGCCGCTGTGCAAAGCGGTGCTCCAGATGAGTATGAGGCGAGCGTCTTGGCCGTGTACTCGGCGGGGATCACGGTCATCACACCCGTGGGGGCGCTGATTGTGTCCGGCATCGCTGACGCGACGAATGTGTGGGTCGCCGTCGTCGTGGAAGGGCTATGCATCGGCGTGCTCCTCGCCTCCTTGTCGACACCGCGCATGCGGAAGCGCTTCGATGAAGTGCTGAGCGACAAGCACCACGCCATCCGTCGACATGCCCTGCACGGGGCGGTGGCCCGCAATCTTCCGGGAGACCTGGAGCCGGTCCTGGGAAGCGATCGCGATCCCGTAACATCGGGGGGTACTCAGGGGGCTTAGCTCAGCTGGTAGAGCGCTGCCTTTGCAAGGCAGAAGTCAGGGGTTCGAGTCCCCTAGCCTCCACTCCTGGTCGATCACACGCATGCTTGACTGCAGTAGTGCAGATCGAAGTGTGGGCCGACATCGTGTGCCCCTGGTGCTACATCGGCAAGCGTCGCCTGCAGAGCGCATTGGATCAGCGCGGGCTCACCGACGATGTCGAGATCGTCCACCGGGCCTTCCAGCTCGACCCCGCCGCAAGCACCATGACGGAGCCGACAATCGATCACCTGGCAGCGAAATACGGAGTCTCGCGTGATGAGGCCCTCGCCATGATGTCCAATGTCTCCGAGGTGGCCGCGGCCGAAGGCCTCGACTACCACCTCGACCTGTGCATGACCGGCAACACTCGCGACGCCCACCGCCTTGTCCTGTGGGCGCAAGGTGAGGATCCGACGACTGCCCAGCGACTCCTCGAAGCGATGTACTCGGCGTACTTCGAGCAGGGCCGTGGCGTCTTCACCACCGACGAACTCATCGCATGCGCGACGGAGGTCGGTCTCGATGCAGATGCCGCGCGCGAGATGCTCTCGGGCACGGCGTACCTCGACCAGGTCGTGCAGGACCAGGTGTTGGCCCGCACCTTCGGCGCCAATGGGGTGCCCTTCTTCGTCATCGATCGTGCGTACGGCGTCTCCGGTGCCCAGCCGGTGGAGGCCTTCCTCAGCGCTATCGACCAGGCGCGCGCAGCGACGGCCTGAGGTTGCAGGGCCTCCACCCCCGGGAGTCGGGATAGCGCCGTCGGCGTGGCAGGATCACACCCATGCCGGAATCGAATCTCACAGCCACCCTGCACACCTCCATGGGCGACATCAACGTCATCCTCTTCCCCGACCAGGCACCCAAGACGGTCAAGAACTTCGTCGGGCTTGCCGAGGGCACCCAGGAGTGGACTGACCCGCAGGCGCGCACGAAGACGACCAAGCCGCTCTACGACGGCACGATCTTCCACCGCGTGATCCCCGGCTTCATGATCCAAGGCGGCGATCCGCTCGGCACCGGCACCGGCGGCCCCGGATATCGCTTTGCGGATGAGTTCAACCCCGAGCTGCAGTTCGACCGTCCCTACCTTCTCGCGATGGCGAACGCCGGCCCCAACACCAACGGCTCGCAGTTCTTCATCACGGTGGCACCCACCTCGTGGCTCAACTTCAAGCACACGATCTTCGGTGAGGTTGCGGACCAGCCGTCGCGTGACGTTGTGGACGCAATCGCCGCAGTGTCCACGGGAGCGCAGGACCGACCGGTGACGCCGGTCGAGATCACGGGCGTCACCGTCACGCGCGGGTGACCCAGCCTCCCGGCGTGCCTCCGAGCGCGCCGCCCCCCGCACCGGGCTGCTATCGGCATCCGGAGCGGAGCACATATATCCGTTGCACCCGCTGCGACAACCCGATCTGCCCTGAGTGCATGCGCTCGGCTTCGGTGGGATTCCAGTGCCCCGACTGCGTGGGAGAGGCCGCACGCACGGTGCGTCAGCCCGTCACCGTCGCGGGCGGCGGGGTCATCACCAAGCCCTACGTGACGTGGACCCTCATTGGCATCACCGTGGCGGTCTTCCTGTGGCAGTTCGCGGCGGGGGTCGACGCGGTGGCCGAGGACTTCGGCATGTGGCCCTTCGGCATCACGCTCTATGGCGAGTGGTGGCGGCTTCTCACCGCGGCGTTCCTCCACGGCTCGTGGCTGCACATCGCCTTCAACATGTACGTCCTCTTCCTCTTCGGACCGACGCTGGAGCGTGTACTGGGGCACGTGCGCTTCACGGTGCTCTACGTCGTCGCCGCACTGGGTGGCAGCGTCGCCTCCTACGTCTTCTCCGACCCCCGCACGGTGTCGGTGGGCGCTTCCGGGGCGATTTTCGGACTCATGGGCGCTTACGTGGTCGCCGGCCGACGTCTGCGCTGGGACATCACGCAGGTGCTCATCCTGCTGGGCATCAATGTCGTCATCGGCTTCATCAGTCCCCAGGTCGACTGGCGTGCGCATTTCGGCGGCCTGGTCGTGGGCGCTTTGGTCGCCGCAGTCTTCGTGTGGACGCCGGCGCCCTTCCGCTCCGTGCGCGGGCTGTGGCAGGCCCTCGGTGTGCTCGCGATCCTGGGCGTACTGGTCGTGGTGACGATGTGGCGTACGGGGCAACTGTGGACAATGCTGGCCCCGCTAGGCGTGGCCTGAAGGACTTATCCACAGGGTTTCCCCAATTGGGGAGAACTACAACTGTGTAATTGGCGAGCATCGACCGCCCGGAGCTCACTGTCCCTCCCTCGGTACCCTGTGGGAAGTGCGATGCGGACCAGGTGGTTCGCTCGATGCGATCGCGGGCCGAGGGGCTCGTGCGTGGAGGGAGACCCAGCGTGCCGGAGTCCAAGGGCCGTAAGCGCGACGACTACACCCCGCCGCCCGACAAGAACGATCGCAATCCGGTCAAGATCGGATCCGCTCCGTGGGTCGCACCCACGATGGTCACGCTCTTCGTCGTCGGTCTGCTGTGGATCGTCGTCTTCTACATCGCCGGTGCCGATATCCCCATCATGAACTCCATCGGCGGTGCCTACAACGCACTGGTCAACGTGCTCATCGGCTTCGCCTTCATCACCGCGGGCTTCATCGTCTCCACCAAGTGGCGCTAGCCGCGTCTTCGCGCACGGCGATCCCATGACGCGCATTCTCGTCATCGACAACTACGACTCGTTCGTCTTCAACCTGGTCCAGTACCTCGGCCAGCTAGGCGTCGAGGTCGACGTACGCCGCAACGATGAGGTGACTGTCGAGGACGCTCGCGTCTACGACGGAATCCTGCTCTCACCCGGCCCGGGCACACCCGAAGACGCGGGCGTTTGCATGGATGTCGTGCGCGCATGCGCTGGCGAGGTCCCGATCCTGGGCGTGTGCCTAGGCCACCAGGCAATTGCAGCGGTCTACGGCGGAGTGGTCGATCGCGCACCCGAGCTGCTGCACGGCAAGACCTCCCTCGTCGAGCATCGGGGAGAGGGTGTCCTGGCCGGGCTTCCCCAGCCCTTCACGGCGACGAGATATCACTCTCTCGCCGTACGCCCGGACACTGTGCCCGACGTCCTCGAGGTGACGGGCACTACCGATAGCGGCGTCATCATGGCCCTGCGCCACCGTGAACTTGCGGTGGAAGGCGTGCAGTTCCACCCGGAGTCCGTGCTCACCGAGGGCGGCCACCAGCTCCTCGCCAATTGGCTCGTCGTGTGCGGTGATGCAGATGCGCCACGTCGCGCCGCCGGTCTCGCCCCCGTCGTC
>CAZLZC010000105.1:0-2787 GCA_964563825.1 uncultured Actinomyces sp.
ACCTGGCATGCCGCCGGCCTGGTCGCCGGCGCGCGAGGAACGCACACTCTGACGGAGCTTGCCGCCTACGGCCGTGAGTTCTACGCGACGCTCGGTGCCCTCAGCGGTGTCGATGTCGGATTCACCGCCCCGGGATCCCTCAGCCTGGCACGCCGACCCGAACGCGCGGACGAGCTAGCTTACGCCCGAGATGTGGCGGACCACTGCGGCATAGAGGCGCACATGGTCGATCTCGCGCAGATCCGACGACTGTGGCCTCTGCTGGATCCGGCCGGCATCGTCGCGGGCCTGCACTTCCCCGGCGACGGCTACGTCAATCCCGGCTACGCCGCACTCGGGCTGGCCAAGGCGGCCCATGCCCTGGGTGTGTCGGTGCGCGAGCACTGTGCCGTCACGGGCATCGACATCGAGGAGGGTCGCGTCGTCGGTGTGCACACCAGCCGGGGTTCTGTCGCTGCTCCGACGGTCGTCCTCGCCGGCGGCCTCTGGACCCGCGATCTTGCCGCGCTAGTCGGTGTCTCGGTGCCGCTGTATGCCGCCGAGCATGTGCACGTGAAATCCGGCCCCATCGGTGCCGAGGTCGGCGGCCTGCCTGTGCTGCGCGATGTCGACAACAGCTACTACATCCGACCGGAGGGTGATGCCCTACTCCTCGGTGCGTTCGAGCCACGAGGAATCCCTCGCCCTGTCGCAGATATCCCCGTGGGAGGGCACGCGACCTTCACACCGGACTGGCCGCACATCGAGGACATCCGGGTTGCCGCCGAGAGGGCCGTGCCCGCGCTGGTCACGGCTGGCTTCGACAGGTTTATCAACGCCCCCGAGAGCTTCACCCCCGACACGACCTTGATCATGGGGGAGACGGCCGAGGTGGCGGGGCTCTTCGTCGCCGCGGGCATGAATTCGCAGGGCATCATCTATGCGCCGGGCGTAGGTCGCGAACTCGCGCGCTGGATCGTGTCCGGGTCACCATGCTTCGACTCCAGTGCCGTCGATGTGCAGCGGTTCTCCCCCCACCAGGCCAATCGTCGCTACCTCCACGAGCGCACGCGCGAGAGCCTCGGCCGCCTCTACGCCATGCACTGGCCCGGCTACCAGTCTGAGACCCCGCGAGGTGTTCGGCGCACTCCGCTCTATCAGCGCCACGTCGAAGCCGGCGCGGCAATGGGGGAGCTGAACGGACTCGAGCGTCCCCTGTGGTTTGGCCCTCCCGCACTCGTCGATGCCTACGACTTCCGTCGCCCCGGATGGCATGACGTCGTCGGCCGAGAGCACGCGACGGTGCGCGAGGCGGTGGGGGTGATCGACCTCAGTGGGTTTGCGAAGTTCGAGGTCGCAGGTGCGGGAGCGCTCGATGCCCTTCAGTTCGCCGCCAGCGCAGACGTAGATCTGCCGGTCGATCGAGCGACCTACACCCTCTTCCTCAACGACCACGGCGGAATCGAGGCGGACGGCACGGTCACACGCGTGGCCGCGGACCGCTTCCTCGTGGTGACGCCGTCATCGAGCCGTCACCGCATGCTGTGGCTCCTGAGGCGACGGTCTCAGGGCCAGGCGGCCACGGTGACCGATCTCACGTCGGGCACCGCCGTCCTCGGTGTCTTCGGTCCTCGTAGCCGCGAGTTGCTGTCGCGCGTGTCCCCTGACGACTGGTCCGCCGAGGCGCATCCCTACTTCGCCGGGCGCCGCGTCGAGATCGCCGACGGATTCGCGTATGCGTTGCGGGTCAGCTTCACCGGTGAGCTTGGCTTCGAGGTCTACTGCGATGCGGATCTGTCGATCAATGTGCTTGACGCCCTGTCGGAGGCCGGGGCTGATCTGGGTCTCCGCATGGTGGGCTACCTCGCGCTGGATTCACTGCGGCTGGAGAAGGGCTACCGGCACCTTGGTCATGACATCGGGCCGTACGACGATCCCGTCTCAGCCGGCCTGGGCTTCGCGGTCGCCTGGAACAAGGAAGTCCCATTCGCGGGTCAGCGGGCACTCGAGCAGCGTGCCCAGGGTCCGTCCACGCGCGTGATTCATGTGGCCTTGGAGGATCCGGAAGTGCGCCTGTGGGGCGAGGAGACGGTGTGCGTGGACGGCGAGCCCGTGGGGCGCCTCACGAGCGGGGCCTTCGGATACACGGTCGGGAGTTCCATCGGGCTGGCGGTGGTGGGTGTCGACGTCGACCCCCACGACACGCGGCTGAGCGTGCGCGTGCGCGGCGTCGACCACGCGGCACGCGGTAGTCGATCCCCCTTCTACGATTCCGCGGGAGCCCGAGTCCGCGGGTAGTGACGGACCGCCGCATCACTCGTGGCAGGCTTGCCCCATGAGTGACTCCACCGGCAGTTGGACCATCGAGCCCGGCAGCCCGATCACGCTGCAGACCCATGACTTCCCCACCTCGCTCGAGGTGAGTGCCCCGGTGACGGGCGGGGGGCTGCACGTGGCGAAGTCGACCGTGCGGCTGCGCATCGAGATGTCCCTGGAGAAGCTCAAGGCGTCCAACTTCCTCATGCAGGGTGCTGCGCGCGCGCTCATCAAGCGGTTCGATGGCGACCTGCTCATCTTCGAGGCAGAGGGATCGGCAGCGGATCACCCCTGGACCGTGTCGGGCAATGCGAAGGCCGGCCAGGTGGATGTGCCCATGTCGGTCGAGGCCACTCCCCAGCCTGGCGATGATCCGAGCACGCTCCTCCTCGGGGGATCGGTCACCATGAATGACATCTCGATTCCCATCCCCGGCCTGAGCGGGATCTCCAGCGTCACCTTTAACCTCGCCGGATCCGTGGGGCTGCGCGC
>CAZLZC010000105.1:2887-5429 GCA_964563825.1 uncultured Actinomyces sp.
TCGACGATGCGATAGGCGTAGCCCTGCTCGGCGAGGAAGCGCTGCCGGTTCTGGGCGAAGTCGGCATCCACCGTGTCGCGCGAGACGACGGTGTAGAAGCGAGCGCGTCGCCCGTCGGCCTTGGGGCGCAGGAGGCGGCCGAGCCGCTGCGCCTCTTCCTGGCGCGACCCGAAGGAACCGCTCACCTGGATGGCCACGGAGGCCTCGGGCAGGTCGACGGAGAAGTTCGCCACCTTGCTCACGACGAGCACGCGCTCCTCGCCCTGGCGGAAGGCCTCGAAGAGCCGCTCGCGCTCCTTGACACCGGTCTCGCCCGTGATGGTCGGTGCCCCCACGTGCTCGGCGATCTCCGCGAGTTGGTCGAGGTACTGGCCGATGACGAGGACCTGCTCGTCGGCATGCCGCTCGATGAGTTGCTCGACCAGCCGGGTCTTCTCCGCGGTCGTGGCCGCGAGTCGATAGCGATCATCCGGCTCGGACGTGGCGTAGACGAGGCGCTCGGAGTCGGGGAGGGTGACGCGGACCTCGATGCACTCCGCCGGTGCGATCCAGCCCTGTGCCTCCACCTCCTTCCACGGGGCGTCGTAGCGCTTGGGGCCGATAAGTGTGAAGACATCGCCCTCGCGACCGTCCTCGCGGATGAGTGTGGCGGTGAGTCCGAGGCGGCGCCTGGACTGGATGTCGGCCGTGAAGCGGAAGATCGGCGCCGGCAGCAGGTGCACCTCGTCGTAGATGATGAGGCCCCAGTCGCGTGTGTCGAAGACCTCGAGGTGAGGGAAGACGCCCTTCCGCTTGGTCGTCATCACCTGATACGTCGCGATCGTGACCGGCCGGATCTCCTTGCGTGCACCCGAGTACTCGCCGATCTCATCCTCGGTGAGGTTGGTGCGCGCGAGGAGCTCGGCCTTCCACTGGCGCGCGGACACAGTATTGGTGACGAGGATGAGGGTGGTTGCCTGGGCGCGTGCCATCGCTGCCGCGCCGACGATCGTCTTGCCTGCACCGCAGGGGAGTACGACGACGCCCGAGCCTCCCGCCCAGAATCCCTCGACCGCATCGCGCTGGTAGGGACGCAACGACCAGCCGTCCTCGGCGAGCTCGATCGGGTGGGCTTCGCCGTCGACGTATCCGGCGTGGTCCTCTGCCGGCCAGCCCAGGGTGAGCAGGACCTGCTTGAGGTGGCCGCGCTCGCTCGGGTGGACCAGGACGGTGTCGTCGTCGATCCGGGCACCGACCAGAGGTGCGACCTTCTTGCTGCGCAGGACCTCTTCGAGCACAGGTCGGTCCGTCGTGCTGAGCACGAGTCCGTGGGCGGGATGCTTGGCGATCGTGAGACGGCCGTAGCGGTCCATCGTCTCGGCGATATCGACGAGAAGCGCGTGCGGGACGGCGTAACGGGAGTAGGTGAGCAGGATGTCGACGACCTGCTCGGCATCATGTCCCGCTGCGCGGGCATTCCACAGGGCGAGAGGGGTCACCCGGTAGGTGTGGATGTGCTCCGGGGCGCGCTCGAGCTCGGCGAAGGGAGCGATGGCGCGGCGCGCTTCGCCGGAAGCTGGATGATCGACCTCGAGCAGCAGCGTCTTGTCGCTTTGGACGATGAGGGGACCGTCGGTCACGCAGACTCCCCGGCGAGGATCGCGGCGGTGAGTGCCGCCACAAGAGCGGTTCGCTCGGGCACAGCGCTGGCGCTGGCCCATTCGTGGTCGGCATGCGCCCCGTCGCCGACGGCACCAAGGCCGTCGAGAGTGGGAACGCCGAGCGCCGCCGTGAAGTTTCCATCGCTCGCTCCACCGACGGCACGCGATCCGATGGGCTCGATCCCCAGACGCAGAGCGCACTCCTCGGCGAGCTGCGCGAGGCCGCCACCGGCGGACTGCTCCATGGCCGGGCGATTGATGCCGCCGCCGATGATGGCGACCCCCGCCTCGGGGTGAGTGGGTCGCCAGCCGCGAGCCAGATCATCGACGCGCTGCTGCTCCTCGGCGCTCCAGGCGCGTACGTCGATGCCGATCACTGCCGAGTCCGGGACGGTGTTTTCGGTGACCCCTGCGCGCCCGGTGGTCGGCGTCACGGTCGTGCCGAGATCGGGCTGGGCCCAGGTGACGGCGTCGCGGACTAGGTCGGCGGCCTCGACGAGAGCGTTGATGCCGCGCTCGGGGTCAAGGCCCGCGTGCGCGGCGCGGCCATTGATCTGCACGAGGTACCACGAGGTGCCCTTGCGCGCGGTCTTGAGCTCCCCCTCGACGGAGGGCTCGAGCACGAGCACCGCGTCAGCGTGACGGGCGGCGTCCTCGATCACGCCCCGCGAGGTCTCGGAGCCGATCTCTTCATCCGTGGTGAAGAGCATGCCCACGCCATCATCGGGTCCGATACCGAGCAGAGCGATGGCACCGATGGCCTGGACGACTCCAACCTTCATGTCGAAGACCCCCGGCCCCCGCATGCGGTCGCCGTCGACGGCCCACGGGATCCGCGTCAGGGTGCCGATCGGCCACACCGTGTCGAGGTGTCCGAGCAGGAGCACGCGGGGCTGGTCCGG
>CAZLZC010000105.1:5529-7649 GCA_964563825.1 uncultured Actinomyces sp.
GCCATGGCTGCCGCACGGGCGGTCTTCGACGAAGTCTGGCCGGGCGAGGGCACCCAGGTGACCTCCAATCTGCTGCGCGCCCTGGTGCACGCGGGCGGCTACTGCAGCGTGGTGCTCGAAGATGACGACAGGGTGGTCGGAGCGGCTCTGGGTTTCCCCTCCCGCGATGCCTCCCTGCCCGGTGGTGTCTACCTGCACAGCCACATGGCTGCCGTCGTCGACGGCCTTCGCGACCGCGGGATCGGTGCGGCCATCAAGCAGCACCAGCGTGCGTGGGCGCGCGAGCAGGGCATCCCGGTCGTCTCATGGACCTTCGATCCTCTGGTACGCCGCAATGCGCACTTCAACGTCAACCGACTCGGGGTCGAGGTGCGTGCCTATCACCCCGACTTCTACGGCGTGATGACCGATGCCATCAACGCCGGTGATCGCACGGATCGACTCGTCGCCTGGTGGGTGGTCGATTCGGAGCGAGCGGACGCTGCCGCCCGGGGTGACCTCGTCATCCCTGACCACGACAGCGTGCTGCAGACCGCCCGGGACCTCATTCGGCTCGAGGATGGTGTGCCGCAACTCGTCGATCTACCCGCACCCGGCGAAAAGGTGCTCGTCTCTCTCCCCGCCGACGTGGTGAGCCTGCGCCGAGCGGATCCGGCACTCGGCCTTCAGTGGCGGCTCGCGGTGCGCGAGGCGCTCACCTCGTCCTTCGAGGCCGGACTGCGAGTTTCGGCGGTCACCAGCGCCGGTGCCTATGTGCTCACCCCCGAGGAGACCCCATGAACTCCATCGACCTCATCCGCCTGCATCGCATCGACATGCCGCTCGTGCGGCCCTTCCGCACGTCGTTCGGCACCCAGGAGGCTCGCGATGTGCTCCTGGTCGAAGTCGTGAGCGATGGCGTATCCGGCTGGGCTGAGTGCGTCGCGATGGAGTGGCCTGGATACAGCGCCGAGTATGTGGACGGCGCGGTCGACGTACTCGTCGAGCACTTGATTCCCGGAGTGCTCGCCGACGGTTTGCTCGACCCGCACGAGGTCCACCGGAGGCTGCGCAGATTCCAGGGTCATCCCATGGCCAAGGCAGCACTTGAGACGGCGGTGCTCGACGCGTGGCTGCGCCAGCGCGAGCAGTCGCTCGCGGACTTCCTCGGAGCTGTGCGCACCGAGGTCGACTGCGGTGTCTCGGTGGGTATTCCCGCCAGCATCCACGCCCTGCTCGAAGAAGTGGCGACATACGTCGATGCCGGCTATCGGCGCATCAAACTCAAGATCGAGCCAGGCTGGGATGTCGATGCGGTGCGCGCAGTCCGCGAGACCTGGCCCGACATGCCGATGCAGACCGACGCCAACCAGGCCTACACACGTGAGGATGCAGCGCTGCTCGGGGCTATGGATTCCTTCGGTCTGCTCCTCGTCGAACAGCCGCTGCCCGAAGACGATCTGCTCGGACATGCCCTGCTCGCCGAGCAGATTTCCACTCCCGTGTGCCTGGATGAATCGATCATCTCGGTGGCGACAGCGGACACGGCCATCGCCTTCGGTGCGACGAGCGTCATCAACATCAAGCCCGGGCGCGTGGGTGGTTATCTCGAGGCCAAGGCAATTCATGACCTGTGCCTGGAGCGCGGTGTGCCGGTGTGGTGCGGGGGCATGCTCGAGACCGGAATCGGGCGTGCCGCCAACGTCGCCCTCGCGGCGCTCCCGGGTTTCACGCTGCCCGGAGACACAAGCGCATCGAGCCGCTACTTCGCGACCGACATCACCGAGCCCTTCGTGCTCGATGACGGACGGCTGCGCGTCCCCACCGGCCCCGGGATCGGCGTCGATCCCGTCCCGGCGCTCCTGGCGGAGTTCACGACCTGGGGTGCTGAGATCCGTCCCGCTTGAGGGCCCTGCGGGGCCAGGTATTCGCGAGTCGCCACTCGACGTACTAGCCGTCGAGTGCGGCCGCGTGGATCTGCGACACGTGGAAGGTGCGCACTTCCCCTGTGATGCGGTCCACAGCGGTGAGCACCCCGGCCTGCAGTCGCAAAGGATCGACGCACCCCTCGTCGTCGGCATAGCTGAGACGCACGGGCACCTCGCTGGAGATGGCCTTGCGGAGCACGGCCAGCGTGTCGG
>CAZLZC010000106.1:0-7640 GCA_964563825.1 uncultured Actinomyces sp.
GTCACGGTGAGGTTGTCGCCCTTGCGCGCGAAGACCGGGTGCGGTGTCACGTGCACGATGACGTAGAGGTCGCCGTTGGGTCCACCACGCTCACCCGGCGCACCCTTGCCCTTGAGGCGGATGCGCGCACCGTCCTTGACGCCCGCGGGGATGCGGGCCTGAACGGTCCTCGTGCTCACCCCTCGTCCGGAGCCTCGGCAGCTCGGGCACGGGTCGTCGACGATGAGACCCCGTCCGGCACAGGCCGTGCACGGCTCGGCGAAGGCGAAGCCACCTGCATTGCGCGTGGTCTGCCCACTGCCCTGACAGCTGGGGCATACGCGCGGCACCGTGCCGGCACGCGCACCCGTGCCCTTGCAGCTATCGCATGCTGCGTCGCTGGCGAGTCGCAGGGGGATCGTCGCGCCGTCGAGTGCGTCAGTGAAGCCGAGGGTGATCTCGCTCTCCACATCCTGCCCGCGCCGAGGTGCCTGGGGTCGGCGTCCGCCGCCGCGTCCGCGGCTGAAGATGTTGCCGAGGATGTCACCCAGCCCGCCTTCATCGGCACCGAAGACATCGCCGAAGTCATACGTCGTGCCGCCGCCGAAGCCTCCCGGCCCGCCGTATCCGCCGCCACCAAAGCCGCCGCCGCTCGCGAAGAGCGTGCGCGCCTCGTCGTACTCCGCGCGCTTCTTGTCGTCGGAGAGGACGTCGTAGGCCTCCGAGACCTCCTTGAAGCGCTCCTCGGCCTTGGCGTCGCCCGGGTTCTTGTCCGGGTGCAACTCACGCGCGAGTTTGCGGTACTTCTTCTTGATCTCGTCGGCTGCGGCGCCCTTGTCAACGCCGAGGACCTTGTAGAAGTCCTTCTCCAGCCAGTCCTTGTTCATGCGTTCCTTCGAGTATGTCTTCGGTTATGCGTCGGCTACGGCGACACGGGCCGGGCGCAGCACACGCCCCGCGTGGCGGTAGCCACGCTGGTAGACCGACGTCACGGTCGGTCCGTCGAGTCCCTCGCGGCTTTCGCTGGTGAGTGCCTCGTGGATAGCAGGGTCGAAGGGTTCGTCCGCAACGCCATAGGACTCGAGCCCCAGGCGTGCGCACGTGGCCTCGAGCGCCTCGCCCACCGACTTGAACGCACCTTCGAGCTCGCCGTGCTCCCGCGCCCGCTCGACGTCGTCGAGGACCGGGAGCAACTCGGCGAGAACCCCGCCGATGGTGGCTTCACGCGCCACCTCACGGTCGCGCTCTACGCGCTTGCGGTAGTTGGCGTATTCGGCGTGCACCCGGCGGAGATCGTCGGTGAGCTCGGAGACCTTGGCGTCAACTGCGGTGAGGTCCGCCTCAATGACGGCCTCATCCGAGCTGACCCCGGGTGCGGGAGCAGCTGCCTGCTCCCGCACCTCGTAGGTCTGCGGATCGATACGACGTCGGTCGGTGACGCGGACGCCCTCGTCGAACTCGGGCTCCGACATCACTTCGCCTCGTTGGCCTCGTCGTCGACGATCTCGGCGTCGACCACGTCGTCCTCGGACATGTCGGCTTCCGCATCAGCCGAAGCGTCGCCGCCACCGGCCTGCTGCGCCGTGGCATACATCGCCGCGCCGAGAGTCTGGCTCGCCTGCGCAACCTTGTCCGTCGCCGCCTTCATGCCGGGGATGTCATTGGCCTCGATGGCCTTCTTGAGCTCGTCGAGTGGTCCGTCGACATTGCTCTTGGCATCCGCGGGGATCTTGTCGGCGTTGTCCGCGAGGAACTTCTCGGTCTGGTAGACGAGAGCCTCGGCGGTGTTCTTGACCTCGATCTCCTCGCGGAGCTTCTTGTCGGCCTCGGCGTTGGCCTCGGCCTCGCGCATCATGCGGTCGATCTCCTCCTTGGGCAGCGCACTGCCGCCGGAGATGGTCATCGACTGCTCCTTGCCCGTGGCCATGTCCTTGGCCGAGACATGGACGATGCCGTTGGCGTCGATGTCGAAGGTGACCTCGACCTGCGGCACGCCGCGAGGCGCCGGCGGAAGGCCCGTGAGCTCGAAGGTGCCGAGACGCTTGTTGTAGGCCGCCATCTCGCGCTCGCCCTGGTAGACCTGGATGAGCACGGAGGGCTGGTTGTCGTCAGCGGTGGTGAAGATCTCGCTGCGCTTGGTCGGGATCGTGGTGTTGCGCTCGATGAGCTTGGTCATCACGCCGCCCTTGGTTTCGATGCCGAGGGAGAGCGGGGTGACGTCGAGGAGCAGCACGTCCTTGACCTCGCCCTTGAGGACACCGGCCTGGAGCGCAGCGCCGATCGCCACGACCTCATCGGGGTTGACGCCCTTGTTGGGGTCCTTGCCCGTGATCTTCTTGACGACCTCGGCGACTGCCGGCATGCGGGTCGAACCACCGACGAGGACAACCTGATCGATGTCGGCGACCTTGATACCGGCGTCCTTGATGACCGCCTCGACCGGGGACTTCGTCCGGTCCAGGAGATCGGACGTCATCTGCTCGAACTGCGCGCGCGTGAGCGTCTCCTCCAGGTGGAGCGGACCCTCCGCACTCGCGGTGATGTAGGGCAGGTTGATCGAGGTCTGCATGGAGCTCGACAGTTCGATCTTCGCCTTCTCCGCCGCCTCGCGCAGGCGCTGCATGGCCATCTTGTCCTTGGACAGGTCGACACCATGGGCGTTCTTGAAGTTGGTCACGAGCCACTCGACGACCTTGTCGTCCCAGTCGTCGCCACCGAGGTTGTTGTCGCCACTGGTGGCCTTGACCTCGACCACGCCGTCGCCGATCTCCAGCAGGGACACGTCGAACGTGCCGCCGCCGAGGTCGAAGACCAGGATCGTCTGCTCCTTGTCGCCCTTGTCGAGGCCGTAGGCCAGGGCGGCGGAGGTGGGCTCGTTGATGATGCGCAGGACGTTGAGGCCCGCGATCTCGCCGGCTTCCTTGGTCGCCTGGCGCTGAGAGTCGTTGAAGTACGCGGGCACGGTGATGACCGCATCGCTGACGGTGTCACCCAGGTAGGCCTCGGCGTCGCGCTTGAGCTTCATGAGCACGCGCGCGCTGATCTCCTGCGGGGTGTACGCCTTACCGTCGATGTCGGTGGTCCAGTTGGTGCCCATATGGCGCTTGACCGAACGGATCGTGCGATCCACGTTGGTCACCGCCTGGCGCTTGGCCACCTCGCCGACGAGGACTTCGCCGTTCTTGGCGAATGCCACGACCGACGGGGTCGTGCGGGCGCCCTCGGCGTTGGTGATGACGACGGGGTCTCCGCCCTCAAGGACGGACACGACGGAGTTGGTCGTGCCCAGGTCGATGCCGACTGCTCGGGCCATCAGGTGTTCCTTCTTTCTCGTTGATTCGCTTTCGAGGTTTATGGCCCCCAATTGGGGGGATATCCAGTATGCCGGGTCAGATGATATGAGTCAAATCGACTCATATCATCTGCCGCCCGTTTCTTCCTCTAAGCGGGAGAGACGGGTGATGGGGGTTACGGGGCGCGCGGGAGGTCAGGTCCGGGAGTTGAGGTCCCGGCTTCCCGACTAGACCGTGAGGGCCGAGACCCCGCCACTCGTGGCAAAGGCGACTGACCGGGACGTGGTGAAGTCGGTGGTCGCCAGGTCGATGGCGAACCACTGCGTGTCGGACATCGTGTTGTAGAGGTAGCGGCTGCCCGTGAGATTGCTGACCGTGGACCAGATGGTCAGCTCCGGGACCTCACCGCCCACCGGCGAAACCTCGACGACCGAGCCGGAGACGATGTCGAAGTTGTGCAGGACGCGGATGCTCTGCAGCTCCGCATCCTGTGCCGATGCGGGCTGCGGCGCGAAGCGCACGTAGGTAAGGGCGCGAATGAAGCGACCGGGCGACGTCCCGTCGCCGGGGATCCCACGGAAGCCCTGACCCTGCGACGACGCCGCGTACGACGTCCCGTTGATCTCGATCGCCGCAGGGTTGTCGGGGCTGAGGCCGAGGTAGTTCGTCACATTGGTGAGATGCCAGTCGAGATACGGCGAATTCGTCGCCACACGCACAGGGTTGTCCATGATCCGCATGCCATCGGGGTGGAACTCCACGACAGCGCAGGAATCCTTGTCGTGGAGGATCAGGTGCAACGGGAGGGGGATCGGGATCTCCTTCGGCTGCACGTTGACGACATTGCAGGTCGCTGCCGCAGTCTTGGCCTCGGCGACCGTCGCGCATGTGCCGAGCACGAAGGCGATCAGGTCGAGGATGCCGATGTCGGAGCCATCACCCTTCGGCGCGTAGTACGTCGCGTGACCGGGCATGTAGAGCAGATGGGCCGAGAGACCCGCGTTATTCATCCCGTCGGCGTACCACTGGGGGTTCTTGAACGCTGACATGCCGACGACGCCGTACGTTGCCTGCCAGGTCTTGCCATTGGGCACGAGAGTGCACTGGCCCTTCAGGTCGCTCGCGGCGACAGCGATCTCCCAGGGGATCTCATTGGGGAACTCCATCGTCCGCCCGATGCAGACGGTGCCGTCCTTGGCGGTGGGGTAGGTGAAGTTGGTGCACATGGCGTGGGCTCCTCACTGATGGCGTGCCCCGAGGCTACGCCGCCGTTCCCGGCGAGCGCTACTGACCGGTAGTAGCCTGCCGCCATGGAGACTCTCGACGTCGTCCGCATTGTGCTGGGGACGGCCATCATCGTGGTGGCCGCCTTCTTCGCGATCCGGCGCATCCTCTTCCTGCAGGGCATGATCCGCTCCGGCCAGCCGGCCGTGGGGCGGACCAGCCACGTGGGCAAGCGGGCTGAGCTCGAGGGCACCCAGGTCCTCGGTCAGAAGAAGCTCCTGCAGTGGGCCATCCCCGGCATCGCCCACGTCTTCGCTTTCTGGGGCTTCCTCGTCCTGGGCATTACGCTCGCCGAGGCCCTCGGCGAGGTCTACATCGAGAACTTCTGGTTCCCGATCATCGGCAAGTGGCCCATCGTGCTCTTCCTCGAGGATCTCTTCGTCATCCTCGTCTTTGTCGGCATCGTGATGTTCGCGATCATCCGCCTGCTCAACAACCCCGCCAAGGAGGGGCGCGCGTCGCGCTTCTTTGGATCGCACACCGGGGCCGCGTGGATCGTGCTGCTCATGATCTTCAACGTCCTGTGGACGCTGGAGCTCTACCGCGGCGCCAAGCTCGCGATCTACGGCCAGTTGCCCGGTGCTTTCTTCTCCAATTGGATCGCCTCGCTCATGGAGCCGCTCGGCGTACCCACGCTCGAAGTGCTCGAGTTCCTCGGAGTCATCCTGCACATCGCCGTGATCCTCGGCTTCCTCCTCATCGTTCTCTACTCGAAGCACCTGCATATTGGCCTCGCACCGATCAACGTCGCCTTCTCGCGGCTGCCCAACGGCCTCGGCCCACTTCTGCCGATGTACTCCGGCGGCAAGCCCATCGACTTCGAGGATCCTGCCGACGACGCCACCTTCGGCGTCGGGCGTATCGAAGACTTCACCTGGAAGGACACGCTCGACTTCGCCACATGCACCGAGTGCGGGCGCTGTCAGTCGCAGTGCCCCGCATGGGCGACGGGCAAGCCGCTCAGCCCCAAGCTCATGATCATGAATCTGCGCGAGGCTTCCTTCGCGAAGGCGCCGTATGTCATGGCCGCGCAGAAGGCCAACGACGGCGCCAACCCGCCGATCGGCGAGGTCGACGAGGCTGTCCTTGCAGCCATGCCCGAGTCGGTCAAGGAAGCCGTGGAGCGCCCGCTTGTCGGGCCGCGCGATGGCATCGAGCACAAGGACACGGACGGCTACGACGCCGCCGGCCACCGGGACCAGTCCGGCGCGGTCATCGACGAGGACGCCCTGTGGTCGTGCACGACCTGCGGCGCCTGCGTCTACCAGTGCCCCGTCGACATCGAGCACATCGATCACTTCATCGACATGCGCCGCTACCAGGTGATGATCGATACGTCGTTCCCCGCCGAGCTCAACGGCATGTTCAAGAACGTCGAGACCAAGGGCAACCCATGGGGCATGAATGCCTCGGGTCGCAACGCGTGGATCGAGGAGGTCGACTTCGAGGTCCGCGTCTTCGGCATGGACGGCGAGGAGCAGATCCCCGACGACGTCGAATACCTCTTCTGGGTCGGCTGCGCCGGCGCCTTCGAAGACCGCGCCAAGGCCACCACCAAGGCGGTCGCCGAGTTGCTCACCATCGCGGGCGTCAACTTCATGGTGCTCGGCGAGGGTGAGACCTGCAACGGCGATCCGGCCCGCCGCGCCGGCAATGAGTTCCTCTTCCAGATGCAGGCAATGCAGAACGTCGAGGTGCTCAACGAGATCAAGGCGAAGAAGATCGTCGTCACCTGTCCGCACTGCCTCAATACCCTCGGCCGCGAGTATCCCCAGATCGGCGGCAACTACGAGGTCGTGCATCACTCGCAGTTGCTGGCCACCCTGGTGCAGGAAGGCCGCCTCACGCCCGTCACGCCGCCCGAGTCCGGCGTCAAGGAGAAGGTCACCTACCACGACCCCTGCTACCTCGGCCGCCACAACAACGTCTATGTCCCGCCGCGTGATCTCATCCAGCGCGTCCCCGGCGTCGAGTTGGTCGAGATGGAGCGGCACGGGCCCACCTCCTTCTGCTGCGGCGCCGGCGGTGCGCGCATGTGGATGGAGGAGAAGCTCGGCACGAAGGTCAACGTCAACCGTGCCGACGAGGCGATCGCGACAGGTGCCGCCAAGGTCGCAGTGGCCTGCCCCTTCTGCAGCGTCATGCTTAACGACGCGGTCACTGCCCGACAGCAGGAGGGTCAGGCGGAGGGCTTCGGGGTCGTCGACCTCGCGACCCTCATGCTGGACAGCGTGAAGACCAAGGCGTAGCAAGCGCCTCAGCGAAGTCAACCCACGAGGAGTGGCTATGAACACGGGACCGGGCGACGAGTCACAGGACGAGCGCCGTCACGAGGAAGACGTGAAGCATCACCCGCATGGTCGTGAGGCTGAGGAAGAGGGCGACTAACCGCCCTGGATCAGTCGTCGGCGAGTGGCGTGACGTGGAAGTTCGCGAACGACCGGCTCGGCGTGGGGCCACGCTGGCCCTGGTAGCGAGAGCCGTAGACGCTTGATCCATAGGGATGCTCCGCCGGTGACGACAGGCGGAAGAGGCACAGCTGCCCGATCTTCATCCCGGGCCACAACTTGATCGGCAGCGTTGCCACGTTCGACAACTCCAGCGTCACGTGACCGGAGAAGCCCGGATCGATGAAGCCCGCGGTGGAGTGCGTGAGCAGTCCGAGGCGGCCCAGCGACGACTTGCCCTCGAGACGACCAGCAATGTCGTCAGGCAGCGTGACGACCTCGTACGTCGAGGCCAGCACGAACTCACCCGGATGCAGGATGAACGCCTCGTCGGAGGTGACCTCGACGAGCTCGGTGAGGTCGGGCTGCTCCTCAGCAGGATCGATATGCGGATAGCGGTGGTTCTCGAAGACCCGGAAGTAGCGGTCGAGCCGCACGTCAACACTCGACGGCTGGATCATGCCCGGGTCGTAGGGGTCCAGGCCCACCCGGCCGGCATCGAGTTCGGCCCGCAGGTCGCGATCGGAGAGCAGCACGGAGCGAGGCTATCGCCCCATCAGTCGTCGTCGTAGCGGTCGTCCGACTCTCCCGGGGTCCGCTCGAATCCCTCCATCTGGCCCGCGACGTACTCGAGCCG
>CAZLZC010000107.1:0-2565 GCA_964563825.1 uncultured Actinomyces sp.
TCGACGTTTACCCTTCGATTCCCGCTGTCGAGTGGCAGTGGGGATGCGGAGCTGGTGGCTCTCGGAAGCGGGCGCGCGGCCCGCGGGGTAGTGGAGGAGGAAGCCCGGTGACACGGGTCCTGGTGGTTGAGGACGAGGAGTCCTTCTCGGATGCACTGTCCTTCATGCTTCGGCGCGAGGGATACGAAGTCGGTGTCGCAGCAGACGGTGCCGCCGCGCTTGATGAGTTCGATCGGCACGGCGCCGATCTCATCCTGCTCGATCTCATGCTGCCGGGTATCTCGGGCACGGAGGTCTGCCGCACGCTCCGCCAGAAGTCCGCGGTGCCGATCATCATGGTGACGGCCAAGGATGGCGAGGTCGACAAGGTTGTCGGCCTGGAGCTCGGCGCAGACGACTACGTCACCAAGCCTTTCTCCTCCCGTGAGCTCGTGGCCCGCATCAGGGCGGTGCTGCGCCGCCGTGGCGAGCCGGAGGAGATGCTTCCCAGCACCCTCGAGGCGGGTCCGGTGCGGATCGACGTCGACCGCCATGTCGTGGCGGTTCGCGGGCAGACCATCGCGATGCCGCTTAAGGAGTTCGACCTGCTCGAGCTTCTCGTCCGCAACGCCGGTCGTGTGCTCACGCGCGGCCAGATCATCGATCGCGTGTGGGGATCGGACTACGTGGGTGACACCAAGACGCTCGACGTCCACGTGAAGCGCCTGCGCGCCAAAATCGAGGTGGATCCGCGCAATCCCACGCTTATTCTGACCGTGCGGGGGCTGGGCTATAAGTTCGAGGCCGAATAGCGACAGGAGTCGCTAGTTCGCGGGGACGTAGCCCGCGTAGTAGCCCACGTCGGGCACCACCAGCGATGTGAACTCGGTGACGCCGTTGGTGGTGAAAGCGAGCGACACGGTGGAGTAGGAACCCGCCGGCGTCGTCAGTCCCTCGATGAGAAGGACGTTTTCCGCGGGAGCGCCCTCCGCCCCGTAGCCGAAGGTCGCGAAGGATCCCGGCTCGATAGTGACCGGGGGCGTGGTGAGGGCCTGTCCGTTGACCGAGACCCCCGCAAGGGTGTCCGCGGCGTCGCCCTGGTTGAACACTGCCATGACGAGGGATGCGCGCCCCGTCTCGTTGCGCACGACGGTGGCGTTCTCGATGCGGAGGGACCCCACGATCTCCTGGGTGCCATTGCCCGAGTTCATCGAGTTCTGCATCGTGGTGCTCGCGCCCAAACCCTGCCAGCAGCCAGCGAGTAGTGGGGCAGCGACCAAGACCGTCGCTACGAGGGCGATTCTGCGGGCGAAGTGCCTGCGCACAGCGATCACGTGGTGCTCCTGCGGCTACGTCGGTCGTCGCATGTCGACGTCCGGTCGCGCACATGGCGACCCCTCCACAGTAGCGGGTACCGCTCATGGGAGGCGGAGTGGTGCTCCTGATGCCCGTGATATCCTGATGGACCGGGAAAGGGGTCTCACCATATGACGTTCAAGGTTGGCGACACCGTCGTCTACCCCCATCATGGGGCCGCCCTCATCGAGGCTGTCGAGGTCAGGGTCATCAAGGGGACGGAGAAGGAGTACCTCGTACTCCGTGTCGCCCAGGGGGATCTCACGGTCCGCGTACCCGCCGACAACGTCGATCTCGTGGGCGTCCGCGATGTGGTCAACGCCGAGGGCCTTGATCGGGTCTTCGAGGTACTGCGCCAGCCCTACACCGAAGAGCCCACCAACTGGTCCCGCCGCTACAAGGCCAACCTCGAGAAGCTTGCCTCGGGCGATGTCATCAAGGTCGCCGAGGTCGTCCGTGACCTGTGGCGCCGCGAGCGTGAGCGCGGTCTCTCGGCTGGCGAGAAGCGGATGCTGGCCAAGGCGCGTCAGATCCTCGTGAGCGAGCTCGCTCTCGCGGAGAAGACCAACGAGGACAAGGCCGAGGCCATCCTCGACGAGGTTCTCGCCTCCTAGGTCGTCACGAGCCGCGTGCGCGGCCCGTGCCAGTGGAACCGGAGATCGCCATGGGCGACGCCCCCCTCACTGCGGTGATCGTCCCCGCTGCGGGACGCGGCGAGCGCCTGGGTCCAGGAGCCCCCAAGGCTCTGCGCACCCTGGCGGGCCAGCCGATCCTGCTTCACGCCGTGCGCAACCTCGCTGCAGCGCGCGATATCGACATCATCGTCGTCGCCGTTCCCGAAGACGCTGCGGAGGAGTCGCGCGCACTTCTCGCCGGCATCGAGCTCCCCATCGTCATCGTGTCGGGTGGAGAGACCCGGCAGGACTCCGTCGCCCGGGCACTGCTTGCACTGCCCGCCGAGGTCGACGTCGTCCTGGTGCACGATGCAGCCCGGCCGCTCGTCCCTGCGGAAGTCGTCGACCGCGTTGCCGCCGCGGTGCGCTCCGGCGCGCAGGCTGTGATCCCGACCCTGGGTGTCGTCGACACCATCAAGGATGTGGACGCCGATGGCATCGTGCGCGCCACTCTCGATCGCGCACGACTGCATGCCGTCCAGACTCCACAGGGCTTCCATCGCGACGTGCTCCAGCGCGCCCACGCGGAATCGGATGGCGGGGACGCCACGGATGA
>CAZLZC010000107.1:2665-7558 GCA_964563825.1 uncultured Actinomyces sp.
GCCGCGGCCCCGGTGAGCGTCGCGGGGACCACCACGGATGGCCTCGGCCTCACCGGCCGCGGCGAGGGCCTGGCGGCGATCGCCACCGCCCTCCTCGTTGCCCCCTGAATCCGGTCCTTCCGATACGGTCGCCCCATGACCGCGACCCTCCCGCCCGATGCCTTCCCGATGCTCGATGCTCCTGAGTTCGCCACGATCGCGACCAGCAATCCCAATGGCTATCCGCAGCTGTCGGTGGTGTGGGTCGAGCGCGACGGCAACGACCTCCTTGTCTCCACGATCAAGGGCCGTCGCAAGTACCTCAACATGGAGCGTGATCCCCGCGTCACGGTCCTCGTCTACCCCAAGGACAACCCCTACTCCTACGTCGAGGTGCGCGGCACCGTGACGATGGTGGAGGAGGGTGGCCGGGAGCTCATCGATCGCCTCAATCAGGCCTACACGGGCACGGATCGATACACCGGCGACGACGGCACCGACAACGTCCGCGTGGTGTGCCGCATCACGCCGGACAAGGTCGTCACACGCCTGCCCCACTAGTCTGTGCCGGTGACCCTGCGCCTCTACGACACCGCATCCCGTGCGGTGCGCGACTTCGTGCCCCTCGAGCCGGGGCGTGTGTCGATCTATCTGTGTGGGGCCACGGTGCAGGCTCCTCCCCATGTGGGCCACATCCGGTCGGGCCTGGCCTTCGACATCCTCAGACGCTGGCTCGAGGCCTCGGGCTACGACGTGACCTTCGTCCGCAATGTCACCGACATCGACGACAAGATCCTCGCCCGCGGGGCCGAGGAGGGCGTGCCCTTCTGGCAGGTGGCGATGCGCAATGAGCGCGCCTTCACGTGGGCCTACGACGTCCTCGGCTGCCTGCCGCCGACCTACGAGCCGCGCGCGACCGGTCACGTGCCCGAGATGGTCGAACTCATGCAGCGGCTTATCGACGACGGTCATGCGTACGCCGCTGATGGCGATGTCTATTTCGATGTCCGCTCCTTCCCTGAGTACGGCGCATTGAGCGGGCAGCGCCTCGACGACATGCAGCCCGCGGGCGACTCCGAGGCATCGATCAAGCGTGATCCGCGCGACTTCGCCCTGTGGAAGTCGGCAAAGCCCGGTGAGCCGCAATGGGCCACTCCCTGGGGTCCGGGTCGACCCGGTTGGCACCTGGAGTGCTCAGCGATGGCGTCGCGCTATCTCGGGCCGGCGTTCGACATCCACGGTGGCGGCATGGACCTGCTCTTCCCCCACCACGAAAACGAGATCGCCCAGTCCAAGGCGGCGGGTGATGAGTTCGCGCGTTACTGGATGCACAACGCCTGGGTGACGACATCGGGCGAGAAGATGAGCAAGTCGCTGGGTAACTCGCTGCTTGTCTCCGAGGTCGTCAAGCGCGTCCGGCCGGTCGAGTTGCGCTACTACCTCGGCTCCGCGCACTACCGATCGATGCTGGAGTTCTCCGACGAGGCGCTCGCTGAGGCCGCGTCAGGCTACCGGCGCATCGAGGGCTTCCTGCGGCGCGCCGAGGAGTCGATGGGAGACCGTCCCTCGGCCACCGAGATTCCTGCCGCCTTTGCGGCAGCCTTGAATGATGACCTCGGCGTACCCCAGGCACTCGCTGTTCTGCATGACACGGTGCGGGCAGGCAACACTGCGCTGGCCGATGCAGATGCGGTTGCGGCACGGCGTGCGCGCGATGAGGTGGCCGCGATGCTCGACGTGCTCGGGCTCAATCCGTACGCCGAGCAGTGGGCCGCGGGGGCCGATGACGGTGCCGCCCGGCGTGCGCTCACACCGCTGGTCGATGTCGTGCTTGCTGAGCGGCAGGCCGCGCGTGATCGCAAGGACTTCGCCGTCGCGGATGCTCTCCGCGACGGATTGGCCTCCTCGGGGATCCTCGTCGAGGACACCCCGGCCGGTGCACGCTGGTCGCTAGCAGAGGAGTCCTGATGGCAGGCAATTCCCAGCGCAAGGGGGCCATGCGCAAGGAGGGCACGAAGAAGGGCATGACCGTGGGCTCCGGTGGCCAGCGCCGCAAGGCGCTCAAGGGCAAGGGGCCGACCCCGAAGGCGGAGGAGCGGGCGAAGCACCCTGCCGCCCGGCGCGCGCGTGCCGCTGAGAAGCAGGCGGCCAAGCGGGCACCGGCCGCGCGGGCCCGCAAGGACGGGCGCGAGGTGCTCGTCGGACGCAATCCCGTGGTCGAGGCGCTGCGCGCGGGCGTGCCCGCTTCCGCGCTCTATGTCCAGCAGTACGTCGACACCGACGATCGTGTGCGTGAGGCCCTCACCATTGCGGCCGACAATGGCATGCCCCTGCTCGAGGTCACTCGCATTGAACTCGATCGCATGTCCGGTGGAGCGGCGCACCAGGGCCTGCTGCTCACCGTGCCGGCGTACGACTATCTCGATCCCAACGATCTCCTCGAGCGGGCCATCGACTCAGGCACGCCCGCTCTCATCGTCGCGCTTGACGGCGTGACCGACCCGCGCAACCTCGGGGCCATTGTGCGCTCGGCGGCCGCTTTCGGCGCCGATGGTGTGGTCGTGCCGGAGCGTCGGGCCGCTGGTGTGACGGGGTCGGCGTGGAAGGCCAGTGCCGGGACCCTCGCGCATGTGCCGGTGGCTCGTGCGACCAACCTCACTCGCGCACTGACCGCCTACCGCAAGGCCGGCTGCACGGTGATCGGCCTCGCGGCCGATGGGGACATGGAGCTCACGGCGCTTCCGCGCGACATCGCTGATGCTCCCCTGGTCCTCGTGATCGGTGGAGAAGGACGTGGACTCGGTCGTCTCGTCAGCGAGACGTGCGATCACACCGTGTCGATCCCCATGGCGACTTCGACAGAGTCGCTCAACGCTGCGGTCGCCGCAGGGATCGCGCTCTACGCGGTCGCGTCGCTGCGCTCGTCCTCCTGAGAGTCCGAGCGCTTGGGCAGGAGCCTCTGGGCGACCAGGGGGAAGACGAGTACCGACAGTGCGCCCGCCCCGACGAGCGCTGCGGCGACCGACGGGTCCATGAAGCCCGAGGCAAGCTCCACTGACGTCACCGCGACGATGATGGGTAGCGCGGTCGCGACGTAGAGCGAGTATCCGGCGCGTTCCTTCGCGTGCGGAATCGCGCGGCGGTAGAGGACGAACTGGGGTATGCCGCGGACAATAAGTAGCAGGACGAAGAAGACGAACAGCAGGCTCGGGTTGGCAAGGATGGAGCTGATGTCCAGCCTGGCTCCCGACACGATGAAGAAGATCGGGATGAAGATCCCGAAGGCAATCCCCTCCACCTTCGTCTGCAGCACGCTCTGCTCGCTGGCCGGGACGAGCTGCTTGGTGATGATGCCGGCGATGAAGGCGCCGAGGACGACGTCCAGACCGAAGTCGTCGGCGATCGCCAAGAGCGCCACGAGCAGAAGCGCCGTCAGGCGCACGGCCGTCTGCGCACTGGTCTCCTGCCCGCGTTCGATGACCGCCATGACCCGGTTGGTGCGCAGCAGGGTTGGGGCTTTAGCGAAGACGAATGCGACGGCAGCGAAGAGCGCGACGGACAGCAGTGCCAGCCAGAAGGACTTGGTGCTGAGGAGCAGGGAGATCGCGAGGACGGGCCCGAACTCCCCGATGGCCCCCGCCCCCATGAAGTAGTTGCCGAAGGGTGTCTTGAGCAGTCCCTTGTCACTCAGGATGGGGAGCAGTGTCCCCAGCGCCGTACTGGTGAGGCAGATGGCGACACCGAGGAAGTCATCGATGACTCCGAGCCTCTGCAGGATCCCGGCTGCGACGAGGGCGAGCGCCGCGCTGACCAGCCAGCCGGTAAGTGCGAGTTTGCCCGATCGGCCCTCGACCGCGCGCTTCTCGAGCTCCAGGCCGGCGGCGAAGAAGAGGAAGGCCAGGCCGAGTTCGGCAAGCAGGTCGATGGCGTCGTCAAGCTCGATCCAGCCCAACACCTCAGGGCCAAAGATGACCCCGAAGGCGAGCATGAGGACCACCTCGGCCACGGGCAGGCGCAGGAGCCCGACCAGCAGGGGGGTGGCCGCCGCGATGGCAGCGATGACCAGCAGGGAATTGAGCTCCCGGGTCAGGTCGCTGCTCGACGCGGTCGCCACCGCAGCCACCAGATCCATCGGCACTCCCTCCGCGCCGGAGCCTAGTGGTCGCTCAGCGACCCGGGAGGCATCTAGTCTCGGTCCGTGGCATCTCGGTCTCCGTGGGCGATCCTCTTCGTCCTGGCAGCGGCCCTAGCCCTCATTTCCCTCGACAACACGATCGTCAATGTCGCGCTGCCCACCCTCCAAGAGGAGTTGGGCGCGAGCACGGCTGAGCTCCAGTGGGTCGTCGACGCCTATTCGGTGCTCTTCGCCGGGACGCTCCTGCTTGCGGGCAGCCTCGGCGACCGATTCGGTCGTCGGCGAGCGCTCGTCATCGGCCTGATCGTCTTCGGTGCTGGCTCGCTCGCTGCGGGCTTCGCGACGACGGCGGATGCCCTCATCGTGTGCCGCGCGATCATGGGCATCGGCGGGGCCTTCATCATGCCGTCGACGCTGTCCATCCTCGTGCAGGTCTTCACTGATCCGCGTGCGCGAGCGCAGGCGATCGGCATCTGGGCAGCGGTGGCCGGGGCCGCGGTGGCGATCGGCCCGATCCTCGGCGGATTCTTGCTTGAGGTCACGTCCTGGCATGCGATCTTCTGGGTAAACCCGCCCCTGGTGGTGCTCGCTGTGGTCGCCACCCTCCTGCTCGTGCCGGAGTCCCTGGACCCGAGCAAGCCTCGATTGGATCCACTCGGTGCGGTGCTCTCGACCGTCGGCATCGTCGCCTTCGTCGTGACCGTCATCGAGGTACCGGATCAGGGGATCTCGACCGTCACGATCCTGTCGACCGTGACGGCGATCGTGTTCCTGGTGGC
>CAZLZC010000108.1:0-7441 GCA_964563825.1 uncultured Actinomyces sp.
GTGATGCGCACGAGCTCGTCGAAGGTCGTGGGGAAGACGTAGTGCGGGTGCCCACGGGCCGCCCACACCTCGCCGTGCTTGCGTCGTTCCCAGTGTCATTCGGTCGGCTGGCCTGCCTTGGTGAGGATCTCGGCGAGATCAGGCCTCACGGGCATCGGCTGAATCGCTGACACGCGAGCCCGCCCGGTGTTCCCCACGGGATACCGCCCTACTGCCGACGCCGGTCCGCCGGCCAGAAGGCGCAAGATTTGACCCCGAACTTCGCGTACGTCACGGGCTTTCCACCCTGTCACGAGCATGGAACCGTGCACCCGGACGTGAGGCCACACCCATGGCTGGCTGAGGACGTGTGCGTCCTCAAGCAACTGCCAGCACTCGCTCCAGTCAGCGCGTTGCTGGGCTTCCTTCGCCGCAGCAAGGTTCCCGGCGATGATCTCTTTGATCTCGTTGCTCATCCTCATGAAGTCAGCTCCTGAGCCAGGGCACGCCATCGGCGTTGCCGCATGTAGTAGAACCAGCGGGCGTATAGGGCGACCCCTAGCGTGAAGATTCCGGCGTCGATGTCGATGACATCCCGGTACTCGCACGATGCCTCATCCAGGGGAGTCACGATGATGTCGTGATTCCAGCGGCGGATCAGACCGCCTCCTTCCTGGGATGACAGCGTCATGGCGGCTTCGTCGATTCGCGCGACGTGGAGTCGATGCTTTGAGAAGGGAACGACGCCGAAGAGGAGCACCCAGGCTGTGACGGTCTCGCCCTCCTGCCACAGCAGCTCTCGGTCGCGGATGGCAGGCATCGTGAGGATTCCCCGGGTGATGAAGCGGAAGGCATGTGGGGTCTTGACCGCCGCCCACACCGCAGGAGCTGGGGCGGGCAGGGCGGTGGAGCGATCGACGATGGCCATAGGGCCATAATGTGAGGAATGCTCGCGTTTGGGTACTCGCGTTATCGAGGGGGCAAGGAGTGACGGACTCGTCTTTGGCCCCGAGAAAGGTCCCGCGGCAGGAGCGGTCGCGGCTCACCGTGGATCGGATCCTGGTCGCTGCCGCCCAGGTCTTCCACGAGGCGGGATACACATCGGCCACCACCAATGACATCGCCTTGGAAGCGGGGATCTCGGTCGGCTCGCTCTATCAGTACTACCCCAACAAGGACGCCATCCTCGTGGCACTCACCCGGCGCCACATCGACTCCGCAACAGCGGGCCTGGTCGGTCTCGTCTCAGCGCTGAGCCCCGAAGGCGCAATTCGCGAGACCTTTCGCACGATCGTGGACTTCCTCGTCGAACAACACGACCTGGACGAACTCCATCTCCTCGTCATGCACCAGGCACCTCGGAGCCATGAGATCAGCCGCGCGCTCGATGAAGCCAAGACACGCCTGGTGGAGATGACGGCGCACTTCCTGGCTTCACGGCTCCCCGATGACCGTGAGCGACTCCTGGTGGCGCGGATGGTCGTTGCGACGATCGACGCTGGAGTTCACGACGTGATCCTCCGCGAGCCTCGTGGAGCAGCGAGGCGAGCCGCCACCGACATGACCGTGGACACGGCCGTCTCGATCGTCGAGGGGTCTCGCGGGTCGAAGAGATAGTTTGGCGCCGACGTCGGCGGGAGTCCCGCCGGTGATGCGCACGAGCTCGTCGAAGGTCGTGGGGAAGACGTAGTGCGGGTGCCCACCGGCCGCCCACACCTCGTCGTACTGCCCGAGGTCGACGTCGACGAGTGTCCGGATGGGCGCAGGGTGGCCGATCGGCGCGACGCCGCCAATGGTTTGTCCAACTCGTCTCGACCGACTGGTGACGGCGTATCATGGGGCCATGACCGTGCCAGCGCGCTCCACGTGGGGTTCCGCCCGCGACCTCGTGGGAGACCAGCCGCCCTTGGACGACGACGTGCCGACGACCTTGGCCGGTGAGCCCCTGGATACCGCTGACAAGGTCCATGACTTCCTCGAACGTCTCGCCGCCTCACGAAGCTCTTGATCTTTCATGAGCGATCAGGACTCGGCAGGCGCTTTCGATCCTGATCGCATCCTCGCCGTGCTCGACACGCGCGGAGTCGAGTACGTGCTCGTCGGTGGTGTTGCGGCCAGGGCTCACGGTGCGCGCCGAGCAACAGCGGACATTGATTGTGTGCCGTCCACCGATGCGGTGAATCTGGATCGCCTTGCAGAGGCGCTCCGTGAACTCGGGGCTCGGTTGCGTGTCGCTGGCATGTCGGACGCCGAAGCGAAGGCGCTTCCCCTGCAACTTGATGGAGTGACGCTCGCGGCGTTCGGGAGCTCGACATGGATGACGGACGCCGGGCCGCTTGATCTGCTCGTGGAATTGCGAGACCCCTCCGGAGGTCGTCACCCCTACGAGGATCTCGTCAGTCGTGCGTCCGATGTCGCTGTGGGCGGCGTGATCGTGCGCATCGCTTCGCTGGGCGACATCGTCGCGTCGAAGCAATACGCGGCACGATCCAAGGACCTGGAGGCTCTCCCCGAGTTGCTCGAGCTGATGGAAGGCCTCGAGGCCGACTAGGCGCCGACGTCGGCGGGAGTGCCGCCAGTGATGCGCACGAGCTCGTCGAACGTCGTGGGGAAGACATAGTGCGGGTGACCGCCCGCCGCCCACACCTCGTCGTACTGACCGAGATCGACATCGACGATCGTGCGGATGGGCGAAGGATGGCCCAACGGAGCAACGCCGCCGATGGCGAAGCTCGTCGCGGCGCGTACGTCGTCGGCCGTCGCCTTGCCCACCTCGCTCACGCCGAGGATCGCCGCGACCTTGGCGGTATCGACGCGGTGGCCCCCGGAGGCGACGACGAGCACCGGTTCGCCATCGGCCATGAAGATGAGCGACGACGCGATCTGCGCCGGCACGATGCCCAGCGCGTCGGCCGCCTCCTTGGCCGTGCGCGCCGAATCATCGAGGCGGCGTACCTGCCCCGGAACTCCGGCGGCGGCAAGCGCCTCGCGCACGCGGATGACGGATTCCTGCTCCTGCTCAGCCATAGCGGAAGAGGCTAGTCGACCCGATCCGAGTCGATGTCGTGGATGCTCTTCACGAGCAGCACACCGATGGCCACGATCGTCATGAGTGCCCACAGGCCGAGGAGGACGGGCATGACGCCGGTGCGCTCGGCGATGACCCCGGTCACCAGCATGAAGACGGGCGGCAGGGCGTAGAAGAGCGCGGTTTGGATGCCGTAGACGCGGCCCTGCGCGTCGGGCTCAACCCGTCGCTGGACGACGGTGTTCATCAGCGGTTGCATCGGTCCCCACGCCAGGCCGATGGCGAAGCCTGCGGCGACCATCAGGGGGAGAGGTGGCAGCAGGGCGATGGGGAGATAGAAGACGATCGTGCCCACCAGTACGGCGCGCGCGATGGTCAGGCGCTTCATGCGCTTGGCCAGCCAGCCGTATCCGAAGGCTCCGATGATCGTGCCGGCGGACAGCGCGGCCAGCACGAAGCCCAGGGACTGCGGCTGGTCGATGGCGATGAAGTGCGCCGGCAGGAGCACGGTCTCGGTCGGCAGGTAGATCGAACCCAGCACCGTGACGGCGATGATGAGCGCCCGCAGGGCATGGTCGTTCCAGATGATCTTGATGCCGAGGACGGCGTTCTGCCAGGCGTTGGGATGTGCCTCGCCGGCCTCGTCGCGCGCATTCTTGGCGTCCTGGCCCGCGTCGCCGACGTGCAGGAAGACGATGAGGATCGCCGAGATGATGAAGAGCACGAAGGGCACCCAGAACGCCGGCACCGCACCGAGCGTGGCAATCAGTGACGCACCTACCAAGGGCCCGACGACCCAGCCGACGCTGAAGACGCCCTCGTGTATGCCGTTGAGCCGGGTGACGGACATACCGCTGGCCTCGGCCACGTCGGGAATCAGCGCCTTGCGCGCGGTGTAGCCGGCCGGATCGAAGACGGCGCCGAGCATCGCGAGCGCGATGATCCACGGCAGCGTGAGGTCGGTGAAGAACGCCACGATGGGAATCGCCGCGACCGAGATGGCCGACAGCAGGTCGGAGATGATGCTGACGATCCTGCGGCCGAAGTGATCGACCGCCCAGCCGGAGATGGGTGCCGCGAGGATGCCCGGCAGTGCCGAGATGGCGGCGACGAGACCGGCCGCCGCGACGGATCCGGTGCGGTCGAGCACCAGCCAGGGCACGGCGATGGTGACGACGCCGTTGGACATCCCGGACAGCAGGTTGGGGACCTGGAGCAACCCGATGGGGCCCCAGCGGATACCGGATTTCATACAGGCACGCGACTGCTCACCTGCACGGGCAGGGAGCGCAGGCCATGGATCATCCGGCCCGGATTGGGGACCGGCTCACCCGCGATCCGCCACGCGGCGGGATCGGGGAAGCGGGCGAAGAGAGTGCGCCAGGCGACCTCAGCCTCCATGCGCGCGAGGGCCGCACCGAGGCAGTGATGAATGCCGAAGCCGAACGCGAGGTGCTTGCGGGCGTTGGGGCGGTGGATGTCGAAGCGATCGGGATCGTCGAAGACCCTCGGGTCCCGGTTGGCACCGACGATCATGAGCACCATTGTCTCGCGCGTGTCGAGCACCTCGCCGCCGGGCAACTCGATGGGTGCCAGCGCGGTGCGGAAGGTGTACTGCACCGGACTGACGTAGCGCAGCGCCTCCTCGACCATGTCGGGGATGAGCTCCGGATCGGCGAGGACCTCCGCGAACTGCTCGGGATGGCGCAGAAGCACCTCGGTGCCGGCGCCGAGCAGGTTGACGGTCGTCTCGAATCCCGCGAGAAGTAGGAAGGACGCCGTGCCGACGATGTCGCGGTCATCGAGGCGGTCGCCGTCGACCTCGGCCTGGGCCATGGAGCTGAGCAGGTCATCGGCCGGGTTCTTGCGGCGCTCGGCAAGCAGCTCGGCGAGGTAGTTGGTAAGGCCCTCGGCAGCCGCCTCCATGCTCCGCGCGTGCGCCAGGCTGCGGGGGCGGTCGAGCCCGGACGCGAGGGTGTCGCCCCAGGCGCTGAACTGCTCGCGATCGACGTAGGGAACGCCGAGGACCTCGCAGATCACCGCCATCGGAAGCGGCCCGGCCAGGTCGTGGACGAGGTCGAAGGGGCGGTCGGCCGGCAGGGCGTCGACGAGCTGCTGGGCTGCGCGCTTGGTCGCCTCGCGCCAGCCCTGCATGACCCGGTGGGTGAAGGCCGGCTGCACGAGACGACGGATGCGCGTGTGCGCGGCGCCGTCCTTGGCGATGATCGCGTCGAGGAGCGGATCGATCCGGTCGGGCGGAAGCATCGGGCCGATGAGGATCGACTCGAAGAGATTGCGCGACTCGGGTACGTCGGCTGACGCGTCTGGCGATCGCAGGACCACTGAGCAGACCTCATGGTCGGAGGAGTACGCGAAGCCGGTGCGGCTGCGCACAACCGGTGCGATGCGCAGGGTGTCAGCGAAGGCAGGGATGTCGTCGGTCGTCTCGAGCACTCCGACCGGGTCACCGAGACGCGAGTAGAAGCGGGTGAGTGCCCAGAAGAGGCTGATGGACGCCCCCGTGTGGGCATCGCGCCGCAGGTTCAGCCGGGACAGGTCTACCGAGCGGAGGCGATCGAGCATTCTTCGATACTAGGCCGGGGCTCCGCTACGCCGGCAGGGTGCCACGCACCACGCTGTCGGTGGAGTGCGTCGGGTCTCCGTCGTAGGGCTCGACGGAGATGTCGACGACGGGGTAGTCGGCCAGCGAGATGCCCGCGGGAAGCGGCAGCTTCGCAGTCTCGCCGGGCCCGAGGGTGCCGAGCGCAATCATCGACGAGGCGTCGGAGGCGAGCAGCCACACCTCGAAGTAGCCGTCCGTGCTGGGCAGGTCGCTCACATCGACCGACAGCATCTCCGTGCCGTCGACAACCTCGACGCTCGCATTGCCTGTCGCGGAGTAGTCGGCGAGCGGCTCCAGCGGCACGGACGCGACGACCGTGGACGGGGCAGGGCGCGACATGACGACGGCTCCCGTCACCCCACCCACGACGAGTCCAATAGCCGCGGCGACGGCGAGCCACGGAGCGAATCCGCGCCGCGAGCGCATGGGTACGACGTTGCTGGGCTCGGCGATCTCCTCTGAGATGGCCGCCCACACGTGGACGGGCGGAGCCATGAGCTCGTCGTCGTTGATGTCGCGTGCGACATCGGCCACGGCGCGCAGCGACTCCCACTCTCGGCGGCACTCGTCGCACGTGACGAGATGAAGTGCCTCCTCGGCGGTCGGCTCTTCACCGATCGCGACGAGCGACAGGGTCTGCGGATCACAGTGCGCCACGGTCCACCTCCCATCGGTCGCGCAGCCGCTCGAGCGAGCGTCTGATGTGGCTCTTGACGGTCCCGAGAGGGAGCTGCACCCTCTCGGCGATCTCCGCGTGCGTCAGCTGATCGAAGAACGCCAGACGCAGGATCGTCGCGGGAGGCTCACCGAGGCGGGCCAGCTCATCGGCGACGAGGATACGGTCCACCGCCTCGTCGACGGGGGCATGGCCCGTGTCCGCGGGGGGCGTGTCGGTCGGGTCGGCCTGCCGCGTGCGGCGTTCGAGGTGATCGGCGACCCGTCGGCGGGTGATGGTGACGAGCCAGCCGGGCAGGCTGCCTCGAGCAGGGTCGAAGGTCGCGCGGCTGCGCCACGCGGACACGAAGACCTCCTGCGTGACGTCGGCTGCCTCGTGGGGGTCCCTGAGGACTCGTCGTGCCGTGGAGTAGACCAGCGGTGACCAGCGGTCGTAGACCGCAGCGAACGTCGGCTCTCCACCGGTGGAGAACGCGGCGGCGAGTCGGGCATCGGCGGCGTCCGCATCGCGCGCGGGGTCAGCGGGCTCGAGGGGCTCGACCATCGACATGATCGCGCCGCCTCCCCTCCGCGCCTGCCGCTCGACGTCGAGGCGCACGATGCTGCCCCGCTCAGCCGTCTTCATCGAGTCTGGCCGATCTCGGCGTTGCTGTCGACCGGGACCGCGGTCACGACGATGTTGTCGGTGTATTCCAGGGCTGCGGGATCGAAGGCGCCGCCGCACGTGATGAGGGTGAGGCGCTCGGGCCCGCTGCGGCTGAAGAGCTCGCGGAGAGGGACCTTGGACTTGGAGAAGATCTCGCGCGCCACCACCTCGTAGGCCACCGTGCGGTCATCCGCGCGGGTGAGGGTGACGGTGTCGCCGGGGCGCAGTGCGCGCAGGTCGTAGAAGGCCCCTGCACCTTGGTCGATGCCGTCGACATGCCCGACGATCACGATCGAGCCAGAGCCCGATCCCGGCTTGGCGCTGAATCGGTACCAGCCGGTGCGTGCCACGTCCTCGGGCACCTGTACTTGATCGCGCTCATCGAGGCCGACTACGTCGACGTCGGTGCGTACGTCGATCGCGGGGATGGCGATCCCCACCGGACGCGGGGTGCGGTCGGGGCGGGGGAGTTGCGTGGCGTCGACTCGCC
>CAZLZC010000109.1:0-2975 GCA_964563825.1 uncultured Actinomyces sp.
GTGGCGGCGGGCGTGGCCAAGGCTCATGCCGACGTCATCCTCATCTCCGGCCACGACGGCGGGACGGGCGCTTCTCCGCTCACCTCACTCAAGCATGCGGGCACCCCGTGGGAGCTCGGCCTCGCCGAGACGCAGCAGACCCTGCTGCTCAACGGCCTGCGTGACCGCGTCGTCGTACAGACCGACGGCCAGCTGAAGACCGGTCGCGACGTCGTCATCGCTGCACTACTCGGCGCTGAGGAGTTCGGCTTCGCCACGGCGCCGCTCGTGGTGATGGGCTGCATCATGATGCGCGTCTGCCACCTGGACACCTGCCCTGTCGGCGTGGCCACGCAGAATCCGGAATTGCGCGCGCGCTTCGCCGGATCACCCGAGTTCGTGGTGACCTTCTTCGAGTTCATCGCGGAGCAGGTGAGGGAGCACCTCGCCGCACTGGGCTTGCGCAGCCTCGACGAGGCAATCGGTCGCGTCGACCTCATCGATGCCCTTCCCGCGGTGGAGCACTGGAAGGCAAGCGGCCTCGACCTCTCGCCGATCCTCCATGAACCCGCGGTTGAGGGGTCACGTCGCTGCACCACATCCCAGGACCACGGCCTCACCCGCGCCATGGATCGCGAACTCATCACGCTGTGCGCACCGGCCCTGGAGTCGGGGGAGCCGATCCGTGCACGGCTGCCCATCCGCAACGTCCACCGCACGGTGGGGACCATGCTCGGTGCGGAGGTCACCCGCCGCTACGGAGGGGCTGGCCTACCGGAGGGGACGATCGACCTGACCTTCGTGGGTTCGGCCGGCCAGTCCTTCGGCGCCTTCCTGCCCCCGGGCCTCACGCTCAGGCTCGAGGGCGACAGCAACGACTACCTCGGCAAGGGGCTCTCGGGTGGGTGCATCGTGCTGCGACCCGACCACGCCGCGACATTCGACGCAGAAGACAACATCATCGCCGGCAATGTCATCGGCTACGGCGCCACATCGGGCCAGGTCTTCATCCGCGGCAAGGTGGGCGAGCGTTTCGCCGTACGCAACTCGGGTGCATCGCTGGTCGTCGAGGGTGTGGGTGACCACGCCTGCGAATACATGACCGGTGGCCGCGTCCTGGTCCTCGGACCGACCGGTCGCAACTTCGCGGCAGGTATGTCGGGGGGAGTGGCCTACGTGCTGGATCTCGACGTCAACCGGATCAATTCAGAGCTCGTGGATCTCGAGCCGCTCACAGGCGACGACGTGCTCGTCGTACAGGAGCTCCTTGCCCGGCACCTCGATGAGACGGGCTCTGCTGTGGCCCGCCGTCTTCTCGAGGAGGGCGACCTCGGGAGGTTCACGCTCGTCATGCCGCGCGACTACCGCCGCGCACTCGAAGCCCAGCGTCGGGCGACCCTCGAAGGGCGCGACCCGGCCGAAGCAGTGATGGAGGCCTCCCGTGGCTGATCCCCGTGGATTCCTCACCACCCCGCGCGAGACCCCCACGCGCCGCCCGGTGGACCTGCGCCTGATGGATTGGCGCGAGGTCTACGAGCCCTTCGCGGGGGAGCGGCTGCGCGACCAGGCGGGGCGATGCATGGATTGCGGCATCCCCTTCTGTCACAACGGCTGCCCGCTCGGCAATCTCATTCCCGAGTGGAACGACCTGGTGTGGCGCGATGACTGGCGGGCGGCATCCGAACGACTGCATGCGACCAACAATTTCCCGGAATTCACCGGGCGGCTCTGCCCTGCACCGTGCGAGACCTCGTGCGTGCTGGGCATCAACGCCGATCCCGTGACGATCAAGCAGGTCGAGGTCTCCATCATCGATCGCGCGTGGGACTCGGGGTGGGTGCAGCCGCAGCCGGCCGAGATGTCCACCGGCAAGGCCATCGCCGTTGTGGGCTCCGGCCCCGCAGGTCTAGCAGCCGCGCAGCAGCTGGCGCGTGCGGGACACACGGTGGTCGTCTACGAGCGCGCAGACCGCATTGGCGGTCTCCTGCGCTACGGCATTCCCGAGTTCAAGATGGAGAAGGCACACCTCGACCGACGGCTGCGGCAGATGTCCCAGGAAGGCGTGAAGTTCCGTCCCGGCGTCGAGGTCGGGGTGGACGTCACCATGGGGGACCTGCGCAAGCGCTACGACGCCATCGTGCTGGCGATCGGTGCCACGCAGTGGCGCGACCTGGCCATCCCGGGACGTGAGCTCGCGGGTGTGCACCAGGCCATGGAGTACCTCCCGGGCGCCAACAGGGTGCAGGAGGGCGACATCGACACGGCTCCGCTGGATGCCGCGGGCAAGCATGTCGTCATCATCGGTGGAGGTGACACGGGAGCGGACTGCCTCGGCACCGCGCATCGACAGGGGGCTGCGTCAGTGACGCAGTTGGAGATCCTCCCGACCCCACCGGACGCGCGTCCCACCGGCCAGCCCTGGCCGACGTACCCCATGACCTACCGGGTGTCGAGTGCACACGAGGAGGGGGGTGATCGCGTCTTCGCCGTGTCGACGGAGGAGTTCGTCGGCGAGTCCGGAGTCCTCGAGGGATTGCGCATCGTCGACGTCGAATGGAGTGAGGGTCGCCCCGTCGTGGTCGAGGGAAGCGCGCGCGTGCTGCGCGCCGATCTGGTGCTCCTGGCCATGGGCTTCACGGGGCCGGAGACCGTGATCTTGCAGGACGAGCTCGGTGTCGAGATCGATGGCCGCGGGGCGCTCGTGCGTGAGGACGATTACTCCACCTCCGTCGACGGGATCTTCGTCGCCGGTGACGCCGGGCGTGGCCAGTCCCTCATCGTGTGGGCGATCGCCGAGGGCCGGGCGGCCGCGGCTTCCGTGGATCGCTACCTCACGGGCAAGTCGAACCTCCCCTCGCCGATCCCCGCCTCGGCACGACCCCTTACGGTGTAGCCCTGGCTGTACCCGCTTACATCCCCCCGGAGGAGGGCCATGCGCCGCGCGAAGATCGTCGCCACCCTGGGGCCGGCGACGAGTTCGTACGAGCAGATCCTGG
>CAZLZC010000109.1:3075-7439 GCA_964563825.1 uncultured Actinomyces sp.
GGCGATCTCGGAGTCGAACTCCCGCTGGAGATGGTGCCCCTGGTCCAAAAGCGCGCCATCGAGCTGTGCCGTGTCGCCGCGAAGCCCGTGATCGTGGCAACTCAGATGCTCGACTCCATGGCCACGGCGACGCGACCCACACGCGCTGAGGCAAGCGATGTGGCTAACGCAGTGCTCGACGGCGCCGACGCCCTCATGCTCTCGGGCGAGACAAGTGTGGGCGAGCATCCCGCCCTCGCTGTCTCCACCATGGCGCGGATCATCGCCCACGTTGAGGACAACGCCCTCGACCGTCTCAGCCGCCTCCCCGCCGATCCGCCGGGATCGACTGCCCGGGCGCTCACCAAGGCAGCGGTCGACGTCGCGGGAGCGGTGAGTGCTGCCAGCCTGATCCCCTTCACCGAGACGGGCTCGTCCGCGCGCCTCATCGCGCGATGGAGGGCCCCGGAGCCGATCCTGGCCTTCACGCCCAATCCCCGCGTGCGCAGCCAGCTTGCCTTGGTGTGGGGCGTGGAGACGTTCCTCGTGCCCTCGGTGATGCACACCGACGACATGGTCGTGCAGGTGGACCGGGCCCTCCTCGACATCGGGCGCGTCACCTACGGCGATCGGGTGGTCATCGTCGCCGGTGTGCCGCCGGGCATTCCGGGCACGACAAACGGCATGCGGGTGCACCTAATCGGTAGCGGTGGCAAGGGCGGAGGGGTGTAGGTTCCGCGCATGCTTGAAGCAGCCATCTTCGGCGCCATCGCCCAGTCCGCACTCGTCGTCGGTGCGATCCTCGTCTGGAAGTTCCCTGGCCTGAAGCGTCCCAAGATCGTGGGCGCGCTCATGGCCTTCGGCGCCGGCGCGGTCATCTCGGCCGTCGCCGTCGACCTCGTCGCCGTGTCCTACGACGAGGCCGGCGCCGGCCCCACGGCGATCGGCATCGGCATCGGCTGCCTCATCTACTTCGGCATCATCGCCCTGCTCGAGCGCAAGGGCGATGACGAGCAGCCGGGTGAGTTGATCCAGGCCGAGATCGCCGAAGCCGAGCACGGGGACACCGGCACTCCCGGGCACAGCGGATCCGGTCATGCGCAGCCCGCTCATGGCGAGGGCGAGGTGCACGGTGCCACCCCCAAGGAGGCCCGCAACCTCACCATCGGCATGGTCATCGATGGCGTGCCCGAGTCGGTGGCCGTAGGTCTCACCCTGCACACCGCATCCGTGGGCGTCTCCGCAGCGCTGGTCGGCTCGATCTTCATCGCCGCCATTCCCGAGGCGATCGGCATCGCGGCGGCCCTGCTCGCGGGCGGCATGGTGATCGGCAGGGTCCTGCTGCGCTTCTCCCTTATCGTGCTCATCGGCGCGGTCTTCGCAGCCGTGGGGTACCAGGTGCTCTACAGCGCCTCGGACTCGCTGCAGGCCATCATCCAGTCGATCGCCGCAGGGGCGCTGCTCGTCGTGGTCATCAACGAGATGATCCCGATCGCTGTGCGCAGCGTGAAGGCCTGGGCGGGCATCATCGGTGCCGCCGGCTTCGTCTTCTCCGCCCTCCTCACCTGGGCCGCGGGCGGCTGACGCCTCCGGGCTCAACGTCCCACCCGCCTCGCTGATGGCTGACGCCTCCGGGCTCGCTGTTGGCTGACGCCTCCGGGCCCAGCGTCCCACCCGCCCCACTCACCCCGGGTGTCACATCCGTGCCGCAGCCCCGCCGCGAGTGCGCAGTTGCGTACCGGAATTCGGGTGTTTTTGCGTCCGCAAGTGCGCAGTCGGCGGATCGAGTGACCTAGGGCAGTGGTGCGGGCGCGCCTGCTGGTGCTGCGCTCGAGGTGGACTAGGGTCGGAGGCGACATCCTTTAACGACCCGTCCTGCGAGGCGGGGAAGGAGGTCAGCCATGACGGCTGCCGACATGCCCGTGCGGGCGCGCGTCCTCGACGCTGACGACATCTCCCGCATTGTGGGCCGCATCTCCCACGAAATCCTCGAGCGCTCTCACGGAGTCCACGACCTCGTCCTGCTCGGTATCCAGACGCGTGGCGTGCCTCTCGCGCATCGCATCGGTGCCCGTATGTCCGACATCGAGGGTGTGCCGGTGCCGGTGGGCGCGCTCGACATCACGATGTATCGCGACGACCTCAGCCTGCGCGGCGCGCGCCCCCTGCACAGCACGGACGTGCCGGTGGAGGGGATCGACGGCCGATTGGTGGTGCTCATCGACGATGTGCTCTTCTCCGGCCGCACGATCCGTGCCGCACTCGACGCGTTAAGCGATCTTGGCCGCCCGAGGGCCGTGCAGCTCGCCGTCCTCGTCGACCGCGGCCATCGCGAACTCCCGCTTCGCGCGGACTACGTCGGCAAGAACATCCCCACGTCGATCGACCAGGCCGTCCGGGTCCGGATGAGCGAGATCGACGGAGTCGACGAGGTGGTGGTCGAGGGATGAGGAGCCACCTGCTCAGTGCCAGCGATTTGTCGCGCCAGGATGCCATCGCGGTGCTCGACACCGCGGCCGAACTCGCCCGCGTCACCGACCGCGCGGTGAAGAAGCTGCCGACCCTGCGCGGACGCACGGTGGTGAATCTCTTCTTCGAGGACTCCACGCGCACGCGCATCTCCTTCGAGGCTGCCGCCAAGCGACTCTCCGCCGACGTCATCACCTTCAGTGCCAAGGGCTCGAGCGTCTCGAAGGGCGAGAGCCTGAAGGACACGGCCCTCACCCTCGAGGCCATGGGTGCCGACGCGGTCATCGTGCGCCACGGAGCGAGTGGAGCGCCGCATCGCCTTGCGCATTCCGGGTGGATCGATGGGGTCGTCATCAATGCGGGCGATGGCACGCATGAGCACCCCACCCAGGCGCTGCTCGATGCCTACACACTGCGTCACCACCTGGCGGGTGGCGAGGGCGCACTCGACGGCCGGCGCGTGGTCATCGTCGGCGACGTACTCCACAGTCGTGTCGCCCGATCCAATGTGCTGCTCCTGCGCACGCTCGGTGCCCACGTCACGGTCGTGGCACCCCCGACCCTTCTCCCGGTCGGCGTGGAGACCTGGCCATGCGACGTGTCCTTCGACCTCGACGCCGCGCTGGCCGGTGCCGACGCCGTGATGATGCTGCGCGTCCAGGCGGAGCGCATGAACGCCGCCTACTTCCCCTCCACCAACGAGTATTCCCGGCGTTACGGCCTTGATGTACGCCGTGCGGACCTCTTGGCCGACGGCGGCATAGTCATGCACCCGGGGCCGATGAACCGCGGCATGGAGATCAGCGCGGAGGTCGCCGATGGTCCGCGTTCGGTCATCGTCGAGCAGGTGACCAATGGCGTGCACGTCCGCATGGCCGTGCTCTACCGGCTGCTCGGTGCGGCCGACTTGACCGAGGAGGCAAGCGCGTGACGCTCACGCTGCGCAATGTCCGGCCCTACGGCGAGGACGCCGTCGACATCACCGTGTCCGACGGCCGCATCACCGATCTGGCGCCTGCGGGCAGCGCCTCGGGCAGCGCCGACCAGATCATCGACGGTCGCGGCCTCGTGGTGCTGCCGGGCTTCGTGGATCTGCACACGCACCTGCGTGAGCCCGGTCGCGAGGATGCCGAGACGATCGCCAGCGGCACCGCGGCGGCCGCACTGGGGGGCTTCACCGCTGTGCATGCGATGGCCAACACCACTCCGGTGGCCGACACCGCGGGTGTGGTCGAGCAGGTGTGGCGCCGCGGGGTCGAGGCTGGCTACTGCGACGTCCATCCGGTGGGAGCGGTCACCGTGGGGCTCAAGGGGGAGCACCTCGCCGAGCTGGGCGCCATGGCCGACTCGGCGGCGCGGGTGCGCGTCTTCAGTGATGATGGCGTGTGTGTGAGCGACCCCGTGCTCATGCGTCGCGCCCTGGAGTACGTCAAGGCGTTCGACGGCGTCATCGCGCAGCATGCGCAGGACCCGCGCCTGACCGAGGGTGCGCAGATGAACGAGAGTGCCCTCTCCGGGGTGCTTGGCCTGCGTGGCTGGCCGCCGGTCGCGGAGGAGGCGATCATCGCCCGCGACCTCCTGCTCGCGCAGCATGTGGGCTCGCGCGTGCACATCTGCCATCTCTCCACGCGAGGATCCGTCGCGATCGTGCGGTGGGCCAAGGAGCGCGGAGTCGATGTCACCGCTGAGGTCACACCGCATCACCTGATCCTCACCGAGGAGCTCGCGCGCACCTACGACCCGCGCTACAAGGTCAATCCGCCCCTGCGCACTGCCGATGACGTCGAGGCCGTCCGTGAAGGCCTCGCGGACGGCACGATCGACGCGGTGGCGACCGACCATGCGCCGCATTCTCGCGAGGACAAGGACTGCGAGTGGGCCGCGGGCGCCTTCGGCATGCTCGGCCTGGAGACCGC
>CAZLZC010000110.1:0-4374 GCA_964563825.1 uncultured Actinomyces sp.
GGTCAGGCGTCGGGATCGGCTACGACGCCGATCTCGCCGGGAGGTGGCACCGTGTGCTCGACGCGCAACGCGGCTCCCATGGCGCCGCCGAGGTCGCCGAGTGCCGCGCTGAGCACCTGAGGTGCCCTTTCCGGGAGGATGAGGTGCGGGAGCATCGCCTCGCGGATGCGGTCGGCAAACGGTGCACCCAGTCGCGTGCCGAGCCCGCCGCCGATGACCACGGCCTCGACGTCCAGGAGGTTGACGGCACTCGCTGTCGCGAGGCCCAGTGCCCAGATCGCTCGGTCGATGAGGTGGACCGCGAGATGGTCGTTCTTCTCCAGAGCCTTGGCCCAGACGCCGCTCGACATCCGGGTGCGGCCCTTCTTCTCCATGATCTTGATGAGGTCGCTGTGCTTGCCATGAGCGATGCGTCGGCGCGCCTCGGCCTCCATCGCGGCTCGGCCGGCGTATGCCTCGAGGCATCCCTTGCGTCCGCAGGGACAGGGCGCACCATCGGGTTCGACCACCATGTGACCGACCTCGCCCGCGGCTCCCCTGCCGAGCCAGAGCTCGTCGTGGATCACGATGCCGCCGCCCACGCCTGTGCCGCAGAAGATGCCGAGCATCGAGGAGTAGGGGCGCCCGGCGCCGAGGCGTGATTCCGCCATCACACCCACTTGCACGTCATTGGCGAGTTCGATGGGTACGCCGAGCGCCGCGCGCAAGGGTGCCGATACCTCGATGGTGCCGAGCCAATCCGGGAGATTGCCCGCGTGACTCACCGTGCCGGCATCGTGATCGATCTGACCGGGGGAGCCCACGCCGACACCGCCAAGCAGAGCCGCGTCGATGCCCGCGTCGGCCATGGCCTGACGGACGGAGTCGACCATCGCATCCAGGACGCCGGCAGGTCCCCTGTCCTGAGGTGTGGCCAGGCGGCACTGTCCCAGGACGGCACCCTCCGGATCCACGATGACCGTCTGGATCTTGGTGCCCCCGAGGTCCACTCCCGCACGCAGCATCAGCGCGTCTCCCTCTCCTCGGGTGCGGGCCAGTGCCCGCCGTTCTCCCAGTACTCCTGAATCGACTCCAGCTCACGGCCCTTCGTCTCCGGCGCAAGGCGCCAGACGAAAATCCAGGCGAGCACCGCGAGGATAGCGAAGATCCCGAAGGACCACGCCCCACCGACCGTCGTGAGCACCGTGAGGAAGAACTGGACGATGATGATGTTGGCGAGCAGATCCGAGCCCAGCATGGCGCTTGAGCCGTAGCCCCGAAGCCTTGCGGGGAAGCTCTCACTTGAATAAATCCACACGAGGGCGCCGAATCCGAAGACGAAGCCGATGTTAATGCCGGCCAGCCCAAGGAAGCCCAGGACCACCTGAGCGGTGGAGAAGGTGTCCCCCTCCTGGGTCGCAAACGTCACCACCATGGCGAGTTGCGACACGATCATGACGGTGATGCCGGTGAGCAGAATCGGCCGGCGTCCCCAGCGATCCACCACGCTCAGCGAAGCGAGTACGGCGATGAGGGCCATGCACTGCACGAGCGTGGACATAAGGATCGACTGCGTCTTGGTCGTGATCCCCATCGCTTCGAAGATTCGCGGTCCGTAGGCGACGGTCGCGTTGATGCCGGTGATCTGGATAAAGAAGCCGAGTCCGACGACGAAGAGGGTCGCGCGCAGGTAGGGCCTGCGAAGCATCTCTCGGATGCGACCGCGCCCCTCCGTTGCACACGTCGCCTGGATGCTGGCCAGAACCGAGTCCACGTCCTCGGCCGCAGTGGTCCGGGTCAGGGACACCCGGGCTTCGTCGATGCGCCCCCGGAGCACGAGGTAGCGGGCGGTCTCGGGCAGGCGCAGCAGCGCGGGGATCAGGAGTATCGCCGGAAGTGCTGCGAGCCCGAGCATCACGCGCCAACTGAGGGACTCGGTGACAGTGCTCAGCGCGAGTGCAGCGAGATACCCAAGGATGATGCCGACTACTGCGGCTACCTGGTAGGCGACGAGGGTCGCACCCCGGATGCGCGCGGGCATTGACTCCGCCACGAAGATCGGGACGGCGACGAGCGAGATGCCGATCATGATGCCGAGGAGCAGGCGTGCCACCCCGAGCATTAAGGGCGAAAAGGCGAGCGCACTCGCGAGACAGAAGACGACGTACCCGCAGGCGATGGTGACGATGGTGGGCTTGCGACCAAGACGATTGATGATGAATCCACCGGCCAGGACGCCGAGGAGCTCGCCGTAGACCGTCGCGGTCACGATGGTCTCGACGGCTCCCTCGTCGCTCCGCAGGTCGAAGTAGTCCTGGAAGTACAGCTGGGCGCCCGCGACGTTGGAGCTGTCGTAGCCGTAGATGACCCCGAGAGTGGTCGCGCTGAGGGCAACGATCCACGCTGAGCGCGGGATGCGGCTCGCCGCGTTCATGGCACCTCCCCCCGGGGAGGCTAGTGAGGGGGACCCCCGGGTGTGACGCTTCGGTGAAGTTGCCACGGGACTTCCCCGTCGGCCCTAGGGTCCCTCAACGTGAAGCAGCGCAGAGCGTCGACGGGGATTCTTGCCCTGGGTTCCCTGGGTGTCGTGTTCGGCGACATCGGCACGAGCCCGCTCTACGCGTTCGGCGAGATCTTCCTTGGAGCCCACGACATCCCTGCGACGACGGATCGGGTGCTCGGTGCCCTCTCGCTCGTCTTCTGGACCCTGACGGTGATCGTCTCCCTGAAGTACGTCCTCATCGTGATGCGCGCGGACAACGAGGGCGAGGGCGGCATCATGTCGCTCGCATCGCTTGCCACAACCGTCGTGCGGCGGGCGAGGTCGGCGACGATTATTATGGTCTTCGGGGTTCTTGGCGCGGCCCTGTTCTACGGCGATGGCGTGATCACGCCCGCGATCTCTGTGCTTTCGGCCGTCGAAGGCCTCGAGCTCGTGGCACCCGGGCTGCAGGCCTTCGTCGTGCCGATAGCACTTGTCCTGCTCGCCGGACTCTTCTCCATCCAGCGTTTCGGCACCCATCGCGTCGGCGCGATCTTCGGGCCGATCATGCTGGTCTGGTTCGCTGTTATCGGCGTCCTGGGACTGCTGAGCGTCGTCCAATCGCCCGAGGTCTTCGCCTCCCTATCGCCCACGTATGCCGTGAGCTTCATGACGAGCGACCCCTGGACTGCGTTCCTGGCACTCGGATCCGTCGTCCTGTGCGTGACGGGGGCCGAGGCGCTCTACGCCGACATGGGGCAGTTCGGGCGGCGTCCCATCCGCCTGTCCTGGTTTGTCATCGCCTCACCCGCGCTCTACCTCAACTATCTGGGTCAGGGTGCCCTGGTCCTGCGCGATCCATCTGCAGTCGACAACCCCTTCTACCTGCTCGTCCCCGCGGCACTTCAACTGCCGATGGTCCTGCTGGCGACGGCTGCCACGCTCATCGCAGCGCAGGCCGTGATCTCCGGGGCCTTTTCCATGACCCAGCAGGCCATCCGCCTGGGTTACCTGCCACGGATGACCGTCGTGCACACCTCGGCCACGGAGCGAGGCCAGGTGTACGTGCCTTTCGTCAATTGGCTCCTCGCCGTGGCCGTCATCGGACTGGTCGTGGGCTTCCAGAGTTCGTCCAACTTGGCGTCGGCGTACGGCATCGCTGTCACAGGCACCTTCGTCATCACCACGTGTCTGATTGCGGTGGTCGCGCGCCGCCGGTGGCGCCTACCCTTGTGGATCGTCGTGCCTGGGCTGGTGGTGTTCTTGTTCATCGACGGGTCGTTCTTCGCTGCGAACCTGACCAAGTTCGATCACGGTGGTTGGTTCCCTCTCGTCGCCGCCACGGTGATCTTCGTGGTGCTCGCCAGCTGGCGCGTGGGTTTGACGCGTCTGGGTCAAGTGCTCGACGATCGAGTCCTGCCCCTTTCGGACATCACCACCGTCCTCAACGCGCCGGGAGTCACGCGTACTGAGGGCACTACGGTCTACATCACGAACGAAGAGGGAGTGCCGTACGCGCTCATCCGGCAGACTCGTCTGCTCGACGTGGTGTCCTCCAGCATTGTCATCCTGCGCATGCGCACAACGGAAACGCCCTGGGTGGATCCGCCGGACCGTCTCACGGTGAGCGAAGTTGCTGACGGTGTGCTCGATGCGGTCCTTCTCAGCGGCTACATGGAGCGCGCGGATCCTGCCGGGACGGTCGAGCTGATCGCTTCACGCTACCCGCAGGTCGATGCGCTCCACTGCCGCTACACCTTCTACACGGTGCACAGCGAGGTAGCTCCTACGGGGCCGGTGCGCTGGTTGTCAAGGGAGATCTTCGCCTTCATGCAGCGCAATGCCACGTGTGAGCAGAGGTACTACCACCTGCCCCCGGAGCGCGTCATGGAACTCGGACGCGTCGTAGCCCT
>CAZLZC010000110.1:4474-7414 GCA_964563825.1 uncultured Actinomyces sp.
GCGTTGTAGACGTTGGAGGTCACCTGAGCGGGACTGGGCAGGCCTGCCCCGGGAGTGACGGTCACCGTGACACAGGGCTGGGGCTCGGGTGCTGCACTCGTGGCGGAGCCGTCCGTGGGGGCGGATGTGCCACCGGCGTCCGATGAGCCGGAGCCTTGGATGATGCGCGACAGGCCGTAGCCCGCGCCGAAGAGGATCACCATGCCAATGGCAACGAGGACGACTGCGATCACGGGGCTCTGCTTGCGCCGATGACGGGCGCTGGGCCGGGGGCCGCCGCTGGGAACGCTCATCGAGCCTTTCCTCCTGAGTTCGTCGCCGCGAGACGCATCGATGCGACCCGCGCGGTCTCATCAGTCTAGGTTGCGCCGAGCCCTGAGTCGTGGCGCGACGCGTGCATGACCCAACCGTGATCTTGAGGTCTTCCGGGTGTGATTGATCATCCGGATTCGGCCTGCGGATGGGCTTGGGTACCCTCGGCGGCGGAGGATTCGCCTAGTGGCCTAGGGCGCACGCTTGGAAAGCGTGTTGGGAGCAATCCCTCAGGGGTTCAAATCCCCTATCCTCCGCGCTCCGCGAAGCCCGGGCGGTCTCCCCGCCCGGGCTTCGCGCATCCGGCGCCCTGACCGCTCGGCGTACACTCATCCCGACCCCCCGCGCGGCGTCACCCCGCTGAATCCCCCAGGGCCGGAAGGCAGCAAGGGCAGGCGGGCTCTGTCGGGTGTGCGGGGGGTCCCCTGCTGTCCCCCTCCCGGACTAGGGTGACCGGGTGTCCACGGCCCTCTATCGCACCTACCGGCCGGGGCGTCTGGCTGACGTCGTGGGCCAGGAGCACGTCACCGAGCCGCTCTCCCGGGCCCTCGCCAGCGACCGGGTGCACCACGCCTACCTGCTGTCCGGCCCTCGTGGCTGCGGCAAGACCTCAACCGCACGCATCCTCGCTCGCTCGCTCAACTGTGCTCAGGGCCCCACGGCCGAGCCGTGCGGTGAGTGCCAGAGCTGCGTGGACCTCGCGCCCAATGGCCCCGGCTCCATCGATGTCATCGAACTCGATGCCGCGAGCCATGGTGGAGTCGATGACACCCGCGAGTTGCGCGAGCGTGCGATGTTTGCCCCGGTCTCGTCCCGCTACAAGGTCTACATCGTTGACGAGGCCCACATGGTCTCCAACGCGGGGTTCAATGCGCTGCTCAAGCTCGTGGAGGAGCCACCGGAGCACGTGCGCTTCATCTTCGCGACTACCGAGGCCGACAAGGTCATTCCCACCATTCGATCGCGCACCTTCAACTACGCCTTCCGGCTCGTCCCCACCCGCGTCCTCCAGCAGCACCTCGCCACGGTGTGCGAGGCCGAGGGCGTGCCTGCCGACCCCGCAGCCCTCGCGCTGGTGGCGCGCAGCGCCGCTGGCAGTGTGCGCGATGCTCTCTCGATCCTCGGGCAGCTCATCGCCGGGTCCGGACCGGAGGGCCTCACCCACGATGAGGTCTCCGCCCAGCTCGGCGTGACCGACGCGGCCCTCCTGGACGACACCATCGACGCCATCGCGTCAGGTGAGGGCGCGCGCCTCTTCTCCGTCATCGACCGGGTGGTCGACGCCGGCCATGATCCGCGCGGCTTTGCCGCCGACCTGCTGCAGCGTCTGCGCGATCTCATTGTCTTGTCGGCCATCCCCGGCGATGAGGCGTTGGCCATCCTCGATGCACCTGATTCCGAGATCGAGGTGATGCGCAGGCAGGTGGCTAGCCTCACGTTGGCGGAGCTGTCACGTGCCGCGGATCTCGTGAGCGACGGTCTCACTCAATTCCGCGGCGCGACCGCACCCCGACTCCACCTGGAGTTGCTCGCGGCCCGCCTGCTGCTGCCTTCTGCCGACTCCTCGCCCGCCGGCCTGGCGGTGCGCCTGGATCGCCTCGAGCGCGGTGCCCCCGCGGCTGCCGCCCCGGCTCCCCGGGCAGCAGCGCCACGCGCCGCGGCCGCAGAGTCACGCCGAGTTCCCGAGCCCGAGCCGCAGCCCGAGGCACCTCGCGCCGAGGAGCCGGCTCGTCCCGCGCCTTCCGGACCACCGGCACCGCCTCGGATGTCTCAGGTCCTCGCCAACGCCGCCGAGCAGTCCGAGGTAGATACGGCGCCCGCACCGTCGCCACCCGCGGCCGGCGGCTCGAGTGCGAGTCTCGCCGATGTCACAACGATGTGGCCCGCGATCCTCGAAGGCTTGAAGTCGATGTCACGGGTTGCCTGGATGGTCTTCAGCGATTCGCGTCCACTCTCCCTCGACGCGGGCGTACTCGCCGTCGGTGTCCCCGAGGAGAGCAAGGTGCGCAATGCACGCGCAAGCGGTCACGCGGAGCGGCTGCGCCAGGTGATCATCGATGTCATGCATGCCGACGTCCAGGTCGATGTAGTCGCGACGGGCTCAGTCCCGGCCCCCGCTTCGCAGGAGGCCGCCACCTCAGACGAGCCCAGCATCGATGATTCCGACAGCGAAGACGATGTGAGCGGTGAGGCTCTCGCCATGCGTGAGCTGGGGGCGACCGTCATCGGCGAGATCGAGCAGGGCTGAGATGTACGACGGCATCGTGGCCGACCTCATCGACGAGCTCGGCCGCCTCCCCGGGATCGGCCCCAAGAGCGCGCAGCGGCTGGCTTTCCACATCCTCCAGGCGGAGCCGGCAGACGTGCGCCGCCTCGCGGAGGTGCTCGTCGCTGTGAAGGAGCGTGCCCGCTTCTGCTCGACCTGCGGGCATGTGACCGAAGAGGAGGAGTGCCGGATCTGCCGTGACCCGCGTCGCGATCCGCACTCCTTGTGCGTCGTCGAGGAATCGCGCGACGTGATCGCCATCGAGCGCACGGCCGAATACCGCGGCCGCTACCACGTGCTCGGCGGGGCCATCAGCCCGATCGACGGCGTAGGACCCGATGACCTGCGCATGCGCGAGCTCA
>CAZLZC010000111.1:0-7348 GCA_964563825.1 uncultured Actinomyces sp.
CCCGGACATGCAGACGGCGCACCCTGTCGGATGCGCCGTGCGTGGAGCTGAGGGGATTCGAACCCCTGACCCCCTCCATGCCATGGAGGTGCGCTACCAACTGCGCTACAGCCCCGCCGCCCCTGAGGGCCCGGCAAGCATACCCACCCGCGCCGCCTGCGCTGACGTGTGGGCCCGGCGGTTACTCGTCGTCCGCGGGCCAGACCCCGTCCACCGGTACCGGCTCGGGCAGCGAGCCCGCGTTGTACTCCTGGAGGCGCCATGCGGGGCCCGGCGGGGAGTTCTCGAGCAGCACGCTCCACGAGCAGTTAGTGAGCACTCCGAGCGCCGCCCAGTGCTCCGGCGGCAGCCCCAGCAGCCGACCGATACCCGCGCGTGCAGCGCCGCCGTGGGTCACCACCACGAGTACGCCGTCATCCCCGATTCGGGCCAGCCCGCGGTCGACCGCGTCCACCATGCGATCGGCGACCTCGAGTCGCGTCTCTCCCACCACTCCCGCACGCATGTGCGGGTCTGCCGACCAGCGATGCAGCTCCTCGCCGTACTCCTGCAGCAGGACCGGGCGCGTCTTGCCCTCCCACTCCCCCGCGAAGGTCTCACGCAGGCCCGGATCGAGCAGCGGCTCGATCCCCGTGAGCTCGACGAGCGGCTCAGCGGTCTGCTGCGTGCGCATCAAGTCGGAGCAGATGATCGCCGATGGCGGCAGGCTCGCGAGCATGGCCGCCGCTCGCCGCGCCTGAGCGACACCGATCTCATCGAGTTCGATGTCGGTCTGGCCTTGGAAGCGCTGCTCGGCGTTCCACGACGTGCGCCCGTGGCGCCAGATCGCGATACGCCGCATCAGCGCGACGTGTCGACGTCGAGGGGGATGGACGGGCAGTCCTTCCAGAGTCGCTCCAGCGCGTAGTGGATGCGCTCCTCGGCGATCTGGACATGGATGACGATGTCGCCGTAATCGAGCAGGACCCAGCGACTCTCCTTCTCACCTTCTCTGCGAATGGGCTTCTCACCCTCTTCGGCAAGGCGTTCCTCGATCGCGTCGACCACCGCACGCACCTGGCGGTCGTTGGCGGCCGTGCACAGCAGGAAGACATCGGTGATGACGAGGTACTGGCTCACGTCGATCGCCACGATGTCGGTGGCGAGCTTGTCAGCGGCGGCTTCGGCAGCGGCCTGGGCCATCGCGATGGCCTCGGGGGTGGCGGGCACTCTTGTCACGTCCTCACTCGTCGGAAGGCCATCAGCCTGTCATCTCGGCGTCATCCGCACTCACGCGGGCATCGGGGAAAAGGGCCTGCACCAGGGCGTCCGCATCCGGAGCGGCGACGGCGGCCGGGCGCGCACCGCCGCGAATGATCTCCACCGGCAGGATCTCCGTGCGCACGTCGCCGAAGTTGACATCGGAGCGCACCGACTTGAGGAAGGGCACGAGTTCCTCGGTGGGGACCGTCGACTGGGCCAGGGAGCCAAGGCTGGTAAGCAGCTGGCGCATCTGATCATTCGTGCGCGGCATGCGCTCGATGGTGTCCTGGAGCACGCCCAGGAAGCGATCGATGCGATCCGTCTCACTCTCGCCCGGGATGCGGAGCACGGCGTAGTCGGCCGCTGCGATGCCGTCCATCTTGACCCAGCCCGGGCCGAGCACGCGCAAGCGAGTCTCCTCGCCGATGGCGGGCAGGAGGATGGGGCGCGTCAGCTCGACCCACACACCATCGACGGCATCGACGAGTCCGGCGAACGCGAGCCGATCCAATGTGAGACCGGCATCCACGCGCAAGCCCAGGCTGTCTTCGATGGCCTTGACCCCGGCGAGAGTGTCGGCCGACTGGGGAGTCGTCCCGAGCGTCACGCTGTCGTCGCCTTGCGTCACGAGGAGGCTCGCGGGCACGGCGAGGAACACGGTGAGGGGGTCGGTCGCCGGCGGCTCGATGCCGATCACCACGTTGCCCCTGGCGTAGCCGTCGGCGTCGAGGACCTGCAGGAGCAGGGTCTCCTCCACCTGTAGGTCAGTCGGGGTCGGCGCCGGAGTGGGCAGACCCTCCGAGCGGACAAGGGCCACGAAGCCAAGGCCGAGGACGATCACCAGGGCCCCGACGGCGACGAGGGTGACTCGCCAGGCCACGCTCATTCGGCGTACAACCCCACCTTGGCGATGTAGGCCTCGACACCGGGCGTTACGAGGTAGCGGATGGGGTCGCCTTGCGAGACGCGGGCACGGATGTCGCTCGACGAGATGGCTAGCGCCGGGATCTCCAAGAGCGTCACGCGACCAGGGGCCAGACCAGGATCGGCGAGCACGTGCCCGGGGCGCGTGACGCCCACGAGCTGTGCCAGGCGCAAGACCTCCTCCGGCTCCCGCCACGACAGGATGTCGCCGAGCGCGTCGGCGCCGGTGATGAAGGAGTAGTCATGCTCCTCCCCAAGTTCTCCCCGTATGTCGCGAAGGGTGTCGACGGTGTACGTCGGACCGGTGCGATCCACGTCCACGCGCGAAACGCTGAAGCGCTCATCCGCAGCGGTGGCGATGACGGTCATGAGGTAGCGATCCTCTGGGGAGGAGACGCGACGATCGGACTTCTGCCAGGGCTGACCGGTGGGAACGAAGACGACTCGATCGAGGGCGAAACGGTGCGCGACTTCGGACGCCGCGACGAGGTGACCGATATGGATCGGGTCGAAGGTGCCGCCCATCACCCCGATGCGCATGTCACTCCTGAGGAGCCGGGCGTCAGCGGTCGACGTTGATGAGCATGGTCACGATGAGCAAGCCCACGAGGATTGCGAGCGCCACGCCCCCGAAGACGTAGGGGGAGACAAGACCACCCTCGGCACCCTCGGCCGAGGCCCAGACAGCGGTGGTGAGCGGGCCCATGGCACTCCTCCCTCGGGGGACCGGAGTCCCCGTGACGAACGTCAGGCCAGCCTAGCCGCTGGCCCAGGACTAGCCGCGCACGTGCCCCTCGCCCAGGACGACGTACGTCGTCGTGGTGAGTTCGGGCAGACCCATGGGGCCGCGGGCATGCAGCTTCTGGGTGGAGATGCCGATCTCCGCGCCGAATCCGAATTCCCCGCCATCGGTGAAGCGCGTCGAGGCATTGACCATGACGGCCGCCGCATCCACTCCGGCGATGAAGGCTTGGGCCGCGGACTGGGAGTCGGTGACGATGAGCTCGGTGTGTCCGGACGACCAGCGTCGGATGTGCTCCAGGGCCTCGTCCAGGCTGTCCACGATGCCCGCGGCGATATCGAGCGAGTAGTACTCCGCCGCCCAATCCTCGTCGGTCACAGGGGCGCATGCGGTGCCAGCCGCCTGGGCCTGAACGATCATCCCGTCGTCACCGTGCACCGTGACGCCTGCCTCGCGCAGTGCCGCCATGGCGGCGGGCAGGAAGCGGTCGGCGATGTCTCGGTGCACCAGCAGCGTCTCGGCCGCATTGCACACGCTGACGCGCTGGGCCTTGGAGTTGAGCAGCAAACGCACGGCCATGTCCACATCGGCGTGCTCGTCGACGTAGACGTGACAGTTGCCCACGCCGGTCTCGATGACGGGCACGGTGGATCCCTCGACGACGCTGCGGATGAGACCCTCTCCCCCGCGCGGAATGAGCACGTCGACAAGGCCGCGCGCGGTCATGAGGTGCTTCACGGATTCATGCGATGTGCCCGGCACGAGCTGCACGGCATCGGCAGGCAGACCACTCGCCGAGAGTGCACCGCGCAGGACATCGACAAGCACCTCGTTGGTTGCCTGCGCCGAAGATGAGCCACGCAGCAGAGCAGCGTTGCCGCTCTTCAGGCACAGGCCGGCGGCATCCACGGTGACGTTGGGGCGCGCCTCGTAGATGATGCCCACGACGCCCATGGGCACACGGATCTGGCGCACCTGCAGGCCATTGGGCAGGGTGTAGCCGCGCACGACGTCGCCGACGGGATCGGGAAGGTCAGCGACCTCCTCGAGTGCCGTCGCTATGGCGTCGATGCGAGGTGCATCGAGGGTGAGCCGGTCGATGAGCGCCGGGCTCGTGCCCGACTCGCGCGCCCGGTCGGTGTCACGGGCGTTGATCTCGACGATGCGCGGGGTCTCCGCGCGAAGGGCAAGGGCACAGGCCCGCAGGGCGGCATCCTTGCGCTCACGCGTGACACCGCGCAGGACGGTGGCGGCCTCACGGGCGCGCTGGGCGCAGGCGAGGATCTCGGCGCGGTCATCGGACATGGCACTCAGGGTACGCCGCCGCTAGAGGGGAGACACCCCGCCCGCAGCAATGAGACCGGGACCCTGGCCCATGTGGCGGCCGCGTCGGTGGAAGGTCTCGCGGTCGATCACCTCGACCCCTACGACCTCCCAGTCGGGCAGGCCCGCGGAGGCGCGGTGCTCGTGCCACAAGCCCACGGCGAGCTCGAGGACGGACCGGGCATCCGGAGCCTCCTCCCAGTAGCGCACCTCCGCGCGGTCGGCGGCGTAGCGCCCCGAGAGGAGGAAGGGATGCTCATGCGAGAGACGTTCAAGTCCGGATCGGATGGCGTGCGCATCGACGACGTCACCCGCGACGGTGACGGTGACAAACCACAGGGACGTCAAGGACTCGGGCTCCGGGGTCGCCATGTGGCCCTCCTCCCTCGCTGCCGACGTCAGTCGCGCGGCACTCCGGAGAGGACAACGATGTCGTCGCGGTGGACGACTTCGCGTTCGTACTCGGGTCCGCGCTCTCGAGCAAGATCCCGAGTGGACCGGCCGAGGAGCCCGGGGAGTTCCGCTGAGTCGTAGTTGACCAGTCCGCGAGCGATCGTGTGGCCGTTTTCGTCGAGAAGGTCCACCGGGTCACCTGCTGTGAACTCACCCTCCACTTGCGTGACACCTGCGGGAAGCAGTGAGGTGCGGCGCACGGTCACCGCACGAGCGGCTCCAGCATCGAGGTGGAGTCGCCCCTGGGGCGTGCTGGCATGCCCGAGCCACAGGAGGCGCGTGGGAGTACGGCGTCCCGTGGGGAGGAATACCGTCCCGGTGTCGTGACCGGCCAGCGCCTCACGGGCAGATCCCGCGTATGCGAGGACCACGGGGATCCCCGCTGCCGTCGCGATGCGCGCTGCCTCGACCTTGGTGGCCATGCCTCCGAGGCCTACGCCGGATCCGACGCCGCCGATGGACACATCGGACAGGTCGGCCATGTCGTGGACCTCGGTGATGAGGTGGGCATCACCCTTGCCCGGGGGGCCGTCGTAGAGCCCGTCGACATCCGAGAGCAGCACAAGCGCGTCCGCACGGACCAGGTGAGCGACCAGCGCAGCGAGGCGATCGTTATCGCCGAGGCGAATCTCATCGGTGGCCACCGTGTCGTTTTCGTTGACGATCGGCACCACGCCCATCTCGAGGAGCCTGTCCAGGGTGCGCTGAGCATTGCGGTAGTGGGTGCGACGCGTCATGTCATCTGCTGTGAGAAGGACCTGGCCGACCGTGATCTCACGTGCCGCAAAGGACAGGGAGTACTGAGCAAGCAGCACCCCTTGGCCGACACTTGCCGAGGCTTGCTGCGTCGCGAGATCACGCGGGCGACGACCCAACCCCAGCATGGGAAACCCGGTCGCGATCGCACCACTGGAGACGAGGATCACCTGGCTGCCGGCGGCAACCCGGTCAGCGACGACATCGACGAGTTGCGTGATGCGTTCGACGTCGACGCCGCCGCCCGACTTCGTGAGCGACGAGGAACCCACCTTGACGACGATGCGGCGCGCATCTCCCACAGCCGAACGCGTCGCGCGGGGACTCACCAGTCCTCCAGGCGCCGATCGGTGCCGCGCGGGCCCGTCCCCGCCGAACCGCCCGCGGTGATCGTCGGTTCCCAGTCGAACACCACGGCACCATCGCCGGGCCCGATGACGACGGTGCTGCCGGGGGCGGCACCCTGCGCCAGGAGTTGCTCCTCGACGCCGAGGCGCGCAAGTCGATCGGCGAGGTAGCCCACGGCCTCTTCGTTGGCGAAGTCCGTCTGCCGCACCCACCGCTCCGGGCGTGTGCCCGTCACGCGGTACATCGGCTCGCCGGTCTCGGGATGAGCCTCGCGACGGACCTCGAAGCCGGTGTCATCGACCGCAGGCGGCGTAATGATGATGCGGGTGGGCGTGACATCGGCGGTTGCGACCCGATGCTCGGCGACCAGGGCGGCCATCGCGAAGGAGAGCTCACGCAGGCCCTCGCGACTCACCGCGGAGACCTCGAAGGCGGGAAGCCCACGCTCCGCCAGGAGCGGGGCCACCATGTCCGCGACGAGCCGACCGTCGGGCAGGTCAATCTTGTTGAGAGCGACGAGACGGGGCCGATCGGCAAGTCCGCCGTACGCCGCCAACTCGGCCTCGATGACGTCAAGGTCGGCGAGGGGCTCACGGTCGGACTCCAGGGACGCTGCGTCAATGACATGGACGATCACGGAGCAGCGCTCGATGTGGCGCAGGAACTCCAGCCCGAGACCCTTGCCCTCACTGGCGCCGGGGATGAGCCCCGGGACATCGGCGATCGTGTAGGTCACATCACCGGCCGTGACGACACCGAGGTTGGGCACCAACGTCGTGAAGGGGTAATCCGCGATCTTGGGCCTCGCCTGCGACAGCGCCGCGATGAGACTGGACTTGCCGGCACTGGGATAGCCGACGAGCGCCACATCGGCCACGGACTTGAGCTCGAGGACGACGTCGTGGTGCTCGCCCGGCTCACCCTTCAGCGCGAAGCCCGGCGCCTTGCGTCGCTGCGATGCGAGGGCGGCGTTGCCGAGACCACCGCGTCCGCCGCGGGCGACGACATAGGTCGTGCCATTGCCCGTGAGGTCCGCGAGGATCTCACCCTGGCCATCGAGGATCACGGTGCCGTCGGGCACGGCGAGGATGACGTCATCCCCATCCGCGCCGTTGCGATTCGATCCCTGGCCCGGCTTGCCACTGGTGGCGCGCTGGTGCGGGCGGTGGTGGAAGCCGATCAGAGTGGTGACGCTGGGGTCTACGACGAGGACGACATTGCCGCCACGTCCGCCATTGCCCCCGTCGGGACCGCCGAGGGGCTTGAACTTCTCACGGTGGACCGAGGCGCAGCCGTGTCCGCCGTCACCAGCGGAGGCATGCAGGTCGACCCGGTCGACGAAGGTGGTCATCGCGCAGGTCTCCGATGCGGTCGTAAGGACCGCGAAGCGTCAGGCGTCGACGACGATGTTGACGACGCGGCGTCCGCGGAAGGTACCGAACTCAACGCGGCCGGCGCTGAGGGCGAAAAGGGTGTCGTCCTTGCCACGGCCGACGTTGAAGCCGGGATGGAAGTGGGTGCCACGCTGGCGCACGATGATCTCGCCCGCGTTGACGGCCT
>CAZLZC010000112.1:0-7338 GCA_964563825.1 uncultured Actinomyces sp.
GCCCGGCCTCGTGATGCCGCTGCACATCTTCGAGCCCCGATACCGCCAGCTCATCGCCGACATCGTCGATGCGCCCGAGGACGAACGCGGCTTCGGGATCGTCGCGATCCGAGAGGGGCATGAGACCGGCGTCGATGGCGCGCGGGCCCTCTACGACGTCGGCACCTTCGCTTCCCTGCGCGAGGTCTCCATGCACCCGGACGGACGCTCGGACATCGTTACGGTTGGCACCGAAAGATTCCGCGTGCTGCGACTGGTCGAGGGCAAGCCGTACGCACAGGCCGAGGTGGAGATCGTCGAGGAGCTGCCCGGCGAGGCTGACGTGGCCCTGGCTGCCGCCGCCTTGGAACGCTTCCGCGCCTACCGCGCGCTGCTCAGCGACGATGACGAGGATGCGGAGCTTCCTGATGAGCCGCGCGTGCTGTCCTATCTCATCGCCGCTGCTGTGGTCGCCGATCTCCCGACGCGGCAGGCCTTCCTCGCCGCACCCGACGACTCGGTTCGTCTTCGCGCAGAGTCGGACTTCCTGCGCAAGGAGCTGTCCATCGTCGAGCACGTGCCCTCGCTGCCGGCCGTCGACCTTGCCCGCGAGCCCTACGGCCTTAACTGATGGCACGAGACAAGCCGGGCGGCACGCCCGCGCTCGTGATCCTGCAGCGCTCGGGCGTCGACTTCAGCGTCCACACCTACGCGCATGATCCGGCCGCCGAGAGCTTCGGCATGGAGGCAGCAGAGGCACTCGATCTCGACCCGGCGACCGTCTTCAAGACTCTCCTCGCCGAGGTCGATGGCGCGTCGACCGTCGCGATCGTGCCCGTGACCGGACAGCTCGACCTCAAGGGACTGGCGGCGGCCCGCGGGGGCAAGCGCGCGCGCATGATGGAGGTGGCTGCAGCGGAGCGCATGACCGGCTACGTCGCGGGCGGTATCTCACCGCTCGGCCAGCGCAAGGCCCTCCCCACCGTCATCGACGCGAGCGCCGAGGGACTCGCGACGATCTACGTCTCTGGTGGCCAGCGCGGACTCGACATCGGCATCGCCCCCGCGGATCTCCTGCGACTCACGGGCGCGACGTACGCACCGATTGCGGCCGACTAGATTGCGATCGAGCGTCAGCTCAGGACCCGGTCGACCCAGTCGAAGATGCGCTGGCCGCGCAGCTGCGGAGCCATAGGCTCGCAATGCCAGTTGGCCCCCTCGGCGGCAGTGAAGTGCGTGATCTCCTTGCCGGGTGCGGCCATCAGGTCGTAGAGCTGCTGGGACTGGCCGGGCCAGAACTGCTCATCCTCCGGATCGGTGATGAGCGTCGGGCACGCAATTTCGCCGGCGACATCGGTGAGATTCCACTTGTCGAGTTCGTGTAGGACGGCCGACAGGGTGGGCAAGCCGTAAGGCTCGATGCGCTTGGCCAGGCTCGTGCGCACCTCTGAACTGGCATCCTCGATCTGCGTCATGAACGCGTCGAACTGCTCGTCCTGACCCGCGTCGAGCAACTGCAGCATCTGATCCGGCAACTTCCCGGTCCACGATGTGCGGACGTCGACGACTCCGGGATCGGCGACGATGGCCGCCAATCGATGCTCGAACGCCGCGGCGCGAGGCACCCAGTAGCCCCCCTGGCTGTTGCCGGCCAACACGAGCCTCGCCGAGTCGACGTCGGGGCGCTTGACGAGGAAGTCCACGATCGGCGTGATGACAGCCTCCCAGTCGTGGCGGAAATAGAGCTTTTGCTCGTACAGGGCCCGCCCCTGGCCGGGACCGTCGAAGGTCATGGCGTGGTAGCCGCGCGCGAGCGCATCCACGACACCCATCTCGAGCATGTCGCTGACCGGGCCGTCGGAGCCGTTGTTGAGGATGATCGTGGGCCTGCGCTCCGGTCCCGCGGACCAGAAGTAACCGTGCAGGTGGGTGCCCTCGTAGGGAATCGAGATGTGCTCGACCGGTGTCGGCCACAGTCGCATGGCGTGGTCGAAGCATTCCCGGTGCCACTTCCACGTGGCGAGCTCGCGTGAGGGGTCCTTTGTCGCGAGGACGTAGAAGAACGCCGAGGCCGCGTAGTTCGCCGCTCTCAGGTAGGCGTCGCGTGCGGAAGCCATATGGCCGGCTGCCTCAGCTTCTTCGGCAATCCGACGGACACGATGCGCCGTGGCCATCCACTCGTCGAACCACGAGTCCGCATCGGCGTTGGTGATGCGATCGGCGGTCGCGTAAACCTCACCAGCCTCGGAGAGTCGGTAGGGGGCGGCGCCTAGCGTGATGAGGGCCATGAACTCGAATCCCTCGTCCTCGAAGAACCGGTGCTGGGCCATCCGTCCCCCTTCACCTAACGGGCGACGGGACGTCACCCACTCATGATCCACAAGGGTAGGGCGGCGGCGTAGCAGGCGAAAGGGCTACGCGACGACGTCGACGCGATCGTGCTCGCGGCCGCGCCACCAGTCCGCGAGTGCGGCGATGAAGACGACCACCACGCTGGCCAGCGGCCACAGCACGAGGACGCCCGGCATGCGCAACTGCAGCGGTGCGGTGAGCGAGGCGCCCTCGGCACTGGACGCCACGAGCGCGTCGAAGTCGAATTCGCCGACGGTCTCCCCCGTCCACCACAGGGCGACGGCGCCCACGGCGCCGAGCACCAGGACGCTGCCGAGCGCGACGAGGAGCGCGTGGTCACGGGTCGCGATGCGGCGTGCCACCCACACGACCGCGACGCCGACGACAAGGCCCGCGGCAACGCACAGCAGCGCGGCGATGCCGTCGTCGGTCATGTAGCCCTCAGGCTGATAGCCCTCGGGATAGGGCCTGCCGTCGGAGGCGACGACCAGCGTCACGCGCGGAGCGAGCGCCTCCCAGATGACGCCGAGCAGGGCACCGAGCCCGATCGCACCCACGAGGGCGACAAGGCAGGCGGCAAGACGGCGCATGGCGGGTCAGGAGAGGCAGGCAGGCCCGAGCAGGGCCTTGAGGTCGCCGTAGAGAGCAGGACTCGGTGTGACGCGCAGGCGATCGTCGAGTCGGAGCACGGTGGTGCGCCCCGAAGCAGCCAGGTGCAGGTGCACCTCCGTCGTGCCGGGGTGCGCCGCAAGGATGTCCTTGAGCCGTTCGACGACGGGGGGCACGCAGCGGGCCGCGGGCATGCTGAGGCGCACCGGGCCGGCCGGTGCCTCACTCACATCGGGCTGCGTGATCTCCATCGCGACCAAGCGCGCAGCATCCTCGTCGGGACGATCGATGCGGCCCCGGACGAGGAGCACGGCATCCTCGACCAGGAGAGTGCCCGCGCCGGCGTAGGTCTGGGGGAACACCATGACCTCGACGGCGCCGTCGAGATCCTCGAGCGTGACGATGGCCCACAGCGAGCCCTGCTTGGTGGTCTTGCGCTGCACGCCGGTGACGAGCCCGCCGACGGTGACGACGGTGCCCTCGGCACGGTCACCCGAATGCACGTGCACGACAGAGCAGTCGGTGGACTGAGCGAGGAACTGCTCGACGCCGTAGAGCGGATGGTCGGAGACATAGAGGCCGAGCATGTCTCGCTCGTGCGCGAGGAGCATGGCCTTGTCCCACTCGCCCAGTGGGATCTCGGGGGTGATGCGCAAACTTCCGGCATCCTCGGCCTCGCCCATGCTGCCGAAGAGGTCGAACTGGCCGATGGCCTCAGCACGTTTGAGGTCGACCGCAGCGTCGATGACCTGCTCGTGCACCGTGATGAGTCCGCGACGGGAGTCGCCGAGTGAATCGAAGGCACCCGCCTTGACCAGGCTCTCCACGACGCGCTTGTTGCAGACAGACACCTCGACCTTGTCGATGAAGTCGTAGAAGTTCGCGAAGCGGCCATGCGCCTTGCGGGTGGCGATGATCGAGTCGACGACGTTCGCACCGACATTGCGCACCGCCGAGAGTCCGAAGCGGATATCGCTGCCGCGCGGCGTGAAGTCGAAGTCGGAGTCGTTGACATCGGGTGGCAGCACCTTGATGCCCATGCGACGGCACTCATTGAGATAGACGGCGCTCTTGTCCTTGTCGTCCTTGACGGATGTGAGCAGCGCGGCCATGTACTCCTGAGGGAAGTTGGCCTTGAGGTATGCCGTCCAGAATGACACCAGTCCATAGCCGGCGGTGTGCGCCTTGTTGAAGGCATAGTCGGAGAAGGGGACGAGGATGTCCCACAGTGTTTGGATGGCACCGTCGGAGTAGCCATTGGCCTTCATCCCCTCGCGGAAGGGGACGTACTCCTTGTCGAGGATCTCCTTCTTCTTCTTGCCCATCGCGCGACGCAGGAGATCGGCGTTGCCGAGGGAGTAGCCCGCGAGCTTCTGCGCGATGGCCATGACCTGCTCCTGATAGACGATCAGGCCGTAGGTGTCGCCGAGGATCTCAGCGAGGGGCTCAGCGAGCTCAGGATGAATGGGCACCACCGGCTTGCGACCGTTCTTGCGGTCGGCGTAGTCGTTGTGCGCATTGGCACCCATCGGCCCGGGTCGGTAGAGGGCGAGGACGGCCGAGATGTCCTCGAAGGCGTCCGGCTGCATCGAGCGCAGGAGCGCGCGCATCGGGCCGCCGTCCAACTGGAAGACCCCCAGGGTCTCGCCGCGCGACAGCAGATCGAAGGTGGGGCCGTCGGCCAGCGCAAGATCCTCGAGGACGACGGTCTCGCCGCGATTGGCTTGGATGTTGGCGAGGCAATCGTCGAGCACGGTGAGGTTGCGCAGCCCCAGGAAGTCCATCTTGAGCAGGCCGAGGGCCTCGCACGCACCCATATCGAACTGCGTGATGACCGCGCCATCCTGCTCGCGTCGCCACACGGGGATGACGTCCATGAGTGGCTCGCGACACAGGATGACGCCTGCGGCATGGACGCCGGGCTGGCGCTTCAAACCCTCAAGGCCCCGGGCGGTGTCGACCACCTTGGCGACGTCGGGGTCCGCGTCGTACAGCGCACGGAACTCTGCGGCCTCGCCGTAGCGCGAGTGCTCCTTGTCGAAGACGCCGGACAGCGGGATGTCCTTGCCCATCACCGACGGCGGCAGGGCCTTGGTGATCCGGTCGCCGAGGGCGTAGGGGTAGCCGAGTACGCGCGCGGCGTCCTTGACCGCGGCCTTGGCCTTAATCGAGCCGAAGGTGACGATCTGCGCGACACGCTCCTCGCCGTACTTCTCGGTGGCGTAGCGGATCATGTCAGCGCGGCGACGCTCATCGAAGTCGATATCGATGTCGGGCATGGAGATGCGCTCGGGGTTGAGGAAGCGCTCGAAGAGGAGCCCGTGCTTGATCGGATCGAGGTCGGTGATGCCCAGGGCGTAGGCGATCATGGCGCCCGCCGCGGAGCCGCGGCCTGGACCCACGCGGATGCCGTTGTCCTTGGCGTGGCGCACGAGGTCGGCCACGACGAGGAAGTAGCCCGGGAAGCCCATCTGGGCGATGACACCGAGCTCGTAGGTTGCCTGCTGCCGGACGTTGTCGGGGACACCTCCGGGGTAGCGCCGCGCGAGGCCGCGCTCGACCTCGGCGACAAGCCACGAGTCCTCGCTCTCCCCCGCGGGCACGGGGAACTGCGGCATGAGGTTGGCGCCCTCGTTGAAGGTCACCTCGCAGCGCTCCGCGATGAGCAGGGTGTTGTCGCAGGCCTCGGGCAGCTCGCGCCAGACATCGCGCATCTCCGCGGACGTCTTGAGGTAGAAGTCGCGCGCATCGAAGCGGAAGCGCTTGGGGTCGTCCATCGTCGTACGCGTGCCGATGCAGAGCAGCACATCGTGGGTGTCGGCGTCACCCGCCTGGACGTAGTGCAGGTCATTGGTGGCGACGAGTGGGAGGTCGAGCGATCGCGCGATCTTGAGAAGGTCCTCGCGGAAGCGCCGCTCGATAGCCAGGCCGTGATCCATGACCTCGACGAAGTAGTTGTCTTTGCCCAGGATGTCTCGTGTGTCGGCTGCCGCGGCAAGGGCCTTGTCGTAATTGCCCGCCTGGAGCCAGCGGTTGACCTCCCCGGAAGGGCAGCCCGTGGTGCCGATGAGTCCCTTGCCGTAGGTGTCGAGGAGTTCGCGATCGAATCGCGGCTTGAAGTAGTAGCCCTCGAGGCTGGCGAGCGACGCCAGGCGGAAGAGGTTGTGCATGCCGCCGGTGTCCTGCGCCCACAGGGTCATGTGGGTGTAGCTCTGCGTGCCGCGGCCGCCGGATCCATCCTCGCTCGCGCCTTCATCGAAGCCGCCGCCGAAGTCGAAGGCGCGGCGCTCGAACCGACCCTGGGGTGCGTAGTAGCCCTCGAGTCCGATGATCGGCTTGATGCCGGCGGCCTTGGCGGACTTGTAGAAGTCGTAGGCGCCGTAGAGGGTGCCGTGATCGGTCATCGCGATCGCGGGCATCCCCTGCGCAGCAGCGGCGGACATGAGATCGGGCAGTCGGCTCGCGCCGTCGAGCATGGAGTATTCGGTGTGCACGTGGAGGTGGACGAAGTCGCCGCCCTGCCCGCCCGTGGTCACCCGCCAACCCTAGTCCGGAGGACCGACGTCGCCCGCCCGCCGACGCGCCCCGCACGGGTCCCGTCCGGAGGAGGCCACTGGGGCACGCGTGACCCCTGGGACGCACGGACGTCGATTGTGCGGCTGAGAGCGAGTGAGACTGCACGGGAGCCGCACAATCCCGGCCGGGGCGCCGCGACCGCCTGCCTAGGCCCCGTCGCCCAGACGGCGCAGTGCCTCGGTGAAGTCCGGCGGGTCCGGCGACTCCACCGCGACCAGCACCCCCGTCGCCGGATGCTCGATCTCCAGTCGCGCCGCGTGCAGCGCCGGCCGGGTAAGGCCGACCCGCTGAGCGAGGGTCGGGTCGGCGCCGTACGTCGTGTCCCCCACGAGCGGATGGCGCATCGCCGCCATGTGCACGCGGATCTGGTGCGTGCGACCCGTCTCGAGGTCCACCTCAAGCAGGCTGGCGTGCGGGAAGGCCTCGAGCGTGTCGTAGTGCGTCACGCTCGGGCGCCCACCGCTGACGACCGCCATCTTGTAGTCCGCGCTCGGGTGGCGGGCGATCGGCGCGTCAATGGTGCCGGTCAATGGATCGAGGTGGCCCTGCGCGATCGCGCGATAGATCTTGGTCGGCGTCCGCTCCTTGAACTGCCTCTTGAGATCGGTGTACGCCGATTCGCTCTTGGCCACCACCATGAGACCGGTGGTCCCGACATCGAGCCGGTGCACGACTCCCTGGCGCTCCGCCGCTCCAGAGGTGGAGATCCGGTAGCCCGCAGCAGCGAGACCTCCGACCACTGTGGGGCCATCCCAGCCCGGACTGGCATGTGCGGCGACGCCGACAGGCTTGTCGATGATCACGATGTCGTCATCGTCGTAG
>CAZLZC010000113.1:0-7260 GCA_964563825.1 uncultured Actinomyces sp.
GGAGACCTCATCGCTCAGGGCAAGGTGCAGGGGGACGTGGGCGCCGACCGCGCGCAGGCCCGTGGAGTCGAAGAGCTGCGCGGTCTCCTCAGGAGTGCCGAAGAGACCGGGCGGCCCGAGCTCCGCACCGTCGTAGTCGCTCGCGGCGAGGGCCCGGAGCATGTCAGCGGGTGACGCCGAGCCCCCCGTGGTGCCGAAGATGCCGAAGCTCACGGGTGCATTGGCAATGCCCTTCACTCCGCCTCACCCCCCAGCGCCACGCCCGCCTGACGCGCGGCCGCGGCGGCGAGCGCCTGAAGGCACTCGAGGTCCTCGAGTGCGCCGCGCGCGTCGCACGCCACCGGAGCGCCGGAGGAGACGCTGAGCGCGAAGGCTTCGAGTTCGCGCACGAATGCGGTCGTGAAGCCGGATGTGACAACGTCGTGATGGCGCAGTCCGTCGACCATCTCCTCGACCACGAGCTGGGATCGGTGGTCGGCGAGGTAGGGGCCCGGCAGAGTGAGCGTCACGCGTCCGGCACTGCCGATCGCCTTGACCTCCTCGTCGTACTCCGGGTAGTCGGGCACCCAGTTCCACGACAGCTGGAGTTGCGCGCCGGACGCGAGCTGGCCGATCGCCATGATGCGCGGCGGCTCCGCAGGGGTGGATTCGCCGAGCGCGGGATCGATGCTCACGAAGTCCCATGACGCCGGCAGCCCGAGACCCAGAGCGCGCAGCAGAGCGACCTCATGCACGACCGAGCCCATGAGGACGTTGTTGTAGAGAGCTCGTACGCCGACGGCAGACCCGCCCACGGCCTCCTCATTGCGGGCGTCTGTGTAGGCAGCGCCCGCGGAGACGACTCCGGGATCGGGGGAATCCGCGGGCAGGAGGGACACGTGTTCGAACTGGCACTCGTCGGTGGGATGCAGCACGGTGACGCGCACCACGCGCAGATCGCCGATGCGTTGCAGCGCTGCGCGGGTCGGCGCGATGAGGTCGTCGTACGCCTTCATCGTGCCGACCTGGAGCACGAGCCCGCGACTCTCACTGAGTGCGATGAGGTGAGCAACCTCGGCCCGGGAATGTCCGAGCGGCTTCTCGGAGAAGACGTGCTTCCCGGCCTCGAGAGCAGCGGCGACGATCTCGCCGTGCGACCCGGGTGTGAGCACCAGGACGGCATCGACATCGGGGGACGTGACCACGTCACGCCAGTCATGCGTGGCCAAGACGTCACCGGGGAGGCGTGCCGCGACCTCGACTGCGAGGGGTGCCGAGGCATCACACACGGCCGTCACCGTGAAGTCGGCGCGCAGCGTTTCGAGGTTGGGCAGGTGCACGGCCTGGCTGATGAGGCCGAGGCCGACGAGTCCGACCCGAATGGGCGCCACGGCACTACCTCCCTCCCAGAGACCACTCCTGCGGGTGCACTCTCTTGCACTGGTTCGCGAAAGTCAACACTGGTTCGAGTGCAAACCACCGTGCTAGTGTCGCGCCACCATGCGAGCGGGCACCGATGATCGTCCAGGGGGGCGCAGTCCGTCGCTGAGCGCGTACCGAGCACTGGCCTCGAGTCTCGCCTCAGGCAGATGGCCCCCCGGTTCGCTGCTGCCCAGCGAGCGGGCTCTCGCCGAAGAACTCGGGGTCGGACGCACCACTTTGCGTCACGCACTCAAGGAACTTGCCGACGCGGGAATCCTCGAGCCTGCCCCGCAACGCGGCTGGTTCGTTGCCCGCGCCTACATCAGCGAGGGACCCAATGTGCTCATGGGCTTCTCCGAGGGAGCGGCCGCACGTGGACTCACCGCCGGTTCGCGCACGGTGTCGCAGGTGCTGCGCCCCTGCTCCTTCGAGGTCGCCGAACTCCTCGGGGTCCCTCCGGCGTCGGATGTCGTCGAACTCGAGCGCGTGCGCACGCTCGATGGACTCCCTGTGGCAGTGCAGTCCATCTCCCTTCCCCACAAGCTCGTCCCGGGCCTGGAGTCGCAATCCCTCGAAGGCGTCTCGCTCTATCGCCTACTCCACGAGGCCTACGGCCTGGTGCCGTCGCGCTGCGACTACACACTCCAGGCAGAGGCGGCATCGGATCACGTAGCAGCGCTGCTTGAGGTTCCCATGGGATCCCCCGTGCTGGTCGGCCATGAGGTGACTGTCGATAGCTCCGACCGTGTCATGGCTGCGGGCCGCATGATCTATCGCGGCGATGCCTACCGCTTCACGTCCACGCTCTTCCGCATCTAGCCACACGCATCTCGTCACAAACTCAAGGAGGCTCCATGGCCCGCCGAGCGACACCGCGGCCCGTCTTCGACCAGCCGCATGTCATCACCGACTCCAACGTCGTGCGCCACCTGTGGGGGGATGCGGAGTCCGGCTACGTCGGTGACGAAGTGCTGCTCTCCACGATGCAGTTGCACGCGTTGATCTTCACCCTCCCCCCTGGGGGGCGCTTCGGGCACTCCGCGGACAACCGGACCGTCTTCGCCGCCGACGAGGTCTACGTCGTCCTTGAGGGCACGATCGCCGTCATCGACCCTGCCATCGGGCAGGTGGTCAAGGCCACCGCCGGCGACGGCGTCTTCTTCCGCCGCGACACCTGGCACCACGGCGTCAACTGGGGCACCACACCCGTACGCGTCCTGGAGTTCTTCAGTCCACCGCCGGCGACCGGTGCGTCTTCGGCGTATTCCAAGACGGTCCCCTACCTCGAGGATTCGGTGCACGCCAGCGATGCGCCGCTCGGGCACTGGCCCATGGAGCGCGCGACCTTCGAGGACAAGGACACGCTGCACGTCGTCCGGGAGTCGGACCTGCGGTGGCGCTCCGAGGTGGGACTCCAGGTGGGGCTGCTGTGCTCCACCGAGCACCTGACCGTCGCTGAGATCACGGTCCTTCCGGGAGACTCCAGCGCCGTACGGCGCCACGACGGCGACGCGCTGCTGCATGTCACCGAGGGCGAGATCCATGTGCACACGCCGGAGTCGGAGACCGCCACCTGGTGGCGCGCGCGCGAGGGCGAATCCGTGGTGCTCCCGCAGGGCTTCGACTACCGGATCGTCAACCAATCGGGGCAGCCCGCTCGGCTCATCTCCGGCAGCGCCCCCGGCTACCTGGCCTGACCATGGACGTCGTCCTCGGCGTCGATGTCGGCGGCACCAAGTCCCGGGCTGTGCTGCTCGGCCCGGACCAGCCCGACAGGGGCGGCTTGGCCGACCCGCCGGGCCTCACCGTCGTAGCCATGGACGAGGTGCCGACGGCGACGAGCGAGCGCGCCGATCCCGGGCTGGCCGCCTCGCACGCGCTTGCCCACCGCCTCCATGATCGCGCCCTCGAGCAGGGCCACCACATCGCGGGTGTGGGCATCGGCGTTCCGGAGTATGTGCGAGGAGGACTGCTGCACAGCGATCTCGTGCTCGCATGGACTGTGCAGCCTGGCGAACTCTTCGCCGACATCGCACCCGTGACGGTCGAGAGCGACGTGCGATGCGGCGCCTTGGCCGAGACAGTCCTCGGTGCGGGCCGCGGCTCTACGTCGATGCTCTACGCCAGCATCGGCACGGGGATATCCAGTTCCTTTGTCGTCGGCGGCCACGTGTGGGAGGGACACCGGGGCGAGGCCATCGCTCTCGGCGAACTCCCCATCGATCGCGATCTCGATCCGGGTGTCGCGCACACGCTGGAGGAGTTCGCCTCCGGCACTGCGATCGCGCGCCGTTACGCCAGGGCCACCGGACAGCAGGTCGCGGGTGCCCGTGAGGTGCTTGCCCTCGCCGAAGGCCACGATCCGCGGGCGCGAGCCATCGTCGACTCAGCCGCGTCCGCCATCGGGGCCGCACTCGCCTGGGCGGTCTATCTGGTGGATCCGCAGGTCGTGGTGCTCGGCGGCGGCCTGGGATCCTCCGGTGGCTGGTGGACCCAGCAGATCAATGAGCGCTACCAGCGTCTCTCACGCCCGAGTCCTCCCCCGCTCCTGCCCGCCGAGTGCGGAGCGGACTCCGGCGCCATCGGTGCAGCACTAGCATCCTTCGCCGACCTTGGATTGCTCGACTGACCCATCGCGAGTCGCCGGCCATCAGCAGTTTCCTGCCGATATGCGGGGGGCCCGCCCATCTCCTAGCCTCGGTTGACGATGGAGTCGATCGAGCAGGGGCGCGAGCACTCGAGCGTGAGTCGGCGTGCTCTCATCACCCTTGTCTCCTCGCTCGCGGTGGTGCTCGCTCTCGGCGCACTCGCCTATGTCGTCGACGCGCGCTGGCGCGCCTCGGCCACGGACGATCTGGTCATCGCCTTCGATGAGACGGTCACCGCGATCGAGTCCGGGGAGCGCCAGGTGAATTCGGTCCTGGAGTACACCGCACCCGGTGACACCGAGAGTGCGCACCAGGACATCGTGCGGGCTGCCGCTATCGACGCTGCCTCGAAGATCTCCGCCGCTCGCGATCGAGTGGATGCGATCGCGATCCTGCCCTGGCATGGTGATCTGCTCACAGCACGCGAGGAGGCGGACATCTGGCTTGCCCTGCGCGCGACGGGGATCACGTCACTGGCCGAACGGGGCCAGGCGATCTACCCGCCACAGGGCGAACTCGACGATGCACGGGCTGCCCTCGTGGGTGCCTTCAGCGAACTGCCGTGATGTTGCCCGCCTGATCGATTACGACGCGGACGGGCTGGCCTGTGGGCACACCTGCACGACGTACTCGTCAATGGCGGCGCCGCCCTCGGCGAACGCAGGGTCACCGAAGACAGCGGTGAGCTCGCCGAGCAGCCCGGTCATCTCCGGGGAGTCCGCGGCCGACTGCTTCACCTGCAGCGAGACCCCCCTCGATGCGGAGAGGAATGCCTCACCCGCCTGAGGGATATCCGGCAGGGCAGCTTCGAGCTGGTCCAGGGAGTAGGACATGGCGTCCGCAGCGGCGACCGCTGACATCGCGTCGCTGGCTTCCAGGCTGGTCGCGAGATCAGTGAGCGCGACGGAGTAGTCGTCCATCGCCAATTGCGCCGCGGCACAGTCGAGCACCGGCGCCGCTGGGCTTGATGACGACGCGCCATCGGAGGACTGGCTGCAGGCGGAGAGGAGGATGCCCGCGACGATCAGACCCGCACCGACTCGCCCTGCCGCTCCCCTGCGCCGCCTCACGCGCTCAGGCTAGGCGAAACGGCTTACCCGAGTGGCGGGCGCCCCACGCGGCGAGACAATAGACACATGTCCGCACCCGATTCCCTCTTTGACCTCACCTTCGTCGACAACCACGGCAAGGAGGTCGCGCTCGCCGACTTCGCCGGCAAGCCGGTCCTCGTGGTCAACACCGCGAGCAAGTGCGGCTTCACTCCGCAGTACGACGACCTGCAGAAACTGCACGAGGAGCTCGGCCCGCAGGGCCTGGTGGTCCTCGGCTTCCCCTGCGACCAGTTCGCGCACCAGGAGCCGGGTGACGACACTCAGATCGAGGAGTTCTGCAAGGTCAACTACGGCGTGACCTTCCCGCTCTCGACCAAGATCGACGTCAATGGCAAGGGCACGCACCCGGTCTTCGTCTTCCTCAAGGACCGGGCCGGCGGCATGCTCGGGTCGTCGATCAAGTGGAATTTCACGAAGTTCCTGGTCGCCCCCGACGGCACCACCGTCAAGCGCTACGCCCCCAAAACGAAGCCGACCGAGATCGTCAAGGACATCACGCCGCTGCTGACCGACTAGACCGGCTGCAGCGACACCGGGAGTGCCGTGACGGCGGCATTGCCGCTGAGCGGGTCGTAGCGGGTGTCCTCGGTGATGTCGTTGACGCTGTCACCGGGCAGCGATGCGGCGTGACTCCAGCCCACGCCCGACCTCGAGCCGTGACCCCAGCCGTGCGGCATGCAGACGACTCCGGGCATGACCGACTCGCTGATCTCCGCCACGGCCTCGATGGATCCGGCGGCAGTCGACACGCTCACCCGGTCGCCCGCGCCGATTCCCCTCGCCTGAGCGTCATCGGGGTGCACGAGCACCGCGCAGTGGTTGCTCCCCCGCGTGAGACGGGTGGAGTTGTGCATCCAGCTGTTATTGCTCCGCAGGTGCCGGCGCCCGATGAGCAGCAGATCACGCCCCTCCGTGGGCTCCGGCTGCGCGTGCAGGGCCGCCATGAGGCGTGGCCAATCCGCCACCACCACCGGATGATCGAGGCGAATCCGCTTGCCGTCGGTCATGAGTCGGCGCGGCAGCACCGGATGCAGTGCACCGAGGTCGAGGCCGTGCGGATGCTGGCGCACCTTGCGCAGCGAAAGCCGTCGACCGTGACGCAGCCCCCACGGACCCGCCCGCAGCGCGGCATCCACGAAGCGGCGGGGCAGGAAGCGCCGACGTGCCTCATTGAGCGCGCGAGCGCGACGCGTGCCCATGGTCGATGCCTCGACCCGCCACAGCAGCTCCCGCAGGATGTCGGCGTCTGCGCGCGTATCGGGCTCCGGCTCGATCACGCGCTCCCCCCAGCGCACGTGATTGCGCACGCTCACCGCGGGGAAGACCAGATCGAATTCCTCGCGCTCCAGCGCGGTCGTGGGCGGCAGGATCACGTCGGCGTGACGGGTGGACTCGTTGACGTAGTAGTCGACCGCCACGCAGAAGTCGAGTGAGGTGAGCGCCTCGTCGATGCGCCGTCCCTGCGGCACGGTGAGCACGGGATTGCCCGCCACCAGCACCATCGCCCGGATCTGGCCCTCGCCCGGCGTGAGGATCTCATCGGCGAGGGTGCTGGAGGGGAACTCCGCTGCCACCTCGGGGATCCCCCGCACCCGGGAGCGCCAGCGGTCGTAGCCGGGCAGGTCGGTCGTGAGCGCGCCGATACGCGGCAGGTCGAACGCCGGCTCCGCGAGCATCCAGCCGCCCACCTCGTCGAGCCGGCCGGTGAGCACATTGAGCACGTGCACCAGCCAGTACGCCGTGGTGCCGAACTCCGTCTGGCACACGCCGAGACGCGCATAAACCGCAGCACGCCGCGCAGCGGCGAAGTCACGAGCCAGGCGCCGGATGGTCTCTGCGGGTACGCCGGTGCGGCGCTCGGCGTCCTCCGGAGTCACCTGGCGGACGAGCTCCTGCACCGCATCGAGACCGTCGACGTAGGACTCGGCCCGACCCGGATGCGCGAGGCCCTCCGTGACGATGACGTGCGCCATGGCCGCGAGGAGGAAGGCATCGGTGCCGGGCTGGATGAAGACATGCTCATCGGCGATGTCAGCGGTCTCGGTGCGTCGCGGGTCGACAACGACGAGCCGGCCGCCGCGCTCGCGCAAGCGCTCGAG
>CAZLZC010000114.1:0-7232 GCA_964563825.1 uncultured Actinomyces sp.
CCACATCGAAGATGAACATGTCGTGCTCCGCGTTGCCCACCTCCACCAGGATGGATCCGGAGGCCTGCGCACGTGTCGGCGGCGGATTGCCACTGCCGAGAACCGTCACCCGGATCTCCCCGTCACGGATCGGCTCCGCCCCGGGCACGTAGACATCGGCGTACGGCTGCGCCGGCTGACCGGCAATCGGCGTAGTCGCGATGGCCTTGGTGCCGCCTAGGTACGCCAGATCGGTGTAGGCAGCGGACGTCAACTCCGTCATTGCGGCGCTCCCTCCGGGCAGACCATGTCTGTCGCTCCCGATCCCGTGGCACTCATCGTGTCAGCGACGGCGACGGCGAATCCCGTGTGTCGGTCAATGCCCACCGACATTGAAGGCATTAGTCGCACGTGACCGGTCAGTCGCGACTCACTTGCGCGCAGAGTGAGCAGCGATGCCGCAGATCGACAGGATCAACGCCCGCCTAGGCTTCCCCCATGTCGACGGCAGCGCAGAAGTGGCGGGACGACCTTGCCTCCTGGGCGATCCCCGAGGAGATCCGCGCGCAGGCGCCGCAGGATCCGTGGATCCACCCGGTGGCGCAGTTCCTCGCGCCCGACGGGCCCATCCCCGACTCCCCCGCGCATGCTGCTGCGCGCGAGGTACTGCCCGACGGCGGCAGCGTGCTGGACGTCGGCTGCGGCGGCGGGCGTGCCGCTCTTGCACTCGTGCCGCCGGCGGGTCTGCTCATCGGCGTGGATCACCAGCAGGGGATGCTCGATGCCTTCACTGAGGCAGCGGCCAAGCGCGGCGTCGCGAGTGAGGTCATCCTCGGTGACTGGCCTGATGTCGCACCGGTCACACCGATCGCCGACGTTGTCGTGTGCCACCACGTCGCCTACAACGTGTGGGAGTTGCCCGCCTTCGTCGATGCACTGACCGCGCATGCGCGCCGGCGCGTCGTACTCGAACTTCCCGTGCGTCATCCGCTCACCTGGATGAACCCGCTGTGGAAGCAGTTCTGGGATCTCGATCGACCTACGTCCCCCACCGCGGGCGACGCGCTTACCGTGATCCGCGATGCCGGGTACGACGCGCAACTCGTGGAGTCCGACGATGTCACCCAGCGGATCCCGCTCGATCCCGTGGCGCAGGCCCAGTCGGCGTGCATCCGCCTGTGCCTGCCGGTCAATCGCGCCGACGAGGTAGCCGCAGCGGTGCAGGCCGCCGATGCGGGTACGCCGCGCCGCCTCGCTGCGATCTGGTGGGACGTGTCGTGAACCTCGTCGTACGACGTTTCGCACGACTTTCGTAGATAACGCGTGATCGGTACGTCATCGTCACTTCATTGTCAGACCCCCGTCGTAGGTTCCGTACATGGCCGACGCATGGGACGACATCACTCCCGCGGAGCATCCGTGGGAAACGATCGCGCCCGGCCCGCACCTCGCAGCGGTGATCGCCGCGGTCGATCCCGATCGCCTCGAGCCTTCAGCTCGCGTGTCGTATCTCAAGGCGACCGACCGGCTCATCGGCTGGGCCCACGTGCAGCAGGCACGCGCGCTCGTGTCTGTCTCCGACGCCGTGAGGGAGGCCACCAGCCCACGCGCCGGAGTCTCCACGTCGCACCAGTCGTCCTACGTCGCCGACGAGATCGCCGCAGCCCTGCATGTCGCGTCTAGCACCGCCACAGGCAAGGTCAACGCCGCGACCGCACTCCTGCGCGACTGGCCCCGGCTGGGCGAGGAGGTCGCGCGCGGACGCCTGACCGTGGCCCAGGCTCGCGAGATCTACGAGGGTGTCTTCGTGCTGGCTGGCCATCAGGACGACGACGGCCTCGACCTCAGTGATCGTGCGGTCGCCGGGCTTGTGCGTATCGCCGGAGGCCTGTCTCCCGCGCGACTGCGCGAGCGCGTCGCACGTGTGGTCGCGTCACTCGATCCCGAGGCCGCCGCGCGGCGACGCAAGAAGGCGACGCGCGATCTCACCGATGTCTCCATCTGGGCCGAGCCCGACGGCATGTCGTGCATCGCTGCCCGTGGACTCAGTGTCGACGCCGTGACGCTTCACGACACCATCTCGGCGCGTGCCAAGAGACTGCGCGATGCCGCCGGAGCACACGATGAGCGGACCATGGGCCAGTGGCGATACGCCGCGCTCCTGGCCGCGTTCGGGCTCTCACCGGTCGGGATGCAGCCGACGCCGTCTGCTGGGCCGGCTACGTCGGCTGACGAGTCGATCGAGAGCGGGACGACGGTCCTGGAGGGCCCTCGCCCGGCGGTCCGCGTGATCGTGCACCTCGACACCCTGCTGGGCCTCGCCGAGCTCCCGGGTGAGCTCGAGGGCTATGGGCCACTGGATCCCGATTTGTGCCGGACCCTGGCTTCGGATGCCGACTGGATCCGATGGGTCACCGACGGAGCGACCGACGTCCTCATCGATGAAGGCAAGAGACGCTTCCCCGGTGCGCGTCTCGCCCGCTTCCTGCGCGCCCGGGACCGCCGGTGCAAGCATCCGTCATGCGGTGTGCGGTCGCGCAACTGCGATGCCGACCACATGCCTGCGTACGCCGAAGGCGGGCGGACGAGCGCAGCCACGATGGCGCCGACCTGCCCGCGACACAACCGTGGGCGTGAGGCCTCCGGCTGGCGGATCCACGAGGAAGGGCCGAGGGATCCCATGGGCTCACCGGATCCGGTGTGGACCTCACCACTCGGCCGGCGATACCAATCCGCGGATCCGCGTGTCCTCTCTCCGGACTACATCCCGCGACGGACGTGAGATTTCCGAGTTCCGGCACCCATCGATGAGGCAGGCTGTCCCCATGAGCGAGCTCGATGGCCTCTCCCTGCCCAGTGTGGCCGTGCACGCCGGGCGCACCGACCTGCGCGACCTCGGTGTCCATGCCGTGCCCATCGACCTGTCGACGACCGCGCCGCTGCCGGATGTGAGCGAAGCGCGCGACATCCTCGACGGCCTCATCGAGGGCAGGCCGCTGCCGATCGGGGCGAGCACCATCTATCGCCGGGCATGGAATCCCACGGTCGCACGCTTCGAGGAGGCCGTCGCCGCGCTGGAAGGACATGTCCCCGGCGGGGACGCGCTCGATGTCGAAGGCGTGGCCTTCGCGAGCGGCATGGCTGCCACGCACGCCGTCATCCTCAGTCGAGTCACCGCGGGCAAGCCCCATGTCATCGCGGTGCGCCCACTCTACGGCGGGACCGACGCCATCGTCGAGTCCGGCATCCTCGGCACGACCGTGACCTACGCCGAGCCCGGCGAGATCGCGCAGCACGTCACCGATCAGACCGGACTCATCGTGCTGGAGACGCCGAGCAACCCCACACTCGAGCTGCGTGACATCGCGGACATCGTGCGACAGGCCGGCGATGTGCCGGTCATGATCGACAACACCTTCGCCTCCCCTGTGCTCCAGCAGCCCCTGCGGCACGGGGCGGCGTACTCGGTGCACAGCGCGACGAAGTACCTCGGCGGCCACGGCGATGCCATGGGCGGCGTCGTCGTCGCCTCGCCCGAGCTCGCCCAGTCTCTGCGTCCCATCCGCACGATCACCGGCGGCGTGATGGACCCCTTCACGGCGTACCTCATGCTGCGCGGCATCGGCACGCTCCCGATCCGGATCCGCGCGCAGCAGGAGTCCGCGGGCGTGATCGCGCGCTGGCTCACCGAGCAGCCGCAGGTGTCACGCGTGTTCTACCCCGGATTGCCCGGGGCGGACCCGACCGGGCTCATCGGCCGACAGATGAGCGGCCCGGGAGCGATGCTTGCCTTCGAGATGGCCGGCGGCTTCGGCGCAGCCGAGAAGGTGTGCGGCGCCTTGAGGCTCATCACGCACGCCGTCTCACTCGGCGGGATCGACACCCTCATCGAGCATCCCGCGTCGCTTACCCACCGCGTCGTCAACGAGTCGGCGCAGCCGCACGCGGCAGTGCTGAGGATCTCCGCAGGACTGGAAGACCCGGTCGATCTCATCGCCGATCTCGAGCAGGCCCTCGAGCGGGTGAGTTAGGAAAGCGCCACGTGGTGGCGGTGGGTCTCACTCCGGCTTGACGGCATCCTGCAGGTCGGTCCCGATCTTGGCCTTCAGCGCATCCATCTCCGGCCCCTGGGGCCCCAGGAGCGGCCAGAAGTGGCACCCGATGAACGTGATGGTGTCGGCGGCGAGCTGGGGCGTGAGGTGGAAGTTCGGATCCTCCACCTGCGGGGGCAGGGCAATGCCCTTCTGCTTCGCCTTGGCGATGATGCCCGGCAGCAGGGCCTTGCCCAGCGTGCTCAGCGTGCGGTCGGCCTTGACGTAATCGATCTGCGGGGGCGTGAGGGGCTTGGCTCGAGGCACCGCCCACTCCTCAGGATCGGTGGGGATCTCGCGCGTGAACACGTAGTCGAACGGCGCGGCGTGAGCGTCACGCTGGGTGAAGGGATCGCCCAGGTCCCACGCCTTGCGCAGCGTGGCGATCATCGACGTGTGGCGGTGCTCGCCGTTGTAGACCGAGCCGGGCTCGACCCAGGGGGACACGACGATCGCCGGCACCCGGTACCCGGATCGATCGAAGGTGAATCCGAACTGACCCGCGGGAGCGGAGGGGTCCGGAGGCGGGACCGCGCCCGGCGGAACATGGTCGTACGTGCCACCCGGCTCGTCCCAGCCGATGAAGAGCGTGGTGTTCCAGACATTGCTGCCGGTGGGCGAGGTCATCGCCCTGTAGGTCTCGAAGAGCTCGTCCAGGAATGCCTCACCGGACTCGATCGAGGAGGGCGGGTCGAGCGGCAGGTCGTATCCCTTGAAGAGGGCCATGCCCGCGGCCGGGTGGTAGTCCCCGTGACCCAGCGAGAGGTTGGGCTCGATGAAGGAAAAGTCCGGTAGCGCGCCGTTGGCGGCGTCCTTCTTGAACTCCTCGAACGGCACGAAGTTGGTCGCGAAGCGCTCGTGCAGCCGCTGCCAGTGGATGACGCCGGTGAAGGACACGGTCGCCGGCTCCTTGATGTAGACCTTCCAGGTGCGGCCGTGGGCCTCGAGACGATCGAAGAGCGTCTCCGCGGTGTTGTCGTTGATGAAGTGGGACGACGGGTCATTGATCGTGCCGCCGGTCGGCAGCGGCGTGGAGGTGGCAGCCGTCCAGAAGGAGCGATTGGGGAACGTCTGCGACGGCACTTCGCTGAACCAGTGATCGAAGACGCCGAACTGGCGAGCGATGCCGTTGAGCACGGGGACCTGCTCGGGCGTGTAGCACTGCATGATCTGGCGGTACTCGTCGAACGTCGGCTGACGGCCCATCTCCCAGGTAAAGAAGGAGATGTAGTCAGCGACGAACCCGTCCATCGTCGGCCGCGCACCTGCGGGCGGGGCGTTCCACGGGGGCTGGATGTCCGGACCGCTGTGGAAGCGGTTGGCCTCGTCCATCACGCCGAAGACCTGGGTGTTGGTGTGGAACCACTCCTCGCCGGAGTCGGGGCAGGGCGCGTCCATGTTGCTGCCGACGTGCGCCTTCACGACGCCGGAGCCGTCGGGTGGCTGGTGCTCGGCCCAGGCGGGCACCGGGTTGGAGAGCTCCTTGCCGAGGATCCCCTCGAACGTCTTGCCGCTCTCCGGGTCGTAGAGCTGTCCCAGCATGTTGTCCAGCGATCTGTTCTCGAACAGGACGAGCACGACGTGATCCATGGCGCGTGCGCGCGACGTGGCTGTCATGGGGCGACTCCCGACGAGAGGATCGAGTACGCCCACTCTACCCGCATGTCGCCTACGCCGCCCGATCAAGAAGCCGGTCGCGCGCGTGCTTGGCCATGCGGTCGAGAGACACCTCGAATGCCTTGCGCGCGACCGCACCCACGGGCTTGGAGAGGAAGCCGGGCAGCAGCGGTACGCGGATGTCCTCATCCCACAGCACGGTGCAGGCGGCGTCACCGACGGACTCGACGGCCAGCTGCACCTCGCCCGTGAGGACGGGGCCGATCTTGACCACGGTGACGGTGCGCGCATCCGCGTCCATGGACTCCACGCGCATGCGATCGGGCAGCGCCAATGGGCCGAGACCGGTGGTGGCGACGAACGTCGTACCCACTCCACCATCACCGGCTTCGATGACCACGCGGGTCATGGGCACCCACTCGGCGTGACCGCGCCAGTCGACGAGCTCCTCGTACGCGATGCGCCCGGGCAGGGGGAGGTGCTTGCGGACGGTGAAATGAACGCGTGCCATATGACCTCCCGAGACGGCCTTCCACGTTAACCGGTCAACGCTGATTCCGCCTCTCGAAGAAAGTCCGCATCCACTGCATCCAGGAGGGGGCGCGGGGGCGAATACCCCTATAGCGACGGTCGACCCGACCGCCCAACCGGAAGGCACAACATGATCCGACCCACTCTCGGTCGCGTCGGCATCGCCGCCGCTGCCCTAGCCCTGCCCCTGGGCCTGGCTGCTGTCCCGGCCCAGGCCGCCGACATGGCCACCGTCTCGGTGCTCCACGCCATCCCCGAGGGCTCCGGCGCCGACGTCGTCGACGTCTTCGCCAACGGTGACCTGCTCATCGACAACTTCACCCCGGGCACGCTCGAGACCGTCGAGGTCCCGGCCGGCACCTACGACCTCGCCGTCTTCGGCGATGGCCAGACCCCTGATGACGCCGAGCCCGTGCTCGCCGCCGAGGCCGTCGAGGTGCCCGGTGGCGTCAACGCGACCGTCACCGCCAATCTGGACGCCGAGGGTGCACCCGCACTCAACGTCTTCGTCAACGACATCAGCGCGATGGCTGCCGGCGAAGCGCGTCTCATCGTGCGCCACATCGCTGCGGCTCCCGCCGTCGATGTGCTCGCCGACGGCACCGTGATCTTCGCCGACGTCACCAACCCCAACGAGGGCGCAGTCGTCGTCCCCGCGGGCGACTACGAGGCTGCAGTCAATCTCGCTGGCACCGACACCACGGTGCTCGGACCGGCGCCGCTGATGCTCGATGAGGGCACCGTCACCATCGCCTACGCATGGGGCTCGGCCGAGCAGGAGAACCTTGCTCTCGCGACGCAGGTCATCACCGACCTGTCCACCGGCCCTGAGGGCGTGCCCGCCGGTGGCGGCTCCAGCCAGCAGTTGCCGCTCATGGCCTTCGGCATCGCCGCGCTCGGTGCGCTCGCGATCGCCGGCGCCGGCGCCCGTCTCGCGGCCACGCGCCGCTAGGCAACGAACCTGCTGATCCGGATAGATAGGTAGGACGTGTCATGACCCGACCCCGCCCCGCA
>CAZLZC010000115.1:0-6458 GCA_964563825.1 uncultured Actinomyces sp.
AGGGTACCAGCCGAGTTGTCCCCAGGGCATCCCTCGCCCCGTCATCCCCAGGCGCACCGCGGTGGGGTCGCGAGCCTCTCCGGGCTGCCTACGTTCCGCGGGTCCTGTCCCGTCCCACCCCGCCCGGAGGTTCCCATGCGTACGCCGCTCCTCGCCCTTGCCGCTGCTGCCATTGGCATCAGCCTGATCGCTCCCGCTCCCGCTCTGGCTGCTCTGGATCGGAAGGCGCAGCCCGGCCCCGACCTGCCCGAGGTGCGCACCACCGTGGCCCTCGAGGTGAGCGGGTCGTGGTCGGGCCGCATCGGCTTCGGCCTGCACTCACCCGGCGGGCAGTTACGCGCGCTTCGGCCGCTGCCGCTGGAGCTCGACCTCTCCCGCTCGGCATGCGATCTCACCGGCTGCATGACCACCCGCCTCGTGCTCAATCCCACGGCGAGCGTCCCGGGCATGGCGCGCATCTCCGGGAGCCTCACCAGTGCCGCACTCATGCGCTCGGCGATCGCCGTCACCGTCCAGCGCATCGTCGACGGCACGGTCGTCAACGAGCGGCCCGCGACTCTCACGCTCGAGGTCGTCGCCCGCAAGTCCGGACCGCTGGTGAAGCGCACGACTCTCACCCAGGGTCCCGACGGAGAGGTCATGTCGATCGCACGGACCGCTCCGATGCGCGCGACGGTGATGCTGGCCGACGACACCCTGACCGCCACGGGAGAGGTCTCGCGGGTCCAGATCGTGGACTAGGTGTCGCTGTACTTATGTACTACATTAAGGGCCATGGCTGGGTTCGGATCCTCTCGAGTGCTCGCAAGCACGGCGTTGCCGACGAAGACATCTGTCACGCGATCGGCCAGGCCGTCGTCGTGATGGTGATGGAGAGCGGTCCGCGTGGCCGGACGTTGTTCGTCGGTGCTGACTCGACCGGTCGCCCCTTGGAGGTCGTGACCGTGACGGAGTCGGATGGGACCCTGTTGGCCATTCACGCCATGCCGATGCGAAGGAAGTTCGAGCGCTATCTCACCCAGGGGGACACGACGTGATCAGGGAAGTCAAGGGGTTCGATCTCAGCACGTGGCGCTACCCGGGGACCCCCACCGAGGAGCAACTCCAAGCGTGGGCGGATGAAGCCGAAGCGGGATACGACGATGACGACCTCGTCATCGTGCGCCGCGGCCGGCCCCCGCTGGGCGAGGGCCCCTCCCGCGTGGTCCAGGTCCGCCTCGACCCCGAGCTCTACAGCGATCTCGAGACGCGCATCGAGTCCGAGGGAGCCACGGCGAGCGCGATCATGCGCGAGGCCCTTCGCCGCTACCTCGCCTCCTGAGGCGGGCGCCGCCCCCACTAGCCTTCCGCCCATGGCGCGCACCCTCAACATCGCTCTCATCCCCGGCGACGGCATCGGCACCGAGGTGGTGGCCGAGGCCCTCAAGGTCCTCGACGCCGTCCGCGGTGATATGACCGTGACCACTCAGGAGTACGACCTGGGTGCCCGGCTCTACAACCGCACCGGCGAGACCCTGCCGCCCGCGGTGCTCGAGGAGCTGCGCGCCTACGACGCGATCCTGCTCGGCGCCATCGGCGATCCCACCGTGCCGCCGGGCGTGCTCGAGCGCGGCGTGCTGCTGCCCCTGCGCTTCGAGCTCGACCATCACGTCAACTACCGCCCGGTCAAGCTCTACCCCGGAGTCACCGGGCCGCTCGCCGGCAAGGGTCCGGATGAGATCGACTTCGTCGTCTACCGCGAGGGCACCGAGGGCCCCTACGTCGGCGCCGGTGGCGTGCTGCGTCGCGGCACGCCGCAGGAGGTCGCGACGGAGGAGAGCATCAACACGGCGTACGGCGCGGAGCGCATCATCCGCGAGGCTTTCAACCGCGCGATGAAGCGGCGCAAGCACGTCACCCTCGTGCACAAGACCAACGTGCTCACCAATGCCGGCAGCCTCTGGAAGCGCACCTTCGACCGCGTGGCAGCGGAGTACCCGGACGTGAAGACCGACTACCAGCACGTCGACGCAGCGGCGATGTTCTTCATCACCCAGCCCGAGCGCTTCGATGTCGTCGTCACCGACAACCTCTTCGGCGACATCCTCACCGACATCGGCGCAGCCATCGGCGGGGGCATCGGCCTCGCGGCGAGCGGTAACCTCGACCCGAGCCGCAGCAACCCGAGCATGTTCGAGCCGGTCCACGGCTCCGCCCCCGACATCGCCGGCCAGGGCAAGGCCGATCCCACCGCCACAGTGATGAGTCTGGCGCTCCTGCTCGACTTCGTCGGCGAGGAGGCCAAGGCCGCCCGGGTCGAGGCCGCGGTCGAGGCCGACCTTGCCTCGCGAGGTGATGCCGTGCGCTCGACGAGCCAGATCGGCGACGCCCTCGCGGCGGGCGCTGCCGGCTGAGTAATCTCGCCACATGACGACCTCGGCGCAGACCCCGGGACTAGCGGACACGCACCTGTGGCCCATCACGGCCGTAGCGCACCCGTCTCCGACGTCCGCGGAGCGTCGGGCCGAGATCCTGGCCAACCCGGGTTTCGGCAAGTACTACACCGACCACATGGTGCGGGCGACGTGGACGGAGGACGAGGGCTGGCATGACGCCGAGCTCGTGCCCTATCAGCCGCTCACCTTCGATCCGGCGACCAACTTCCTGCACTACGGCCAGGCGATCTTCGAGGGCATGAAGGCCTACCGTCACGCCGATGGATCGATCTGGCTCTACCGCCCGCTCAAGAACGCCACGCGCTTCAACAACTCCGCGCGTCGCCTCGCCATGGCCGAGGTGCCCGAGGAGCTCTTCATCGGTGCGATCGCCGCGCTGGTGAGCGCGGATCGTGAGTGGGTGCCGAGCGGGGGAGAGACCTCGCTCTACCTGCGCCCCTTCATGCTCGGCACGGAGATCGGGCTCGGTGTGCGTCCGTCCAACACGTACCAGTTCCTCCTCATCGCCTCGCCGGCCGGCGCGTACTTCTCCAAGGGCGTGCACCCGGTCAGCGTGTGGCTGTCCGATGACTATGTCCGCGCCGCCCCGGGTGGCACCGGCGAGGCCAAGTGCGCGGGCAACTACGCCGCGTCGCTCGTCGCCCAGGCCGAGGCCGCGCAGCACGGCTGCGACCAGGTCGTCTGGCTCGATGCCGCCGAGCACCGGTGGATCGAGGAGATGGGCGGCATGAACCTCTACTTCGTCTACGGCTCCGGCGACCAGGCGCGCATCATGACGCCCTCCCTCACCGGCGCGCTCCTGCCGGGCGTGACCCGCGACTCGCTCCTCACCGTCGCCCAGGACCTCGGCATCAAGGCTGAGGAGGGGCGCATCAGCGTCGAGGAGTGGAAGGCCGGCTGCGCGTCGGGCGAGATCACCGAGGTCTTCGCGTGCGGCACCGCCGCCGTCGTCACCCCGGTCGGCGAGGTGAAGTCGCGCATGGGCAACTGGACCGTGGGCAACGGCGGCTCGGGTGAGGTCACGATGCGCCTGCGCCAGGCCCTGCTCGACATACAGACGGGCGCGGTGCCCGATAGGCACGCCTGGATGCACAAAATCATCGACGCCTGAAACCTGCTCCCAGGGGTAGACTGCAGGCGTGGACGAGGTGGCCCAAGTTGAGGTGGCGCGAGTCGTCGCGCGTACGTCGATGATCGATCCTCCGAGTGACTTGGCGTTCTGGCTCTCCGTCCCCGTCGAGCAGCGCGTCGGAGCGCTCGCCCAAATGCGACGTGAGTTCGAGGGGTGGACCGATGAGGATGAACCGGGACTTCCGCGAACTGCTCGAGTGCTTCGCCCGGCATGACGTTCGCTTCCTCGTCGTAGGCGGGTGGGCCCTTGCCGCGCACGGCATTCCCCGACTCACCAAGGACCTGGATCTGTGGATCTGGCCCGAAGCCGGCAACGCCCAAAGGACCCTGGCCGCTCTCGATGAGTTCGGTTTCGGGGGTCTCGGGCTGACGACTCAGGATTTCCAGGCGCCCGACACCGTGATTCAGTTGGGATACCCACCCAATCGTGTCGACATCCTGACGACACCGACCGGTGTGGACTTCGAGCCGTGCTGGAGAGCGCGCCTGGATGTTGATCTGGATGGGCTGTCGGTCCCCTTTATCGGCGTCGATGACCTTATCGCCAACAAACGGGCCACCGGCCGGCCGCAGGACCTGGTCGATGTGCAATCGCTCGAGGAGCGCACAGAGCGCTAGGACGCACTTGGCAGGCACGCGTGGATGCACAAGATCATCGACGCCTGAGTCTTGCTCTTACGAGTTGTGGACGCTGATCGGGCGCGAGACCATGATCACGGCGGAGCCATCGGACTCCTCTGACACATCGATCCGCACGTCACCCGCGCCAAGCCGCTGGATCGCCGCATAGCGATCCGCCGACAGTCCTGACCCGAGGACCTCCAGGGACAGGTAGTCCTGCGCGCCGTCGTTGAGTGTGCGGACCACCACGCGGTTGGCGCCGGGGATGGCGTCTTCGAGGGCGCGAACGACGTCCTTGTCGAGTGGAGCCTGATCGGAACTGGAGACGAGCGTTCCGACCTGTGCGGGGATCCCCAGGCTGAAGGCGGAGTTGACCAGCCGCGCGGCGATGCGAGCGAACTCGCCGGCGTCCACCGGGTCGACCTGGATGGTCGCGCGGATGAGCCCTTCGAGACAGCCGATCTCGCGGCGCACGTCCTCGTCGAGCTCCGCGCCGTCCGAGAGACGCCCCATCAGATCCTCTGCCTGTGCAACGCACGCGGTGAGGTGCTGGTCGATCAGTCGGGCGGAGTTGGCGCGTAGGCCCTCGCGCAGGATCGCCTGGCGCTCCAGGGCGAGCGCGGCCTGTGCTCGCAGGTAGCGGCGCGTGCCGATGTTGGCAACGATGACCACCACCGGGACGATGATGAGGCAGTTCACCAAGGCCACAACGATCGGTAGGGAGTCCGAGCTCTGCTCCACGCGCGCGACGGCGAGCACCCCGATCGCCCACAACGCGAGGCCTCCAGCCCACTGCCACCAGCGCGACCACACACCCACGGCGATGAGCGCGTAGCCGGCTGTCGTGAGCCCTGCCGCTTGGACGGGAGCGTCAGCTGCATCCGATCCCATGGCGGCCATCAACCATGGGATCGCAGCCAGGCCCAGGATGACCAAACTGGCGACGATGAGCGACGGATGGCGTCGACGCCACACAATGGCAACAGCTGCTGAGGTCGCGACGATGGCCACTGCGATGAGCAACCAGCCTTGCAGCGAGCCCACCCCGGCCAGGATGTCGAAGGCGACTCCGACAGCACCCACGGCGACGAGGGGAGTGGAGATGAGGATGCGTCCCTGCTCGAAGCCATCGTCGGTGAACGTCGTGCGCGAGATCCGCGCAGCGCGCGGGATGCGCAGTGTCACCACGGTGCGGTCACCCTGCCGATCCGCCGACCACGTGCCGCCGACCGCGGCGAGACCCGCGTCGAGGGTCGTGTTCCAGCCCAGTCCCGGTGTGGCCGCGGTATCGATACCGGAGCCGTTGTCCGAGACATGGACGTCGATCCACTCGTCGGTCGACTCCGCCGACACGAGCACATCGGTCGCGCCACCGTGCAGCACGGCATTGAGGGAGCACTCCACGATCGCCGCCCGCGTCGCGATGCGGGCCTCGTCGCTGAAGTCGAGTTCGAGAGCCGACTGGTCCGCCCGCACGATGCCGGCTGCGATGCGGGCAGCCGTCGCCTCACGCACCTCCTGAGCGAGGTCGCTCGAGCGGGAGCCACCGTCAGCTCGGTGCACCAGGCGCCGTAGCCCCTCGCGGTCGAGACTGTCCGTCTGGAGCACGTAGCGCAGGGTGCTGAGCAGTTGCTCGTGGACTCTGACACCTGCGTGGCGCCAGAGACGGGAGCGCTCTTGAGCTTCGATCTCGCCTTGCACGCGCTGGACAATGGCCGCCATCCGCTCGTCGTCCGCGATGGCCTGGCGCAGCAATGAGTGCCAGACCCACCACAGCGCTGTGGCCGAAACGGCGAGACTCACCAGCGAGATCCACCCGCCTGCGATTTCGAGGGCTCCCGGAACGACGTTCGTGGGCCGAGTCGCCCACACGAGCCCGAGGGTGAGTGTCCCGACGATGATCGCGCCTAGGCCGACGCGTGCGGGAGTGAGGAGCACGAGTGCGTACGTCACGTGACCTGCTGAGACGGCCAGGGCGATCCATTGCCCGACGCCGGGGGTGCCGTCGTTGAGCAGGGTGGCGATGACGAGGCATAGGGGTGCGGCGGTGATGAGCCAGAGCCCGGTCGGTCGTCTCGCGAGGATCCACCCGGCCACCAGGCACGCGGCCGACGCGAAGAGCAGGAGTCGGTCGGGGGTGCCCAGGCGTGGCCAGGCCACGAGGCCCGCGAGCGCGGCGAAGAGCCACGCCTCGGAGAGCAGGAGCTGGATGAGCCAGCGGCGCACCTGCTCGAGGCCCTCCTTCTCTGCGTGGTCCAGACCCATATGCGT
>CAZLZC010000115.1:6468-7079 GCA_964563825.1 uncultured Actinomyces sp.
GCACCTGCTCGAGGCCCGCGACGCGAGATTCCGGGCTAGGGGACAAGGCCTTCGTCCCGGGCGCGGCGGTAGAGGTCGGTCTTGGTCGGTGCAGAGACACCAGCGCGGGAGTACTTCGTGCGCACGCGCTTGATGTACTCCTGTGCGGTGGCGGTCTTGACACCCATGCGTCTGGCGACTGCTTCGATCTTCAATCCCGAGGCGTAGAGGACCATCGCCTGCCGTTCGCGTTCGCTGAGCGGCACGCTCAATGTCTCGTCGCTTGACAGGATGGCGGCGACATCGCGCGACGTCGAGGGCTGTCCCTGGAGCGCGAGGGCGAAGGCTTCTTCAAACTCCTCGCTCGAGGCCTGCTTGGAGACGAAGCCCAGCGCTCCAGCGAGCAGCGCTGCCCGGACGGTGGGCGCGTCGGCGAGTGCGCTGACGATGAGCACCCGGCAGCCGCCGTCGACCAGAGCCGATGCGTTGGTCACTGGTGATCGGCCGTCGCCAAGGTCGAGGTCGAGGATCGCGCAGTCCACCGGTTCTTCGGCATGCACAGCCAAGGCCTCATCGATGGAGGCACCCAGATAGGCAAAGGTCGCGTCGGGGAATGCCGTGAGGATCTTGGA
>CAZLZC010000116.1:0-6933 GCA_964563825.1 uncultured Actinomyces sp.
CACGGTGCAGGACGTCTCCGAGGTGCTGCCCTACGTCCTGCGCATCTGGGGCTACATGTCCGGGGTGATGATCCCGATCGCGGACCGACTTTCAAGCCTTGGCGTGCCGCCGTGGGTGACCTTCCTCATTGAGATCAACCCCGGCACCGTCTACCTCAACTGCATGCGCGATGCGCTCATGGATTCCTACTTCTCCCCGTGGGGTGCGTGGAACTGGGCGCTGGCGGTCGGGTGGGCAGTCGTGATGCTGCCGCTCGGCCTGTGGTTCTTCTGGCGTGCGGAGGACCGCTATGGACGAGGCTGACGACTTCGACCTGAGCGATGACGCCGACTTCTCTGACGTCGCACCGCCCCGGGACAACGACCCGAACGCGCCCATCAAGGTCGTGGTGGACGACCTGCACATCGTCTACCGCGTGTGGACCGCTCCTGATGCGCCACTCGACCCCCACGCAAGTCGCTGGCGCCGGATGCGCAGTCGGCGACCCGTGTCGACCAAGCGGGAGGTGCACGCCCTTCGCGGCGTGAGCTTCGTGGCGCGCCAGGGTGAGGCTGTCGGCGTCATCGGCAAGAACGGTGCGGGCAAGTCGACCCTCATGCGCGCGATCGCGGGGCTGCTACCGCCCAATCAGGGGGCGGTCTACGCCGACGGCCAGCCGACGATGCTCGGTGTCAGTTCCGCGCTCATGCAGGCGCTGTCGGGCTTACGCAATGTCGAGCTCGGCCTCCTCGCCCTCGGTCTCACGCCGGCCGAGGTGCGCGAGCGCATCCCGTCGGTGGTGGAGTTCAGCGGTATCGGTTCTGCGATCCACATGCCGATGAACACCTACTCCTCAGGCATGTCCGCACGGCTGAAGTTCGCCATCGCCTCCGCCGTGACACACGAGATCCTGCTCATCGACGAGGCCCTCTCCACAGGTGACGGGGAGTTCGTCAAGCGCAGTAGCCAGCGGATCCAGCAACTGCGCGACGACGCGGACACGATCTTCCTCGTCAGTCACTCCATGGGTGCCATCCGCTCGGCCTGCAATCGAGTGCTGTGGCTGGACGAGGGGCGGATCCTCGCCGACGGCCACCCCGACGACATCATCCCGGAGTACGAAGCGCGATTCGGCCTCCAGAGCAAGAAGGCCCTCCGTGAGCGCCGCCGCAAGCGCAAGGAGGAGAACGAGCAGGCCCTTGCAGAGCTCGCGACCGAGCAGGCGCAGGACTGACGTGCGCATCCTGGTGATGTGCCCCGTCCACGATCCCCGCGACGCGCGCATCGCCGAGCGCGAGATCGGCGCCCTCCTCGCCGCCGGTCATGAGGTGACCCAGGCCGGCCCCTTCTCGGCCTATGCAGCCCGCCCGCGCGCAGGGGTCCGCGCCATCGATATCCCACGCAGCGCCGGGCGGCGGCGGCTGAGCGCCGTGCGCGCGGCACGCCGCATGCTGCGGCGGGAGGCGCCACGACACGACGTGGTCCTGCTCCACAGCCCCGACGCCGTGCTCGCGGCCACGGGCATTGCTCATCCTGCACTCGTCTGGGACGTCCACGAGGACACCGCGGCAGCACTCACCATGCGTCCGTGGATGCCGCGCCCGCTCGCCGGGACCGTGGGAGCGGGCCTGCACTGGGCAGAAGGTCGCACGGAGCGCACGCGGCGCATACTCCTGGCCGAGCACGCCTACGGCGACCGCTTCCATGGCGACCATCCGGTCGTGCCCAATACGCCGGTGGTGCCGGAGCACGTGCCCCGCACCGAGCGAGGCAGGGCGATCTACGTGGGTCGGCTCACCCGTGCGCGCGGGGGAGACGAACTCGTGGCGCTAGGGCAGCGGCTGGCGGCTCAGGGCATCGTGCTCGAGGTCGTGGGCAACGCCGATGCGGAAGTCGCCGACGCTTTGGAGACGGCGCGAGAGCGGGGTTGGATCGATTGGCGTGGATTCCTGCCCAACGCTGAGGCATTGGCGCGGGTCGAGGGTGCGACGGCGGGAATTTCGCTCCTGCACGACGAGCCCAACTATCGGCATTCGATGCCGACGAAACTGCTCGAGTACCTGTCCCGTGGTGTGCCCTTCGTGTCGACACCGTTGCCGCTGGCTGTCGACCTGGCTGAGCGCAGTGGCGGGGGAGTCATCGTGCCCTTCGGCGATGTGGCGGCTGCGTGCGAGGCGATCGTGGCGCTCGACGCCGATGGGTCTCGCCGGCAGGAGATGGCTGACGCCGGTCGCGCGTGGGTGCGCACCCATGCCAACTGGTCGATCGACGGCCCAGCCTTCGTCCGGCAACTCGAGGAGTGGTCCCGAGGCTGACGGCGCGTCAGTCGTCGTCCTCCTGCGAGCGTCGCCCGCGCAGTGCCAGTGCCGCGCCGGCAGCACGGGCGACCTCGTCGGCGTTCGGCACGCCATCCTCGCCATCGGCCACAACGACCAAGTCGGCGAGATCGCCGACCACGGGGACGCCGCTCGCGGCGAGAGCGGCGCAATCCTCGTCAGCCCACTGTGCGACAAGGGGCTGCATGTCCAAGGGAAGGCCGAGGCGCGCGCCGCGGTCGGGACGCTCGAGCCAGCCCCGACGGATGAGCGCGCGATGGGAGGAGCGCACATCCCGACGCCCCTGGCCGGCGGCGCGAGCGGCGAGATTGAAGCCGTAGATCGCGAACGTTTCCGCGCCGGTGAGCGAGACATTGGCTCGGTCGTCGGCGATCACAGGGGGCGTCTCCGGCAGTTCCGGCACCCCTGCCACCTCGATGAACCTGCGCCACACCGTGTCGACAGGTGCCCCTGCTCCGGGCACGGTCACCACGCTCACGGACTGGGCACCCGCCTCCTGCCACCGCCGCGCCAGGTCGGCGTAGCGGTAGGCCCGCCAGAAGCCGCGCCGCAATTCCGTCTCGTAGACCCGCGAGGTGCGCTCCTCGACGCGTAGGGCGAGGTAGTCGGCGTACGACTCGAAGTTGCCGTTGCGCATGTGCTGCTGCCACGAACTGGGGATCACGCGTCCCAGGTCGCGTGCCGTGATGACGACATCGACGTTCGCAGGGGCGAATGCGGTGATGACGGCGCGGGCGCCCTCGGCCGGCAGCACGGAGAGCGCCTCCGCTGACAGGATCACGGGCCCGGGCGCGGCCAGCACGGCGTCGACGAGGGCCTGGGCGTCACTGCCGTCCTGATCCCGCCAGGCGTCTTCCTGCAGGCCGATGGCGCCTGCTTCGCGCGCGAGGTCGATCAAGCCGGGCACGTGGTTGTGATCGGTGCGGTCGCGGGTAGCGATCGGATAGACGGTGGGATCGAGACGTCCCTCGAGGACCAATGCCTGGAGGACACGCTGCAGGTACGTCGTTGCGGTCTTGCGCGGACCGATGTGCAGGACGACCCGGCGTGCCATGTCAGCGTCGCCGGCGCGGAAGGAGCGCGTGGCCCTCTCGGCCCCAGAGGTAGCCGCCCACGACTCCCGATCCCAAGGCAATGACCCAGGGGATCACGGAGAGTGCAGGCGCGACGAAGGCGGCGAGCACTCCGACGATGCCGAGCACGGCAGCAATGACGAGCAGCGGCAGTGCCCAGCGCTCGCGACCGCGGCGACGCGGGGGAGTGACGCGCGGGGCCGGCACGCGTGCAGGCACATCAGCGCCGCGCAGGTCGGCGGTCTTGCGTCGGCCAACCTCGGTCTCGACGGCGTAGCCGTGTTCGACGAGCCAGCGAGCGCTCTCGGCCTCGATCGCGACAAGCTCCTCGGGCGTGAGCGTGTCGCGCCAGGCGCCTTCACGTCCGTCGGTGATGTGGTTGGAGGTGACGCGCAAGTCGTCATCGACTCCCCGCTCGCGCGCCGCCTTGGCCCGCTCCTCCTGAGCGGCCAGGTCGACCTCGGCCACGATCGTCGAGACGCGCGCGTCATCGACCGAGATGTCGAGGTAGTCGGCCAGGGTCCTCACGAGGCCGGGGACGTCGTCGCGGAAGTCCTCGTAGCGACCGATCCACACGTCGGACTTCGATGTCCAGAACTCGTCGCCCCGCAACTCTCGCCGGACGATGAGCCTGCTCGGGCGAGCGCCACGCTCCGGATCGTCGGGCTTGTAGCGGCCCTTGCGGTAGAGCGAGGCGACGACGTCGCGAGGGTCGCGGTAGGTGTAGAGGTAGCGGGCACCGTCGTCGGGGAATTCCCCGCGATCCAGGGCCGGGCGGAAGTGCACCTTCGCCATGAGCAGATCGTCAGGATTAGCCGCCGCTGCCGGGTACTCCTCGGTCGAGACACCCCTCGGATTGCGCAGACCTGGAGCTCCATCGAGCAACTGCCGGGTGATCTGCCACACGAGAGTGGAGCCGGAGCGGTGCATACCGCAGACGAGGACGAGCACGTCGGCAGTCTAGGTGCCCGACCCGGCCAGATACGCGATGGCCGCGCCCGCCGCTCGCGCCACGTCGTCGGCGCTGGCACCGGGGCCAGAGGGTCCCGCGGGTGGCTCCACTGTGAGGTCGGACTCCGACCCCACGATGATCGCCGATGTCGCTCGCAGCACGGCGAGGTCGTCGTCCGCCCAGCCGGTGACACGGGGCACCCAGGATTCCGGGATGCGCACGGGTGCGCCTCGGTCGGGGCGCGTGGCGAAGGCATCGCGCACGATGCGGGCACGCAGGGCGCGCATGTCGGGGCTGTCGGCCTTGGTGGAATCGATTTGCCGATTGAGTGCGGCGATCACCAGCACCTCGGGCTCGGTGAGGCCGACGTTCGCCTCGAGGTCGTCGATGGTCGGTGGGGTCTCGGGCAGCACGGAACCCACATCGAGGGCACGGCGGAAGCGGTGCCACAACTCATCGGGAGCAGCGCCGCGACGCGGCACGGTGACCACGCTCACGGTGCGCGCGAGGGGTGCCCAGCGCCCGACCAGCCCGCCGATCGCATAGGCCCGCCAGAAGGTCTGCTCCGGATCGTCATCCCAGCGTCGGGCGAGATCGTTGGCGGAGCCCTCGCCGCGCCGTTCGGCCTGCTGCTGGAGGTAGCTCGCGAAGCTGGTCGACCGCCCATTGCGGATGTGCTGCTGCCATGAGCTCGGCAGGACACGACCGAGATCGCGCGCGGTGATGATGACGTGGGTGTTGGGTACGCCGAGGGAGTCCACGAGTTGGCGCGCCGCTGCCGGGTCGATGACGGAGAGGGCCTCTCCGGAGACGATGGCGGTGCCGTCCCATTCCTGCACCTTGCGTCGGAGTCGGTCCCATGCAGACTTCTGGCCCTCTGCTCGTGCGGGCGCAACCCACGGGAAGCTCTGCGTGCCGAGGAGGCCATACGCGGCCGCCTCGTGGTTGTAGATCTCCCGGCGCCCCTGGAGTCGGGTCGGGTAGAGCACGCCATCGCGCTTCAAGTCGCCGGATAGGCGCGCGAGCACCCGCTGCAGGTACGTCGTACCCGACTTCTGCGTGCCGATGTGCAGCAGCAGGCGATCCGCCACGTGGTCTCCCAAGATCCGGGGCGCCCGGGCGCCCGGAGGTCACATCCTCGCACGCAAGGGCCCCGTGGCAGGCTTCGCACGTGCGCGTCGCGATCATCGGCAACTTCGACGGCGTCCATGGCGGTCATCGGGCTCTCATCCGCAGGGCCAGGGAATATGCGGGTGATGGACCGGGAGACCGGGTTGTCGCCGTGACCTTCGACCGGCACCCGGCTGCTGTGCTTCGCCCGGATCAGGCCCCTGCTGCCCTGGCCACGGCGTCACGAAGGTCTGTGCTCCTGCGCGAGGCTGGTGCGGATGAGGTCGTGGTCCTGCCGTTCACGCCCGAGTTGGCGTCGCGCACCCCGGAGGAATTTGCACGACTCCTGCGCGAGGATCCGTCGATCGCCGCAGATGCCGTCATCGTGGGCCACAACTTCCGCTTCGGTGCGAAGGCTGCCGGTGACACAGCGACGCTCACCTCGCTCGGCCGGGACCTCGGCTTCGCTGTCGAGGTCGTGCCCCTCGTGTCGGAAGAGATCCCGGGCGATACTGAAGGGGCGTGGTCCTCGACACGTATCCGGGCCAGCATCGCCGCCGGTGAGATGGAAGCGGCCGCGGCGATGCTCGGCAGGCCGCACCGCCTTGAGGGCACCGTCGTACGTGGGGATCAGCGCGGTCGTGAGCTCGGCTACCCGACCGCCAATGTCGAGGTGGTCGCGGGCCTGGCGATTCCGCCCGACGGGGTCTACGCCGGCTGGCTGGTCGTGGCGGGGGAGCCGATGCCTGCGGCTGTCTCTATCGGCACCAATCCCCAGTTCTCGGGGTCGGAGCGCCGGGTGGAGGCCTATGCGATCGGCCGCGACGACCTGGACATCTACGGGGACTCCGTGGCCGTCGATCTCGTCGCCCGTCTGCGGGGCCAGGAGGTTTTTGCCTCCGTGGAGGACCTGGTGGAGCAGATGGGCCGGGACGTCGCCGCTGCTCAAGCACTCCTCACTGGCTGATACCCTGCTCCCCGACGGTCCTAGGGCGGGCGCCCGGGGACTCGTGACGACCCCGCCGGGGTCACTGCCTGCTGGTCGAGCCTCCTGGCTCGGGGCCGAGGCGGCCGACGCGCCCGAGAGGACATCATGTCGCTGGATAGCGCCGTAAAGAAGCAGATCATTTCCGAGTACGGCTCCTCGCCCGAGGATACGGGCAGCCCCGAGGTCCAGATCGCAATGCTCACGCGTCGCATCAGCGACCTCACCGAGCACCTGAAGAGCCACAAGCACGACCACCACTCGCGTCGTGGACTGCTCATCCTGGTCGGCCAGCGCCGACGCCTCCTCCAGTACCTCCAGCGCACGGATATCGCGCGCTACCGCTCGATCATCGAGCGGCTCGGGATCCGTCGCTGACGGATCCGCATCAGATCCGGGATCCGTCGCTGACGGATCCGGGGACAACTGAATAGTCATTAATCACACGACGCCGCGCCGCCCACGATCGGTCGGTCCTCGGTAGTGGCTCCCGGGTC
>CAZLZC010000117.1:0-2842 GCA_964563825.1 uncultured Actinomyces sp.
CGGCAATCCCTGGGCCACGCTCGGCGAAGCCCCCTTCGACATCACTGCGCTGCTCGATCTGTGGCGAGAGGACGGCGAGGTGCGCGGGCTAGGGGAGATGCCATTCCCGCCGGACTACCCGAAGATGCCGGGGGAGCCACCGCGGGTGCAGCCGAGTCGTGCACGAAAGACCTGACGTCAGCCCTGGTCGATCTGCATAACCACGGCCTTGGGCTCGGTCATGAACTCGCGGCTGAAGTTGCCGCCTTCGCGACCCACGCCGGAGTCGCCGAATCCACCGAAGGGCAGCCGCAGATCGCGGATGAAGAAGCAGTTGACCCACACGGTGCCGGCATTGAGTCGGGCCGCCATGCGGTGGGCTCGGCTGAGGTTCTCTGTGAAGACCATCGCGTTGAGGCCATAGCGGGTGTCGTTGGCGAGCGCGAGGGCCTCTTCTTCGGTGTCGAAGGGGGTGGCCACGGTGACGGGTCCGAAGATCTCTTCCTTGACCACGCGTGCGTCCGCCGGGGCGCCCGTGATGATCGTGGGCCTCACGCTCCAACCGTCGCCTACGCCGCCCGTGAGCACGCGTCCGCCACCGAGCGCCTCGGTATCGAGGTAGCCCTGGACCTTGGTGAAGTGCTCCTCGCTCGCGAGGGCAGCTGAGAACTGGGTCGACGGATCCTTCGGGTCGCCCATGACGAGCGCCTCCGCTGCGGCCTTGTAGCGCGCCATGAAGTCTTCGTAGATGCCGCGCTGCACATAGAGGCGGCTGCCAGCCAGGCACACCTGCCCGGCGTTGCGGAAGATCGCCTCGACCGCCCAGTGGACGGCGTTGTCGAGGTCAGCGTCCTCGAAGACGATGTTGGCGCCCTTGCCACCGAGCTCGAGGCTCACCGGGGTGAGATTGCGCGCGGCGACGCCGCTGATGCTCTTGCCGGTGCCCGATTCCCCGGTAAAGGTGATGCGGTCGACATCGGGACTCTCGGTGAGTGCCGAACCCGCCGAATCCGGGCCGTAGCCGTGCACGATGTTGAGCACCCCGGGCGGGAAGCCAGCCTCGATAGCGAGTCGTCCGACAATCGTGGCGGAGACAGGCGTGTCCTCGGCAGGCTTCCACACGACGGTGTTGCCCCAGGCCAGCGCGGGCATGACCTTCCAGGTGCCGAGCATGAGCGGGAAGTTCCACGGTGAGATCGCCGCTACGACGCCGACCGGCTCCCACCGCGTATAGGCGTGGTGGCCGGTGTCCATCGGCAGGGTCTCCGCCGCGGACATGCGGGCGTGATCGGCGAAGAAGCGCACGTTGAGAATCGAGCGCGCGACGTCATGGCGCGCCTGTGTGATCGGCTTGCCCATGTCGCGGGTATCGGCCATCGCGAGCTCGTCGGTGTGCTCCTCCATGAGGTCGGCGAGCCGATGCATGAGCTGCTGGCGCTTCTCGTACCCCATGCGTGGCCACGGGCCCGAGTCGAAGGCCTCGCGCGCGGCCACGATCGCCCGATCTGCGTCTGCCTTGCCGCCGCAGGCGATGGTGGCCCACTGCTCACGGGTGTAGGGGTCGACATCGGGCATCGTTGCGCCGTCGAGGGAGGGGACTTCCTCGTTGGCGATGATGTGGCCGTAGAAATCCATGGCGAACCCTCCCGTGCGTGGAGCGGGAATCGTCCCACGCACGGAAGGGTTCGAACCAATGGCCCGTCCCGAGGGACAGAACGCCAGGGGTGAATTCGTCCGGGTCAGGCGGAGGGGATCGCCGCCTCGAGGGCGTCTCGTGCGGTATCGACCGAAGCGCGGAAGGCGTCGGCGGCCGACTTGGTGGTGGCGCGCTGCGCCTCGCGTGCCGGCTCGATCGCGGTGCGGTAGGCATCCCAGGCTGCGCGCCGCTCCTCGCGAGTGGTGGCCGCTGCCAGGGCTGACTTGAGCTGGTCCTGCGCGGCAGCCGTCGCTGTCTTGAACGCCGAGCGGGTCGAGTCCACCGTGGAGCGCAGCTGCTCGATGGCACCGGCCATGGCCGAGCGGTAGGCGGTCACGGCGGCAAGCTGATCCGCCGGCAGAGTCGCTGTATCGAACGTGGCGATGGCTGCCTGGACCGCTGACGCGAAGGCGACGCGGGCGGCCTCGCGAGCAGCGGCATCTTCGCCGGCAGCATCGATGGCGTTGCGGAGCGCCGTGCGCGCGGATTCGAGTGCGGACTTCAGGGCAGTGCGAGCCTCGTCTGTCACGGTGCGGTCGACGTGGCGCTCAAGCCAACGGTCCAGGGTCTGTCCCTGGCCGATCCTGTCTCCGTGTCCGATCCCGACGCCCACACCGAGCCCGGGGCCATGGCCCGGGTGACCGCCCTCGCGGGCCTGGGCGGCGGTGGCGCCTGCGGCGACGGCACCGGTGCCGATGAGGAGGATGGCGGCTGTCGCGGCGATCGTGCGTCGAGTGGTCATGGTGACTCCCCAATCCCGGATGCGTGGCTCGCATCGCTGGGAATCACGTTGGCACGCCCACGGCTCCCGAAGCCCGTTCACGGGGGGCTTCCCAGGTCTTCCTCACATGATCCTGACAATTCCGGGGGCGACCCCATGCGATCCCGAGGAATCCCTGAGGTTCAGGCGCCCGGAATCCCCAGCACGGCCGTGACGTCGATGGGGGAGTCGATCGGGCGCTGGTCGTAGGTACACGATTCGGGGGAGCGATCGGGCCTCCAGCGCAGCCACGTCGCCACATGGCGCAGTCGATCTCCCTCGAATTGGTCATAGGCCACCTCCGCCACCTGCACGGGAGTGAGTGCATGCCACGCCTGCGCGCGGCCGCGGTTCCATCGATTGACACCTCCGGGGCGTCGCACGTCCCCGTCTTCGCCGCGCCATGG
>CAZLZC010000117.1:2942-6873 GCA_964563825.1 uncultured Actinomyces sp.
AACCACCGCACGGCTTCGGCGTGGTCCGACGTCATCGGGGTCAGCCGGACGTCGGGCGACTCCCATGCCAGCTCCTCGAGGGCTGCCCGCCGATCGGCGTACCTCTCATCGATGAGGGAGCGATCCCCCAGGGCGAGGATGTCGAACGCGATGAAGATGGCGGGCGTCTCGCCGGCAAGGCGAAGAATGGACGAGGACTCGCTGCGTGGGCGAAGCCGGGTGCCGAGGGCGGGGAAATCGAGCATTCCGTGACGCACGATGACCACCTCGCCGTCGAGGACGATCCGGTCGGGAAGGGCTCGGCGAAGCGCGGAGACGACCTCGGGGAATGCGTAGGCGAGATCGTCGCCACCGCGCCCCTGCAGGCAGACGCGATCTCCCGATCGGAATGCGATCGCACGGAAGCCGTCCCACTTGGGCTCGTATGCCAGCGCAGGGTCACTCGGCACGGAATCGCCCGCGAGCGTTGCGAGCATGGGTGCGACCGGCGGCTGAACCGGCAGATCCCATGGCGCTTCGGCGATGGCCATGCCGTGATGGTGGCACGAGCCGCGCATGCGTGAGGACCCGCGTAGCATCCCGAACGTGCCCGGACGCCTCGTCGATAGAGATCCCCAGGTGTCGCCGGAGCGGCTCCTCACCGATCTCGTACCACCGCCGCATTTCGCGTCGGTGCGCTTCGCGACCTACGCGCCGGATCCCGGGCAGCCCAGCCAGGCTGCCGCTGTGGCCGCACTGGAGGCATTCGCTGGCCGCCTCGAGCAACGACCGTCGCGACGATGGCTGCGCAAGGCGGCGCCACCCGAAGAACGCGCCGGCGTGTACCTCGACGGCGGTTTCGGTGTCGGCAAGACCCACCTGCTCGCTTCGCTCTGGCACGTGGCCCCGGAGCCGCGTGCCTACGGGACCTTCGTGGAGTACACCAATCTTGTGGGGGCCCTCGGTTTCGCGGAGGCGGCCGCGCGACTGTCGACGTACCGGCTGGTCTGCATCGACGAGTTCGAATTGGATGACCCCGGCGACACGGTGCTCATGTCGACACTGCTCGGCAGGCTTGTGGAATCTGGAGTGCGACTCGCCGCGACATCCAACACCCTGCCTGAGCGCCTCGGGGAGGAGCGATTCGCTGCTGAGGATTTCCTCCGCGAGATCCAGGGGCTGTCGGCTCACTTCGAGGTCGTGCGCATCGACGGCGACGACTACCGCCACCGTGGGGCACCGGTCGCTCCGGAGCCCCGGACGGACGATGAAGTCCGGGCGCTCGCCGAAGCGCGCCCGGGATCGACGCTCGACGACTGGCGCGACCTGCAGCGGCACCTCGCGCGGGTGCATCCGTCGAGATACTCCGCTCTCATCGACGGGGCGCAGGAGGTACACCTCGCAGGGGTGCGCACGCTGACGGATCAGGTCGAGGCGCTGCGGACCGTGGTGCTCATCGACAGGCTCTACGACCGAGACATCCCCGTGCGTGCCTCCGGGGTCCCCTTGGACCGGATCTTCTCCGAGGAGATGCTTCGAGGCGGCTACCGCAAGAAGTACCGGCGCGCCCTGTCGCGCATCGTCGCGCTGGCTCGGATGGGCGACACGCCCGCAGATGGGGAATCCGGGCTACCGGACATGCCATAGTCCCGTTATGGAAATGACCGGGTTCTTCAGCGTCCTGGGCGTAGGCATCGTGATCGGCATCATCGCCCGCATCCTTGTGCCCAGCATGCAGCCGATCGGCTGCCTCATGACCATCATCTGCGGCATTGTCGGCGCAGCGATCGGCACCTGGATCGGAGTGCAGTTCTTCGGTCAGGTCTGGGGCTTCAGCTGGCTGACGCTCCTGCTGCAGATCCTCGTCGCCACCATTCTCGTGGCGATTGTCGCTGCGCTCTTCCGCAAGAGTTCTGCGTAGCCATGCGTGGCTGGTCCGATAGTCGTGCCCTCACGCGGCAGTCCTGGGCGGTCCTGAAGGACAACCGCTACCTCATGGCGTACCCGGTCGTGGGAATCGTGGCCGCGATCATGCCCTTCGGCGTGATCGCCGGTGGAGTCTTCTTCATCGCGTTGAATCAAAACTGGATCGGGTGGGCGCTCGTCGTCATCGGCCTCTACTTGCTCACGCTCGTCACCGCCGTCGTGCAGGCGGCGCTCACGGTGAGTGCGGCCGCTGAGCTTGAAGGCGGCCACTCCTCTCTCGGTCACGGGCTCGGCACGGCCTTCGGTCGCTTGGGTCGACTGGCGCGCTGGGCCTTCGTGGGCACCGTCGTCAATGTGCTGGTAGGGCTCCTGCGTGGCAACAACTCAGGCGGTCTCGTCTCGGTCATCTTCCGCAACGTGCTCGCCGCTGCTGCCGATGTGATGTGGCAGCTCATCACGTTCTTCGTGATGCCGGCGATGATGCTCGACGACCTGGGCATGATCGACGCAATCAAGAAGTCCGCATCGACCTTCAAGCAGCGCTGGGGCACGCAACTCTCGGGAGGCGTGCGCATCGGAGGTCTCATTGGCCTCATCGCGGTCCTGCCTGCGATCCTCGCCCTCGTCGTCGGGGTTGTCCTCGTCACCGCAGGAGTCCCGGCCGCCGGTGTGCCGCTAGCCGTCATCGGCCTCATCGTGCTCATCGTGGCCGGCCTCATCCTCAGCGCCATCCGGGGAGTCTTCTCGGTTGTGCTCTACCGATTCGCCACCCAGGGCATCTGCGAGGGCGGTTTCACCGAGGAGCAGCTCGCCGGTGCGGTCAAAGTGAAGGCCTGACTCAGGTCGTAGGCCACTGCAGCCCGGAGGCTCTCATCGCGAGGTCGAGAGCGCTCGCGAGGCCAGCGACGTTGCCGGCCCGGGTGAGGTCGTCATTGCTGAGCAGGAAGACGATCGTCCCGTCGTCGCACTCGCCGACGACGCAGGCTTCCCGACCCTCTGTGGCTTCTGCCACGGTTCGCGGCCGCTCGTTGCGGTGGACCAAGTCGAAGGGGACCGGCAGGGTGCTGGCGTAGGCGTCCCACTCGCGCCGTCGGCGTACCGGGGAGTGCGTGATGTCGCACAGGGAGCAGTGGTGGCCGCCGAGCTTGCCCGCGAGGTAGGCGATCTCACCGCGCAGGCCGCCATCGGCGTCGTAGACGCCGATGAGACGAATCACCGTGGACACGGCATGACGCTAACGGCTATCGGCCCGATCGGCAGCCGGGTTCGCGCTACGAGGACTTCACCGTGACCTTGATGGTCCCCAGAGTGTCACCAGGGACAATCGGGGCTCCGCACATCCGCCCTAGAAGATCGGCTACGAAGGTGGCCGGGACCGTATTGAACTCCGCAATGGGTGCCTGGAGGATGCCGGTCCACTCCCTGGTCTTGGCCTTCCCGGCCTTCTTGAAGTCGGCGACATGGAATAGGGGGAAGTTCGTCAATTGCTGCTGGTCCGGCCAGGTCACGACGAAGTTCGCGGCGTTGGTCCCCGCAATCGGGATGGCGGGGTCCACGAAATTGCCATAGAAGGCACCTGAGTTGAACAGCTGTAACGCGCCCCCCAGGGAGATCTGCCTGCCCGTGGCCGCCGTGACAGGCAGGGAGAGCCGCCCTCCCTGGTTGCTCGCGGGCCTTACGGGCTTCAGCGACTGGGACATGGAGGGGCACTTCGCGTTCCAGGCAAGGACAGCCTTGCCGGACACCGACGGCGCGGGCGCTGCGGTCGCCGTCGAAGTGCCTGCCAGGAGCGCTGACGCTCCCATGATCGTGGCGACTGCCGCCGCTGCTGCCCTCGTGCCAATGCCCATGGGACCCACCTCTGCTGGGAGCGACCTGCTAGTCGCGCGGTCCTGGGATGGTGGCACAGCGGAGCCCGGGATTCCTGCCCGATCTCAAAAAACAGTCAGTCGGTGGGCGATACAGGATTTGAACCTGTGACCTCTTCCGTGTCAAGGAAGCGCGCTAGCCCCTGCGCCAATCGCCC
>CAZLZC010000118.1:0-2415 GCA_964563825.1 uncultured Actinomyces sp.
TGCTGCGCCTAGTCGACGCCGTGGCCAGCACGCCTGCCGGCGCGGGCGGCTTCGGCTGGGTGGAATACCTGCGCGATGGCACGCAGGTCGTCATCCGCCTTGCTCGTCCCGAGGATGCGGAGGGCGTGACACAGATGCATGCACGCTCCTCCGAGGAGACGCGCTATCAGCGTTACTTCACTCCCAACACCGACTGGCGCGAGGATCAGTTACGCCGCATTGCTGGCGGCCACAGGGGTGCGACCCTCGTCGCCGTCAATTGGCGCGGTGACATCGTCGGCCTGGGCAATGTCTTCCCCGACCGCCCTGACGAGACCTCCACGGCGGAGATCGCCGTCATCGTCGAGGACATCTGGCAGGGCCGCGGCCTTGGCAGCCGCATGCTCGAGCACCTGGTCGAACTCGCACGCAGGCAGGGCTTCGACGAGGTCCTCGCGCTTGTCTTGGCCAGCAACAGCGGGATGGTCCGTCTGCTCGAACGCATGGACCTGGAGTGGACCCGAGCGGCTGACCCCGACCTCGGGCCGACGATCGTGCGGATGACCGCGCCGCTCACCTAGTCAGGGAGGCCTGGACCTCCGCCTGAAGGGATCGAATGAGGTCGGCCTCCGCCGACCGGGATCCGCATCGGGCCACGATGACACGCACTCCCGCTGCCGGAGCGTCGAGCGCATCGCGCAGTTGCTCTGCGGAATCCACCTCGATGACCTCGACTCCGGGCGCGGAAAGCAGTTGTCGCAGATCCGCCCCGTGCGGCGTGCCGAAGACCCGCTCGAAGTCGCGTGCGAAGTCCGGCGCCCCCTGCTCCAGGGACGAGAAGATTCCGCCGCCGTCGTTGTCGATCACGATGTAGTCCAGGCGTGGCCGCGGCTCCTGCACCGGTGCCAGCAGGCCATTGCGGTCGTAGATCGCCGTGAGATCGCCGATGAGTGCGTACGTCGTCGCGCTGGGATGTCGATCCGCGTGTGCCACCGCCGCACCCCACGCGGTGGACACCACGCCATCGATGCCCGACGTCCCTCGATTGCCGATGCACGTGGCGCGCAGAGACCCAGCGTAGGAAGACACATGGCGGACCGGCCAGGACGCCCCGACCACCAACAGGTCCTCGGCGCCCGCATGCGGGGCGACCAGGCGCGCCACCCCTGGGCCGGTGAGCTGATCGGCGGTGAGGCCCTCGGTGACGACGCGCGCGGCGATCGCATCGGCTGCGTGCCAGCGGGCCGCCCACGCGGGATCGAGCGCGGACGATTCGGCCAGGGGCACCGTGTCGACCACCGCGCATGCCGTCCGCAGGGGATCGACACGACCCAGACGCGGCGGGACGTCGACGGCCACGTGTGCTCGGGCTGCGCGCATGGCGGCGGACACCGAGCGGTGCAGCCCGACGCGACCGACCGTGAGCACCACGTCGGGAAGCAGGTCGAGATCGGCCGCGCAGCCCAGCACCATGGGTCCGTGCTGCAGCGCTCTCGGATGGGACGAGAGGTTGCCCGAGGGTTCGCTCACGATGGGCCAGCTCAGGGTGTCGGCGAGTGCAGCTGCGTCATCGCGCACCGCAGGGTCGTCGAAGTCGCCCACGATGATCATGCCCCGCGCGAGGTCGACTCCCTCCGGAAGCAGATCGAGTAAGGCGTGGCGCTGTCGAGCGGATGCTGCATCGCGTGCGCGCACCTCCACCTCGCCGATGACATGGTCGCCGGGAGCGACCAGCGGCTCGCTCAGCGGCAGGTTGAGGTGCACAGGCCCGCCACGCTCCCCGACAGCGAGATCAAGGGTGCGCGCGACGACGTCGCGCAGGGCCGGCTCCTCGAGACCTTCGAGATCGACCCAGGTGACGGCGTCTGCGCCGTAGAGGTCGCGCTGATCGATGGTCTGGTTGGCTCCACTGCCTCGCACGGCACCGGGTCTATCCGCGGTCACCGCGACGAGCGGGACCCCTGAGTACGCCGCTTCGACGATCGCCGGGTGGAGGTTGACGGCAGCCGTGCCGGAGGTGGTCACGACCGCGCAGGGCGCTCCCGATCCACGGGCGAGCCCGAGTGCGAGGTAGGCACCACTGCGCTCATCGATCCGCACATGCAGGCGCACCAGCCCTCGACGCTCGGCATCTGCCAGCGCGAGGGCGATCGGCGCAGAACGCGACCCCGGGCACAGCACGATATCGCGCACACCGCTGGCGATGAGTTCCTCGATGACGCAGACGGCGACCCGGGGCGACGGGACGGACATACGGGAAGGTTCTCACGCATCCAGGGCTTCGACGCGCCCGGCACCGCCGGACTCCCAGGCATCGGCAAGACGTTGTCGCCACCATCGCGCCCGCGAATCCCCAATGAGGTCGCGCGCTGCCATGAGGGCGTCGAGGTCGGGTGCGATCCGCTCGACCGGCATGTGCCCGTCGAAGGGCACCAG
>CAZLZC010000118.1:2515-6700 GCA_964563825.1 uncultured Actinomyces sp.
GCCTCGTCATCGGCGAGCACCTCGCCCATCGCGGCGACCTTGACCTTGATGGTCGTGCACCCGTGCTCCAGCACCGCCTGGCGTGCCAGCGCAGCCGCATCCTGGGCGGAGACGGCCGGGATGATGGCGTTGACCGGCACGATCTCGCGTCGTGGCTCCGGCCAGGCGCCGAAGGCCGCTTCCACAGCGGAGGCGAGCCACAGCGCACAACCACGTGGGGCGTAGTCATCGAAGGGGGCGAAGTCGCCCCATCCGCTCGGTCCTCGGATGAGCAGCCCCTCGCGGACGTCGATCCCGCGAAAGCGCCGCGTGAGCGGCAGCGCATAGGGGACGGCATCGCGCAGGATGTCGGAGAGTGTGACGTCCACGTCGATCAGGGGCGGCGCGGGAACTTAGCGAAGTCGGGCGAGCGGCGCTGGGCGTAGGCGTCGCGCCCCTCCTGCGCTTCCTCCGTCATGTAGAAGAGCAGGGTCGCGTCACCAGCCAACTGCTGCACGCCGGCGAGCCCGTCGTCGGCCGCGTTGTGCGAGGCCTTGAGCATGCGCAGTGCCAGCGGCGACAGGGCCAGCATCTGGCGCGCCCACTCCACGGTCTCACGCTCGAGATCGGCGAGGGGGACGACGGCATTGACGAGACCCCAGTCGTAGGCCTGCTCCGCGCCGTGCTGGCGGCACAGCATCCACACCTCGCGTGAGCGCTTCTGACCGATCGTGGCGGCGAGGAGACCGGAGCCGTAGCCGCCGTCGAAGGAGCCGACCTTGGGTCCGGTCTGCCCGAAGCGCGCATTGGACGCGGCGATCGAGAGGTCGCAGACGACGTGAAGCACGTGTCCACCGCCGATGGCGTAGCCCGCGATCATGGCGACAACCGGCTTTGGCGTACGTCGAATCTGGACCTGCAGATCGAGCACATTGAGTCGTCCGATGCCCTTATGGGCAACGTCGTCATCGCCAATGTAGCCATCATCGCCGCGGATCAGCTGGTCGCCGCCACTGCAGAAGGCCCAGTCACCCTGGCCCGTGAGGATGATGACGCCGATGCTGTCGTCATCCCGAGCCTTGTTGAGGGCATCGGAGATCTCGAAGAGAGTCTGCGGCCGGAAGGCGTTGCGCTTGTGCGGGCGATTGATGGTGATCTTGGCGATACCGGCGTCGTCACCCGACGAGTGCTCGTAGCGGATATCGCCGTAGTCCCCCGCACTCACCCACTCGCACGCCGGGACGATGCTCGAGTACCCCGGATCGGTGAAGGCGGGCGACCCCTCGGCCACGACGGGCGGCAGGGGATAGCGGGTGCGGGAATCAAACTCCTGCGGCACCGGCAACTCCTTCGTGTGGGCCGGCAGGGATCACCGGCAGCGCCAAACCTAGTCAGGCCTAGTCTCGTCCGCATGGCGGCACTCCCCTTGCGTGCGGTCGACGTGGCTCCCGGTCCCGCGGGGATCGAGGCGACCCGTGCGGCCCTCACTGCACGCATGGAGGGTGACGGCGCCCCTTTCGCGCTCATCCCGCAGCCCTCGCGCCATGTCACCGCCGAGTACGCCGCCATGGTGACAGCGTGCGTGCGTCCCGGGGAGCCCGTCGAGGATGACGACACCGCGCTGGTGGCGGCGACGAGTGGCTCGACCGGAGCGCCGCGCGGCGTACTCGTCACGCGCACCAACCTGCGTGCCGCGGTCGAGGCATCGTGGCAGCACATCCCCGGCCTACGCGAATGCTCCTGGATCCTCGCCCTGCCCGTGACCTCGATCGGCGGCTTCGGCGCGATCGTACGAGCGCTCCTCGCGGGCACCGCCTTGCACGCGCTGCCGTCGGTCGGTGGCGCCGCCCCCTTCCGCGTCGAGGACCTCCTGGCCCTGCGCGTCGACGAGCCCTTTGCAATCTCGCTGGTGCCGATGCAACTCGCCGACATCCTGGACTCCACAGCGGGCACCGCCTGGCTTGCCACCGCGACAACCGTCCTCGTCGGTGCCGCCGCAACCCCGGAATCTCTCGCCGCGCGCGCGCGTGATGCCGGGATCCCGCTCGTCACGACGTACGGCATGACCGAGACGACGGGCGGGTGCGTCTACGACGGTGTCCCGCTTCCGGGAGTGGGCATCGAACTCTCAGACGATGCACGCGTGGACATCGTCGGCCTGCAGGTCGCCGCGGGATACCGGAGCCTGCCCGCGGAGACCGCGGAAGCCTTTGCCGGCAGCGGAGCCACGCGACGCTTCCGCACCTCGGACCACGGCACGTGGGAGGGCGACCGGCTGCGCATCACGGGTCGGGTCGACGACGTCGTGACCGTGCGGGGGGTCAACGTCGCACTCGGCGCGGTCGAGTCGATCGTCCGCAGTGAGCTCGGAGTCCGCGAGGCAGCGGTCGTGGGTGTGCCCGATGACCGCCAGGGCCACCGACTCGTCGCCTTCGTTGTCATGCAGGACGTCGCAGGCCTCACCGCCATTGCCCCACTCGTGGTCGAGCGACTCGGCGGCGCAGCAAAACCGGAGGTCGTGCCGGTTGACTCCCTGCCGATGCTGCCGAGTGGCAAGATCGATCGCCTCGCCCTGCGCGCCCTCGCGCAGGACAGCTGACCGGGAGGGCGCATGGCCACGCCACGCCAGTGGATCGAGGGCGCTCGCCCGCGCACACTGGGCGCTGCCATTGCCCCGATCGCGGTGGGCACAGGTGCCGCTGCCACCGTCGGCGCGGTCCAACCCCTGCGAGCAGGCCTGGCACTCGTCGTCATGATCGCCGCGCAGGTGGGCGCCAACTACGCCAACGACTACAGCGACGGCATCCGAGGGACTGACCAGGAGCGCGTGGGCCCGGTCCGTCTCGTCGGGCAGGGGCTCGCCGCTCCCGGGCAGGTGCGACGAGCCGCCCTCGCCAGCCTGCTCGTGTCCGCGGTGGCGGGCCTCATCCTCGTCGCACTCACAGGTCAGTGGTGGCTGATCGGTGTCGGAGCCGTCGCGCTGCTCGCCGCATGGCTCTACACCGGCGGCCCTAAGCCCTACGGCTACTTCGGCCTCGGCGAGGTCTTCGTCTTCGCGTTCTTCGGCATCGTGCCCGTCGTCGGGACGGCGTACGTCCAGGCACTCGTCGTTCCCACCGTGGCCTGGATTGCCTCGATCGGTGTAGGAGCACTCACCTGCGCTGTGCTCGTGGCCAACAACCTGAGGGATATCCCGACCGACGCGGCAGTCGGCAAGCGCACTCTCGCCGTGCGGATGGGAGACCGCGCCACGCGCGTGGCCTATGTCGTCCTCATCGTCTCGGCGTACGCCGTCATCCCCCCGATCGCACTACCGGGTGGCCTCGGTCTTCCCTTCGCCTGGCTCGGCATCGTTTCCGCTGCCCTGGCTTTGCGTCCCGTCCTCGCCGTCATCAGCGGCGCTTCCGGGCGCGACCTCGTGCCCGTGCTGCAGGCCACCGGACTGCTCGTCCTCGCCTACGGCCTCCTGCTGGGGGCGGGACTCGCTCTGTCCTGACGCCGGAGCTTCACGCCCGGGCGGCTCATCATCGACATCCTCGGCGACCTTGCTGCGCTCGATGCGCTCATCGATTCCCCGGAAGACGCGGGACAGGCCGACACTCGCCCGATCCCTTGACCGGTCGAGCAGGATGAAGCTGATCGCGCCGGAGATAACGAGCGCGACCGCGAGAGCGAGGAGCCCTCTCATGGGGGTGACCACCTGGATGAGAAGCCAGACGCCAGCGAGCAGCGCCACCCGAAGAGCCGTGTAGACCGCGATCCCGCGCATCCCACCACGCTAAACGGGACGCGGCGCGGTCCGGTACCGGGGTGAAGGCGCGACCGCGCGCCCGTCACGCCGGGGGGTTATCGTGTCATTGGGAGGTGAGCATGCTCAGGGTCATCGCGGTCCTACTCGGACTGGCCGTCTACATCTGGTTCATCGTCGACGTCCTGCGCACCTCCGGTTCGAACGTGCGCACCCTGCCCAAATTCGTCTGGCTGCTCATCGTCGTCCTCATCCCGCTCCTGGGCGGCCTTCTCTGGCTGCTGGCCGGGCGCCCCCGAGGTCAGGGCCGCCGACGCCGCCGCGGGCCGGTTGCCCCCGATGACGATCCGGCGTTCCTGCGCCAGCTTGGCGACGACGCCTGGGTCGAGCGCATGAAGCGGCGCCGCGGCGAAGCCGACGGCCAGGCTCCCGCCTGATTCCCTGGGTCATCCACACGC
>CAZLZC010000119.1:0-3782 GCA_964563825.1 uncultured Actinomyces sp.
CCGTCGACTTCGCCATGAGCGGCTTCGCCTCGACGGGCATTACCTGGGTGCAGGATGCATGGGTCGAGCCCGGTGATGTGGATACATGGCTGACCGCCTCGGCCAAGGACATCCTCCACACAGACATTGACCTGGCACTGTGGGCCGATCCCAACTCATGGCGGGACCAACTCAGTCAGTTTGCCGCCGCGCGTGAACGGGTCGAGCGCGACGGTGGACCGTCCGTCACGAGCCACACGATCAAGTTCTTCGCTGATGGCGTCATCGAATCTGCTACCAGTGCCATGCTCGAGCCCTTCTGCGACTGCCCACACTGGAAGGGCATGCCCAACTGGGAGCCCGGCGAGATGGCCGCGGCCGTGACCGCCATCGACGCAATGGGCTTCACCGCGCACATCCACGCCATCGGCGATGCGGGCGTACGAATGGCCCTGGACTCCATGGAGAACGCGGCGAGAGTGAATCCGCCACGTGACCGCCGGTGGATCATCGTGCACACCCAACTCGTGGATCCCCCCGACCTGCCCCGCTTCGCCGAGCTCGGCGTGATCGCGAACTTCGAGCCCTACTGGTCCAAGTACGACTCCTGGCAGTCTGAGCTCACCGCACCGCGACTGGGACCGGAGCGCACGCACCGGCAGTTCCAGACGGCCACGCTGGCCAACATGGGGGCGCGTATCTCCTTCGGCAGCGACTGGCCCGTGACGACCTTCGCGCCCCTCGAGGGGATCCAGGTCGCGGTCACGCGCCAGATGGACCCGGATGGTCCGCCATGGATGCCCGAGGAGCGCATCAGCGTCGATGACGCTCTCGCCGCCTACACCCTTGGCGTGGCCTTCCAGTCGGGGCGGGACGATGCCGGCATTCTCCGCCCGGGGGCGCGCGCCGACGTCGTCTGGATCGATGCCGACCCGCGGTCCGTCGACCCGATGACCATTGGCGCCATACCCGTTCGCGGCACGTGGCGTCGCGGCGTGCGCACCTTCGGCACCTGACGTGGCACTCACTCCTAGCGAGTCCGACCGCCTACTCCTCTTCCTCCAGGGAGAGTTGGCGCGCGCTCGGCGCGCACGCGGCCTGCGCCTCAACGTTCCGGAGGCTACGGCGTACATCGCTGACGCGGTCTGCGAAATGGCACGCGACGGAGTCGACCTACCCACCGTGCGCGAGCGCGCACGTCAACTCCTCGGCCGCGACGATGTGATGGCCCAGGTGCCTGACCTGCTCTCCGACGTACGCGTCGAGGCTCGCTTCGACGATGGCACCCGCCTCGTCGTCGTCACGGATCTATGGGACGCCGCGCACGGCGACGACGCGGGCTCCCCCACACCCGAGAGCGACCTCGAGATCGAGATTCGCAATGAGGCCGCGACAGCGATTGCGATCAGTTCGCACATCCACCTCGCCGAAGTAAATCCGCGACTGCGCCTTGACCGTGAGGCCGCATTCGGTCGTCGCCTCGCAGTGCCTGCCGGCACCACGGTGTGGCTTCCCGCAGGCGAGTCGACCACCCTGCCCACCACGCAACTGCGAGGTGAGCGCGTCATCGTCGGCAACACCGGCGTCGTCGAGGGATCCGTGGATGACCCCGCGGTGCGCGAGAGAGCACTCGCGGCATTGCGTCGATGCGGCTACCTGGACGTCGTCGGTGGCGCCGAGGTCAACGACCTCAACCAGGCAGACAGCGCTGTGGCCAGCCTCGTAGCCGAGCGTCGGGATGCCAACTCATGAGCAACTACGGTCCACAGCCCGGTGACGTGATCCGCCTCGGTGCGACCGGTCTGCGCTTGGGCATCCCCGAGCGCGTCGCCGACGCAGGCGATGAATTCCACGTCGGATTCGCCAAGACGGGTCGCGATGGAATCGGGCTGGCACCGGTGACCACACGGGAGTCCTGCGATCTGGTGATCACCAATGCCATCGTGCTCGACCCGGTCGATGGAGTGCGGGTTGCCTCGATCGGAATACGCGAGGGTCGCATCAGCGGCATCGGCCGGGCGGGCAACCCCGCCGTATCCGATGACGTCGACATCGTCGTCGGATCCGGCACCGTCGTGGTCGACGCCGATGGGCTCATCGTCACTCCTGGTGGCATCGACACCCACGTGCACGCCATGGCTCCCCGCGTCTTCGAGTCCGAGATCTCCTCCGGCGTCACGACGGTGCTCGCCCAGGAAGCTGGCCCGGTCTGGGGAGTGGGCATCAACTCACCGTGGTTCCTCGGCGTCGCCCGCGAGGCGCTCGAGGCCGTGCCCCTCAACGTCGGGATCCTCGGCCGAGCCTCGTCGGCGCGCCGCGCAGCACTGGACGAAGCCGCAGACGCGCATATCGCCGGCTTCAAGGTGCACGAGGACACCGGCGCGACCCTGATGACGATCGACACCGCCCTGCGGGTCGCCGATGACATCGACGTCCAGGTGGCCCTGCACACGGACGGCCTCAACGAGACGCTCTCGGTGGCCGACACCCTGGCCGTGCTCGATGGGCGCGTGGCCCACGCCTTCCACGTCGAGGGGGGAGGTGGAGGTCACGCCCCCGACGTACTCACCCTCGCGGGCCGGGAGCACGTCATCGCCTCGTCGACCAATCCGACGATCCCTTACGGACTCAATGCCGCGGCGGAGACCCTGGACATGGTGCTCTTCTGCCACGGGCTCGCTTCCGACCGAGAGAGCGACCTGGAGATCGCACGGGCGCGGATTCGCGAGTCCACGATGGCCGCTGAGAACCGCCTTCACGATCTCGGGGTCATCCCCATCACCTCGTCCGACGCCCTCGGCATGGGCCGCGCGGGCGAGACCTGGTGGCGGACCTTCGCCATGGCCGACGCGCAGGCCGTCCAATCGGGCGATCGCGGCGATGCATCAGGCGACGACAACGATCGCATCCTGCGCTACCTCGCCAAGATCACGGTGAACCCGGCAATCGCACATGGTCTCGCACATGAAGTGGGCCGACTCGCCGTGGGACACAGGGCAGACATCGTCCTGTGGGATCCGCGATCCTTCGCGGCCAAGCCGCAACTTGTGTTGGTCGCGGGCTATCCCGCCTGGGGGGCAACCGGTGACCCCAACGCAACCATCGACGGTGCAGAGCCGCTACGGCTCGCTGAGCAGTTCGGCGCGCTCGGACGGGCGCCACGAGGACTCGGATCGATCATCACGAATGCACGAGCCGCAGCACTAGCGCCGCTGGATCGGCCGATGATCGTGACGCGCGGATGCCGCACCGTGCGTAGCAGCCACATGGTGCGTCACGGGGTGCTGGGAGAGGTCGTCGTCTCTGCGGACGGGGAGGCCGTGACCTGGCAGGGGAGCCCGCTGAGGTGCTCCCCTATCGGGACGGCCCCCCTGTCACGCGTCCACTACTGGTGAGCCTGCTGGCTCAGGCGTAGCGGGAGAAGATCGCGTCGATCTCCGCGCGCTCGGCCGGGGTCATCGCGCGCTCACGCTCACGGTCCCACAGCTGGCGGAAGGTCAGTTCTCCGTCGTTCTGCTTCTTGCGTCCAAACATGGCTCATCCTTCCCTTCGGGCCCAGGGCTGGCGCCCGGCCCGACCGATGGCCATGTGTCGACCAGCGCTCGGGCCTGGACCCGCGGCCCCTCGTGAGGGCCATGTAAACGGTGACATGAGGGGCCGGGCCGCAGGGTCGAGGGGGTCTAAGGGCGTGGTCCAGATCACGCGTGTCGCTTGGAACGAGGGGGAATGCGAGCGAAAACGACCCTTCGGGACGCTTCTATCGGCCGAGAGCCGACCCCAAGCGTCGTTTTGGCGCTCATCGA
>CAZLZC010000119.1:3882-6687 GCA_964563825.1 uncultured Actinomyces sp.
AGGTAGTCGTCCGTGCCCATCTTGTCGGGACTGCCGGTGTACTCAGCGACATCGCCGAACTTGGTATTGCGGAAGAGCCAGCCCATGTCTGCGTAGGACATGTTGGTGCAACCGTGCGACGTGTTTGCGTAGCCGAGGCTGTAGTTCCAGGTCGCATCGTGGATGTACTCACCGTTGTCATTCACACGGATCGCCCACTTGACGGTGACATCCCATCCCTCTTCAGGGTCCGGGTTGTAGAGCCGCTTGTCGGGGATGTGTGCCGTGAGGATCTTGGTGCCCGACTCGGTCAGCCACCCCGCCTTGCCGCCGGAGATGTCAAACACATGCTCCTGCACGCCATTGCGGGTGTACTTCATCGTGTGCTTCGTGAGGTTGACCTTGAGCACGACCTGGTCACCGGTCTTGAAGCTGGACGAGACCTTCGGTCCATACGCACCCTTGGCCCCCTCGACCGAGCTGAGGTTGGCATTGAGGGTGATCGTGGCATGTGCGGGCCAGTAGTCGCGCGGGCGGAAGACGGCCTTCTGAGAGTCGACCCAGAACCATCCGGCCTCACCGAAATCCTTGTCGGAGGTCACGATGAGCGCCTTTTCGACGGCTTCCCTATTGGTGATGGGGATACCGAAATCCACGACCAGCGGCACACCCGAGCCCATGTCGGTGCCCTTGGGCCACACGTCGAGGGTGAAGGTCTTCTCGGCCCGACCCATCTTGAAGTTGGTGCGCCCGCCCGGGACCGGCGCACCCGACGGATCGGTGACCGTGACCCAGAGCCGGCGCGCAGGAGGCAGCGGATCGGTGACCCACGTACGGGCCTTGGTGGTCTCCCTCACGAGCATGGAGAAGGACGCGTCCTTCTTGTCGACCACCTGGATCGTCGATCCCTCGGGCACGTTGCGAAGCTTCAGCACAGCACCAGGCTTGAGCGTGATCACCTTGGCGCCCGAGGGCTTGCCAAGCGGCTGACCGTCAACCTCGAAGACGACGGTACGCACCGGAGGCGGGGGCGGCTCGATCCTGAAGTCAACAGGATCAGATGCCGCACCGACGCCATCGGCGGTCACCGCGCGCAATGCCACGGAGTAGGGCTGCCCGACCTGGATGCCGGTAATCGTCACGGGGCTTGCCGTCACGGAAGGATCGAAGCGGACCCACTTGCCGCCCTGGTCAGACCACTCGTAATTGACGATCGCCTTGGTAGTGGCAGGGGGCGTGAAGGTGATGGTGACGGAGCCAGCGCCCGTCGTCGCCTTGAGGTCAGTGGGAGCGAGAAGGCTCGGATCGACCGGCGGCTCCGTGGGCACGTCATAGGCCGGCCCGCTGCCCGAGGCGGGAGCCGTCGTCGGGGACGAGGTCTCCGCGAGTGCCGGGGCCTGCACGAGGCCGGCCGCGAGAGCCGCGGCTACAGCGACGATCGCGAGGCGGGCGGGTCGCACGGGTCCTCCTGGGGCTATGGCGGCTTTTGCGTTCACAGCATTATGGGGGACCGAGTGGAGCTAAGTCGCCCTGAGGGGCGGCTGCCCGCACTCGGCGCGTCGCGACTGTGAGCGCCATCACAGGCGCAGGCTCAGGATCCCTCCTGGCTCAGGCCCCCTGATCCCGCAGCATCCGGCGGAGGATCTTGCCCGAGGGGGACTTGGGGATGGCGTCGGTGAAGACCACGTCGTGCACCACCTTGTACGTCGCCACGTGCTGACGGGTGAAGTCGGTGATGTCGGCGGGCTCGATCTCCTGACCGGGCTTGAGGACGATGAAGGCCCGGGGCAACTCCCCCGACTCATCATCAGGGATACCGATGACCGCAGCGTCGGCAACCGCGGGATGGGTGAGGAGCAGGGCCTCCAGCTCAGCCGGGGCCACCTGGAAGCCCTTGACCTTGATGAGCTCCTTCACGCGATCGACGACGGTGAGGTGGCCGTCGGCGTCGATAAAGCCCACATCTCCGGTGTGCAGCCAGCCATCCGCATCGATCGTGGCTGCGGTGGCTTCGGGGTTGTTGAGATAGCCCTTCATCACCATGGGCCCGCGCACCCACAACTCGCCCTCGCCACCCACAGGCTGATCCTCGCCGGTGACGGGATCGACGATGCGGCACTCCGCGTTGGGCACCGTGACCCCCGAAGTCCCGGCCTTGAAGTGCCCCTGCGGCGTGAGATGCGACACCGGACTGAGCTCCGTCATGCCATAGCCCTGAACCACCTCGCAGTTGATCCGTGCACCCGCTTCGAGTGCGAGCTCGGCACTAAGTGGCGCCGCCCCGGAGAAGACCTGCCGCAGGGACGACAGGTCGTAGTTGTCAATCACAGGATGCTTCGCCAGCGCCAGAATGATGGGGGGCACCGCGAAGAATCGGGTCACCCGACGCTCCTGGATGATCCCCAGGGCCTGTTCGAGATCGAAGCGGGGCAGCGTGACGATGGTGATGCCCTGGGCGAGCAGGCCGTTCATGAGGACCTGCATGCCGTAGATGTGGAAGAAGGGGAGCACGGCGAGCGCAACTTCATCCTCGTCCACCGCCAAGCCGGCTTCGATCTGGCACAAGTTGGCGACGAGATTGCGGTGGGTGAGCATGACGCCCTTGGGGAATCCCGTCGTCCCGGAGGAGTAGGGCAGCACGACCACGTGCTCGCGGGTATCGACCGCGACCTGCGCCATGGGCTCGCCCAGGAGTGCCGTGACAGGAAGCGTCCCTTCCGGTGCGTCCCCGATGACCACGATGTCCTCGACCGCGGTGCCCTCGGCTGCCTCCTTCGCCACGTCGACGAACATCCCGATGGTGATGAGAAGCACGGCGCCCGAATC
>CAZLZC010000120.1:0-6684 GCA_964563825.1 uncultured Actinomyces sp.
ACATCGCCCACCCGCGACTCGTAGACCATCTCCTCGTCGAGTTCGCCGACGCGCGAGGTGGTGCCGATGAGATAGACGGCGTAGAGGCCGCGGTCAGGGATCGTGCCGCCGCTGGTGACAGCAAGCCGTTGGGCCCCGGGGCGCGCGGTGAGCTCGCCGGTCGCGCGGTCCCACACGATGCGCGGCTTGAGTTCGGCGAAGTCGTCGCCGGGGTACTTGCCCGAGAGCATGTCGAGGACGGCGATGTAGGCGTCGTGGGGCAGGTCGCGATAGGGCGCGGCGCGGCGTACGACGTCGTAGAGCTCCTCGACGTCCCAGGGGTCCATGGAGACCATGGCGATGACCTGCTGGGCGAGCACATCGAGGGGGTTGGTCGGCACGGCGAGTGGCTCGATCGCGCCCGCACGCATGCGCTCGACGACGACGGCTGCCTGCAGCAGGTCGCCGCGGTACTTCGGGAAGATCACGCCTCGACTAATCGCTCCCACCTGGTGGCCGGCGCGGCCCACGCGCTGCAATCCGCTCGCGACCGAGGGTGGTGACTCGACCTGTACGACGAGATCGACCGCGCCCATGTCGATGCCGAGTTCGAGCGTCGACGTCGCGACCACCGCGGGAAGCCGTGCGGCCTTGAGATCCTCCTCGATGATCGCGCGCTGCTCTCGGCTCACCGATCCGTGATGGGCGCGAGCCAGGGGTAGTTCGAGGCCGCGCTCTTCGGCGACCTCATTGAGTCGGCCGGTGAGTCGCTCGGCCAGGCCGCGGGAGTTGGCGAAGACGATGCTCGAGCGCTCCTGCGACACCAGGTCGACGACGCGCTCCTCGACATGTGGCCAGATCGTCGTGCGTCGAGGGTCGGCGGCTGCCGACCCGTCGATGTCGAGTTCCTCGCCCATCGCGGTCATGTCGGGAACGGGTACGACTACGGAGAGATCCCACGCCTTCTCGGCCGGGGGAGCGACGATCGCCACCTCGCCCTGGGGACGCAGGAAGCGCGCCACTTCGCTGTGCGGCTGGACCGTCGCGGAGAGGCCGATGCGCTGGACCGGCCTGTCCTTGAGCGCGTCGAGGCGCTCGAGCGACAGCGCGAGGTGCGCGCCGCGCTTGGTGCCGGCGAGGGCGTGCACCTCGTCGATGATGACGGTGCGGACATCACCGAGGATCGATCGCGCCTGCGAGGTGAGGAGGAGGAAGAGCGACTCCGGTGTCGTGATGAGGATGTCGGGTGGGGAGGCCGTCATGCGCCGTCGCTCGTCCGCGGGGGTGTCACCTGTGCGCACGCCGACGCGGATGTCGGGCACGTCGAGTCCCAGGCGTTGCGACTCGCGTTGGATTCCGGCGAGGGGTGCGCGCAGATTGCGCTCGATGTCTACGGCGAGCGCTTTGAGCGGAGAGATGTAGAGGACGCGCGGGCCGGTGACCGAGTCGCGCGCGACGGGATCGCGGACCAGATCATCGATGGCCGAGAGGAAGGCCGCGAGGGTCTTGCCCGAGCCGGTGGGTGCGACGACGAGGGTGTCGCGCCCGGCCCCGATCGACTCCCAGGCGAGCGACTGAGCCGGGGTCGGAGCGGCGAACGCCGCCTCGAACCACGCTCGGGTCGCGGGGGAGAAGTCGGGCACCGGCCCATCTTCGTGGAGGAGGACACGTCTGGCGTCCCGAGGGCTACCAGCTCTTGATTGACGGCAATGCAGTCAATGACAACAATGACGGCATGGCAGTGATGACGATCCGCAATCTCGATGAGGGCGTTCGCGACAAGTTGCGCGTCCGGGCTGCCCTGCACGGTCGTTCGATGGAGGCCGAGGCTCGCGCCATCCTCACGGCCGCCGTCGACTCCCCGATGGAGCGCAGCCTGCTCGACGTGTTGAGCGAGATGAGAGGAATCCTCGATGGGGAGGAACTCCAGATGCCTTCGCGCGAGGGGGGACTGCGAGAGCCGTTCGCGTGATCGTCCTCGACACCAACGTCATCTCCGAAGCGCTGTCCCGATCTCCGAGCGCTGCGGTGATGGAGTGGCTGCAACACCAGGATCCATTGTCCTTGCGTCTCACGGCAGTGACCGTCGCCGAGTTGGCCTACGGCATTGCCTTGCTTCCTGATGGCGCTCGACGCACCGACTTGTCATCGGCGTGGCAGCGTCTTCAGGAGTCCTGGGCTGATCGTGTTCTCCCTATCGGTGCCGACGAGGCCGAGGTCGCGGGAGCGCTCCTCGCCGCGCGGAGGAGCGCCGGTCGACCGATGACCCTGGCAGATGCGTTGATAGCCGGAGTGTGCATCACGCACGAGTGTGTGCTTGCCACGCGCAATGTGCGCGACTTCGGCGACACGCCAGTGAGCCTCGTGAATCCGTGGGACTCGTAGGCGGTTTGGCCGGGTAAGGAAGGATGACCCCGTGCGGTTGACGGACTTCTGGGAGCGGATGGACGCCCTCTTCGGGCCGGACTACGCCCGCTCCTGGGCGCGTGACTACTCCCTCTCGGCCCTCGACGGGCGCACGGTCGAGCAGGCCATCGCCGCGGGCATCGAGACGCGCGAGATCTGGGAGGCCGTGTGCGGGGTCGTCGACGTGCCCTCGCTCCTGCGTTGACACCCATGGTCTAGCGTCCGTCACGATGACCGCCACCACGCCTGAGATCGACATCCCGGCGATCCAGCGCCGCACCGTCGGTGTGCTGTCGATCAGCCAGGTCTTCGGCGGCATCGCGATCGCCGGATCCGTCGCGGCGGGGTCGCTCATCGCCGCATCGGTGTCGGGCAGTGAGGCGATGGCCGGGCTCGCGCAGACCTTCGGGGTCCTGGGTGCGGCACTCCTCGCCTTGCCACTCGCGCGGGTCGCGTTGTCGAAGGGGCGACGCGCCTCGCTGACGCTCGGCTACGGCCTGGGTGCGGTCGGTGCGCTCGTCGTCATTGCGGGAGCACTGTGGCTCAACATCGTGCTCGTCCTCCTCGGCTGCCTGCTCGTCGGCGTCGCCTCCGCATCGGGCTATCAAGCCCGCTACGCCGCCGTCGACCTTGCACAGGATGACAAGCGCGGGCGTCAGCTCTCCTACGTCGTGTGGGCAGCGACCATCGGCGCCGTGCTCGGGCCCAATCTCCTCCAGCCAGCGGGGTGGCTGGGGCTATCGCTCGGCCTGCCAGAGCTGGCTGGTCCCTATGTCATCACGGCCGTCACGCTGGTGATCGCCGTCCTGGTGCTGCTCCTCTTCCTGCGCCCTGATCCCTACATCCTCGCGGCCCAGATGCGCGCCCAGCAGGACGCCGAGGCGCAGCGCGAATTCGTCAAGCCGCGGCTGCGCGACGGCATCGTCCACCTGAGAGGCAATCGCGGGGCACTGCTCGGCATGAGCGCCATCGCAATCGGCCATGTCGCGATGGTCATGGTGATGGTGATGACGCCCATCCACATGGCGCACGTCGACGTCACGCTCACACTCATAGGCCTGGTCATCAGCGTGCACGTGGCGGGGATGTATGCCCTCTCGCCAGTCGTCGGCTGGGGCGTCGATCGATTCGGCCGCATTCCCATCATCGTCACGGGCGTGGTGATCCTGCTCGTCTCGTGTGTGCTGTCCGGGTTCGCGGCAGGCGACGATGTGTGGCTGCTCGGCATCGGGCTCTTCCTGCTGGGTCTCGGCTGGTCGTGCACGCTCATCGCGGGATCGACCCTTCTCGTCGACGACGTCGGTGCGGTCGAGCGTCCGTCGGTGCAGGGGCTATCGGATCTGGTGATGAATGTCGCCGGAGCAGTCGGGGGAGCGGTTGCCGGACTCGTGGTCGCGTTCAGTTCCTATGGGGTGCTGTGCGCGGTGGCGGCGATCCCGGTGATCGGCCTGGCGCTGCTCGTGATGGCGTGGCGCAAGGCACTCGTCAAGGTGTGAGTCCAGCCCTCGCATCGGTGGGGGCGATTCGGACATTCCCCGTCCCCTCCCATGCGAGGGCGGGGCTGCCCTAGAGGGTTTGCGCCCCCTCGTGAGGGGGCCTTCCCGACCGATGGGACACGGCAGGGGGGCTTCCCATAGATTCGGGGGTCGTCTCGCCGAGCAAGGAGCTGGTCCCGCCGTGAAGTCCCCCCGGCTCAAGGTCACGAGGGTGGTGGCGCGCATCTGGCGCAGATCCACTGCGCTCGTTGCTGCCTTGATCCTTCTCGGGAGCCTCACCAGCACCTCCCTTGCGAGGGCACAGGAGCCAGGGTCGTCGCCGTCGGAGTTGACCCCGATTGTGGAGATCCCCGAGTCCTGCGTGCCGGCCCCGTCCCAGGACCGAGTCGGTCCCGCAGGTGCGGAGGTGTCCGAACCCGTGGCGGAGCCGACGATCGACGTCGCCCCCTCTCCGGAGCCGAGCGCGTCGCCCGAGTTCACCGCAGAGCCGGATCCCGAACCCTCCGCGTCAGCGGTAGCGACACCTGAGCCGGATCCCACCGCCACGGAGATGCCCGTGTGGCCATGGCGCGTGGATGCCGCGCCGTTCGACGACACGAGTGTGCTCGCGTGGTACGCCGCTGACGACACTGTCTCTTCGCGAGCACCACCGTCGCTGACCGTGACAGGCGATTGGCTGGAGGCGGACAGTCCTGGCATCGCCTGGGATCCATTGGCAGAGCGCGTGTCCGGCGATGCGCTCCGCCTCCAGATCGACCAAGCGCACGTCCCCAGTGGAGTGCGCGTCAGCCTCTTCCCCGGTGACACGGTTCTCGGCGAGTTCCTTGTCGACCAGGAGGGGTCGCTCGACGAGACGGTGTCACTCCCGGGGGATCTGGCGCCGGAGATCTACATCGTCCAGGTAGCACTGGTCGAGACGGTCATCGACTCCGTCCCCACGACCTGGCGCGTCGAGGCCCCCGTCCGCGTGATCGACCCACCGCCTAGCCCATCGCCGTCCCCCGAGCCCAGCGACATCGCTTCGCCGTCGCCGGAGCCATCGGCGGAGGTGAGCGAGCCAGCGGCACCGGTTCTGTGTCCTGCGGCAGCCACCGATGTGGGCGTCACGGCCGCCATGAATTCCGCGCAGGTCTCGTGGGCATGGTCCGATGAGGTGCTCGGAGACGGCGATGTCACCTTCTACGTCGAGGCCGCATCCGATCTGCTCGACGTCGGCCCGCGCGTCGTGCGCGTGCCCGGGGATGCCCGGTCTGTCACGGTCGATGGCCTGCGCAATGGCGTCGACTACACGTTCACTGTTTACGCCGCCACGGACAGCGGATCCGGCCCGGCCTCGGCGCCCGCTTCGGGGCGGCCCACTACCGGTGTCGAAGGTGAAGTGGCCGGTGTCATCGTCACCTACTCCTCCACAGTGCAGGCGCCCTCACCCGAAGGCGCTGTGCCCGGCGCGGACGCGATCGATGCGGTGGGCCTGGTCGCTGGCGAGGAGGTAAGCGAGGGCTCGCACGTCGTCGAGTTCACCGAGGCGGTCGATATCTCGACGGCGCAGGAGATCGCTGCGGAGCTCACGCGGCAGCCGGAGATCATCTACGCCGAGCCCGACCTCTTCCTCTTCACTGCAGAGGACACGGACCTGCAGGAGCCCGCCGTCGAGTCATCCGAGCCGCCGCTCGCCACGCCGGTCGCGGTGCCTGACGACCCGGAGTACTCCTCCGACCAGTGGAACCTCTGGGACACCTACGGCATCTCGATCGGTGACGGCGCCGATGCGATGACCGACGCGTGGGCCGGTCCGCGAGGCGAAGGGGTCACGGTGGCGGTGATCGACACCGGCATCACGGACCACCCTGATCTCGACGGCCAGGTCGTCGACGGCTACGACTTCGTGTCCAGCCCGGAGCAGCTGGCATCGACCCGCACCCTCAATGGCGATGCTGTGGCTCTTGACGGTGACTACGTCGACGAAGCGACGTACGGCTCGGTGGGACGAGATGGCAATCCGGCTGATCCGGGCGACTGGCGCATGGTCGCGCCCACGCGCCACTCCTCCTGGCACGGCACCAAGGTGGCCGGCATCATCGCCGCATCGGCGGGCAACGGCGAGGGCATCGCCGGCGTCGCCCCCCGTGCCAGCATCCAGCCCGTGCGCGCACTGTCGTGGCGCGGCGGCCTGCTGAGCGACATCGCCGCGTCCATCACCTGGGCGTCCGGCGGGTCGATCGATGGGGTTCCGGCCAACGCGACCCCGAGCAAGGTCATCAACCTGTCCTTTGCCGTGGAGGCCATGTGCCCGGTCGCGCTCCAGGCGGCGATCGATGGAGCGCGTGAGCGCGGATCGATCCTGGTCGCCGCTGCGGGCAACGCGGCCGATGACGCGGCCAACTACGCACCCGGCAACTGCGACGGCGTCATCACCGTGGCCGCGACCACGAGTGCGGGCACCCGCGCGGCGTACTCGAACTACGGCCCCGTCATCGATCTCGCCGCACCCGGTGGTGACAGCACCCAGCCCGTGCCGACGTCGTCCAACACCGGCACCACCGCCCCGGAAGCTCCAGGGGCATCCACCTCTTTCGGCACCTCGATCGCCGCGGCCCATGTCTCCGCGGGAGCCGCGTTGCTCGCGGCGACCGATCCGGCACTGACCCCTGATGACGCATACCGGACCCTGACCGGCCGCGACTACGTCAAGGACTTCGCCAACCCGACCTGCGACTCGAACCCGCAGTACTCCTGCGGCACCGGCATCCTGTCCCTGGCCCAGATCGCCTCCGTCGCCAGTGGTGACGAGGACTACGCGATG
>CAZLZC010000121.1:0-6656 GCA_964563825.1 uncultured Actinomyces sp.
AGCACCGAGTCCTGTGCTCGCGCCCAGCCCCTTGCTCGCCCCGAGACCACCGTCTCGGGGCTGCAAGGGGGTCCCGAGCAGCGAGGCCTGGGCACGGCTCTCCTCTGTCGCGTGGGGATTGCCTGCTGCGGCCTCGCGGACGACCTCGCTGGGATCGAGCGTCAGGTTCGCGAGCACGTCCGCCGGCACATTCGGATTGCCGGCGACGGCCCTGCGGACCCACTCGTCCTCGTCGCGGGAGAGTTGCGCGGCCGTGGAGGCGTCGATCCCTGGGTTGCTCGCTACGGCGGAGCGAACCGACTGGTGGGGATCGGCTGCAAGAAGGATAAGCGTCGTGGCCGAGATGCCGTGTTGTCCGGCGACGCATGCTCGCGCGAAGGCTGAGGAATTGCCCGCCAACGCTTCCACCACATCGGTGGGCGTATGGGGATTGGCTGCTACGGCGTAGGCGCACCGGCCCGTGCGGGCGAGTCGGACCAGAACTTCCGGTGGGCACGCTTCGCTGGATGCCGCAGCCGATGCGACAACGACGTCAGGCGAGCCCGTCATCTCCGCGAGCAGCTCCGCGGGCGTCACCGGATTGCGAGCAACGTTCAACCGCACACGCAGGTCGGGGTCGCGTGCGAGGACAGCAGCGAGGTCCGGGGCGAGCCGGGGGTGCCGGGCCGCAGCACGGCGTACCCACACGACGTCACCGCATGCCTGCTCGGTCGGCGGCATGAGCGGATCGCGAGCCGCGAGGACTCTGGCCCACACGTCTCGTGGATCGCGCGCCATGTCGGGTCGCCACCAGGGCAGATCAGGCTCGAGCCAACCTCGGGACTCCAAGGCCTCGAGCACGTCCAGTGAGCCGCAGCCGAACGTCTCCGCCGCGAAGGCGCGGGCGTCCTGCGCTTCGTCGCGCTCGGCCCACTGCAGTGCGTAGGACTGCGCCCTCGCAGGATCGGCATCCTTCAGGGTTTCGTAGTTGTGAGACAGGACTTCCGGGCGGATATCGCCCATGAGGGCGAACACATTGCGACCAGGAGCCCCCCACATGGAGGCGATGAGCCGATCCCGATGTTGTCTCGGCAGTCCCTGATCGCCGAGGGCGATGATCTCGCCCAAGGCGCCGGTGCCTGCCGCGAACGCGACGGGTAGCAGCTCATCCCCCGACGGCCCCCGACCCACCCAGCAGACCACCGCGTAGGTCCCGGGAGCCATCTCGAAGTCGACCGAGACGTCGCGCCCGTCGGACGACATCGCCGCATCGCCCAGGGTGATGAGGCCCTGGCTGTCGATCGTCCCCAGGAAGAGCGGAGCCGAGGAGTCCAGCCACTCCCCCAGATCCGCGACCGCTCCGACGAAAGGCCGGCCAGCCATGACATCCATGAACGCCGTGAACACACCAACGGACTCTCCGGAAGGTGAATAGAGCTCGAACGCCGAATACCCCCCGTCGCCCGCGCCGGAGGCGACGAAGAGGAACTTCTCCGACACGCGCCCGCAGTCATCGCAATCGCCGGGCACGTGCTCGAAGTAGCAGGCAAGCTCGCAGCTCTCGAAGTAGTCGGTCGCGATCGCAGCACGGGCGACGTCCACGTTGTAATCGCCGCGCCAGGCGTAGATCGGAGCTTCGCTGGCGACGAGCGCCGCCGGGAGCGACCCTTGGGCAGCGGCGAACCACTCCCGGACGTGAGGGTTGCTGGCCGCGGCGGTCTCGAGGGTCAGCACGGATCGGGCGGCAGCGGAGGCTGGGGACATACCTCCCAGGCCCTCCGCTCGCAGGGCGAGTTGGCGCGCCCTGTCCATGTCCCCCTCCTCCTGAGCGACCCGGATGTAGTGCGCCAGGGCTGTCGCATCGCCTAGTTCCAGTGCGAGTTGGCCGAAGTGCTCCGCGGATCCCGCGTCGCCGTAGCGCCTGAACTCGGCCGAGATGTTCCACGCAGCGACCGCGACGACATCGCGGAAGGGTGCGTTCAGGCTCGCGACGAGCATGTCCCAGCCCTCCCGGTAACGAGAGGACAGGAAGTGTCCGGTGTCCAGGAGGAGGGTTCCCAACTCCATGATCGCCGGGTGCGACACCGGTCGGCCGGACTCGGCCAGGCTCCGCAACCCCCGCTCGGTCGCGTCCCGGTCCCCCTGGTGGACGAGGCCGAGGGTCTCCCAGTCCTCGGTGGAGAGCTCTCCCGAGTTCCTTACCTCCGGCAGGGCGAGCATCCGGTCGATCTCGAGGCGCGACACCGACGGCGGCTGGAAACCGACGAGCCCGAGTAGGGCAAGCCCGTCGGCGCACCATGCGGCGAACCATGTGGATGGATCGAGCGCATCCTCCTCGAAGCTGGCGCGAAGGCCGGCGAGCACGGGAACGGGGAGCGCCGATCCCGCACCCTTGGCCGCAATCGAATTGCCCGAGCGATAGGCGACGATCGCCGGGTAGAACGCCGACTCCGCGTGACCCGCGCCGATGCCCTCTTCCCAGACGGCGAGCGCCTCCGCCGGTGGGTAGCCCAGGGCGAGACCGCAGAGGGCGAGATTGCTCCGCGCGTTGATCAGCTGGTAGCTCGCGGACTCGACGAGATCCGGATCGTCGTGGATCGACTCGATCCATGCCCGACAGGCCGGCAGCGCCGTCTGAGCGAGGTCAAGCGCCTCACGGGGGTTGTCCCTGATGAGGTGCTGCCAGGAGTGGGTGGCCAGCGCCCACGGGACACCGGCGCGAGCACTGTCGGCGAGAAGTGCGAGGCCCTCGTCGACCCGGCCCTGCTTGAGCAGCCGGAATCCCTCGTCGTTGGCTGCTAGTGCATCGAATTCCCCGAACACGGACACCCCCATCGTCCAAGTGTGGGCCCAGATTAGGGGAGAAGGTCGGCGATCTGATCGACGGTGCACCGCAGAGGGGTGACCAGCACCGGTGCGACGCCGCGGGACTCCAGCACGTCGAGGATCGACCGGTAGTAGGCGAGGATCTGGCCGGGCTCGCCATTGAAGCGCTTGAGCATGTCGGGGCCGTCGATCAGCAGGTCGGTATGGATCGCTCGGGCGTTGTGGAGCTTGTCGGCCGCGGTGACGAGCAGGACGTCATCGCTGGCCTCGCGGAGGTGGGCGATGTGAGCCGCCTTGCGCTCGACGTAGGGCAGCTTGTCCTTGCGGTCCTCGACAGTCGAGTCGCTGCAGCCCAGAACGATGCCGGCAACGCGGTCGCCGAACCTGGCGCGCACGTCTTCGGCTCGTGGCATGCCACCCTGGTCCTCGACGACGTCATGGAGCAGCGCGGCAATCGCCTGGTCCTCGTCTCCCCCGGCCTCGAGCACCGAGCCGGAGACCGCGAGCAGGTGGGAGACGTACGGGCTGTCGGTGCCCTTGCGGCGCTGGGCGGCATGAGCGGTGGCGGCGTAGGCGACGGCGTCGGCGTACCGCTCGGTCAGTTGCGTGGTCATGTGGATCCCTTCTGCGTGAGTGAAATCCTGCCACCGCTCAGTCACGGACGGCCAAGACAAGAGCGGCACCCAGGGCGATCGTGGCGATCAATCCCAGGACAAGAGTGAGGACGCTGCCGGCGTCCCAGTCGTGCATCGATGACATAGACACCCCCGGAGCTCGAACGTTCCGCCCGCCGGCTGGGGACGGCTGCTCTTCCTCCGGGGCCACCGTGCGTGAGCGGGCGGTTGGCAGACGGCCAGCCGGAGGGCTTGGCGCCGTCTTCTCGAGCACCTTCAGTGTCCCAGGGGGGTCTGACAGACAGTGCGCTGTCAGGATTCCTTTGCCTGACGCGCCAGCAACGCAAGCGCAAGGAGATCTGGGGAGGCAGTGCGGTTCATGTCCAGGGCCGCCAGCACGCCTTCTACCCCCGAGGCCGAATGGACTTGCAAAACTGGTGCCTTTGTTCCCTCGTGGCGAGCCATCAGCGATAGGGAAGCCGTGCGGGATGCTCATTGTCAACACCTGCTGGAACTTGACCCCCCCTGGTGACGGGCGGCTTCTACTGGTCGTCGCAACGATGCGGGTCAAGTATGGCCCTGAGTCGACAAAAGACGTTCTCAGCGCTTCTCCCTCCGAGGGACTTGCTGCGTGGAGCGTTGATCTCGCTTTCGAATCGTTCCAGGTCCGATGGCGTGACGCGAGACAGGTCGGTTCCCTTAGGGAAGTACTGCCGGAGCAGCCCGTTGGTGTTCGCGTTGGTGTCGCTCTGCCAGAGGCTGCCCGGATCGCAGAAGCAGATCTCGATACCTCATGGCCTGGCTGATCAGGTAATGCTCGGCCACGGCACTCTCGGAGGCCACGAGATCACAGATTTCGAGCCCGCAGACGTGCCGAACTTGCCGACCAATCGCCAGAAGTCCCGAATCGGCTGCTTCTCGTCATTTATCGGCGAGCCACGGGAAGGTCTCGCTACTCGACTGGAATTCGAGCATCCGCTCAAGGAAATCCCAGACATCGGAGTCGGCCAAGGCGGGATTTGCGATGACTGGGCGCTTGAACTCACTTACGTATCGCCGGATGAAGTAGGCGGGAAGGCGAGGATTTGCTGCCAAGTCCTCATGGACGTACGAGTTCCCGGGCTCGGCGTCATGGAGCTCCGTCAAAGTCTCGGCCGGAGTCGATGAGTTGACTGCGACACCTCGACGCACTTCCTCCTCCTCGTCCTTCGCCAACTGGGCGATTATCTCTAGTGGGGCGCTCGGGTTCGCGGCAACATTCGCCCGCACGACACGCCACATGTCATCGGCAAGCGTCGCGAGAAGCTCGCGGGAAGCACGCGGATTGAAAGCCAATCCGACGCGGATGGACTCTCTGTTCTCGGCCAGGGAATCCTCCTCATTCTCCCTCTCACGGGAAATCTCCACGCAGGCGTCTAGGACATCCTGAGGGGCGGCCGCATTACCACTCAGGGCCGCAAGCAAGTTCCACTCCATCTGCGCCGCGCCCGGCCCAACGGCCTGCTGCAACCACGCGCGCAGCAACTCGCCCGGGGCTGCTGGATTAGCCGCAATGTGGGTGCGAAACCTCGGAGCGGTAGACATATCGAGGAGCAGGTCCACGGGGGCGGCAGAATTCCCTGCCACTGAAGCCGTCACGCTGGCATCAGAATCATCAGACAGATCAACCAGCGATGGGGCTGGTGTGTTTGGGTTGGCTGCGACCCACATGCGGACAGACGCCCGCGCATCCCTCGCCATGACGGCGAGGGCTTCAGCCGGGGCCGTGGGATTTCTGGCCAGCCGAGTCGTCAGCAAGCCCCCCCTCGATCGGCTACATGCCAGTTCCCAGAATGCAGCCTCAGGAAGATTCGGTCGAGCGGCAAGTGCCTCAAGTTGCAGATCATCAGACCGTCTGATGATCCGGAACTCACGCAACCCGAACGCAGTCATTCATGCCTCCCCCGATGCAAGTCCGGGCTCGCGGCTCCAGGACTGATCTCCTCCACAGTACCGGAGCTTTCGCCCCCAGAGCCCAAACGGGAAGTCCCGCCGTTGATCCCTGCCAATTCGTGCGAGACAAAAGCACCGGGCGCTACTTTCAACCCATGGGGGTATTTCTGCATCCGGAGCAGCCAGACTTCGTTACGGAGTCTGAGCGCCAAGCCTGGAAAACGATCAAGGGCCAGCTTCGCGACGGCGATGCACTGCTGCACGGCATACGAATCACCGACCCGGTCGATGGCGACATCGAGATCGACCTACTCGTGCTGATGCCCGAGCGTGGGGCAGCGGTCATCGAGGTCAAGGGTGGTCAGATCTCCTACGCCAACGGCAAGGTCAATCAGGCCGATGCTCACGGAGATCGGCAGATCGATCCCTTCACTCGCGCGATGGAGCAGATGCACTCCCTATGCCGCTACATCAAGCACCAGCCCTCGTGGTCGCGAGGGCCGCTACGCGCAACATGGCTCGCATGCTTCCCCCACACAACCATCACGGGATCAATGGGACCCCAGGGACACCGCGACGTCCTCATCGGCAAAGAGGAACTGCCCGACGCCGCGGAGCTCATCGAGAAGCGCTTGGGGAGCCGTCACAACGAGACTCCGGTGCCGGCCGAGGGCTGGGTGGAGGACGCCATCGAGCTACTGCTGGGACCTCCCTCACCCGAGGAGATCCCTTCGCGCGTGGCGCGCCGACTGGCCCGCGTGGAGGAGCTCGCAGCTGAGCAGGAGGCTCTCCTGTCCTTCGTCTCTCCGAATCCTCGGTACGTCGTCACGGGGTCCGCTGGGACAGGCAAGACCTGGCTCGCCGTTGAGCAAGCCCGACGCTGGGCGAAGGAGGGCAAGCGCGTCGCCTTCGTGACCTACGGTCGCGGAGTGGTCACCCTCGTCCAGTCCCTGGCAGCCGACATGCCTCGGAGGGAGCAGCCCGACTTCATCGGGACCTTCCACCAACTCGGTCACCGCTGGGGCATCGTCGCTCCACAGGACAGCGACCAGGACTACTGGGATATCGAGATCCCGAAACAGATGATCGACGCCGCATCCGGCATGGACCCGGGCCAGCGCTTCGACGCATTCGTGGTGGACGAGGCCCAGGACTTCGCTGACTCGTGGTGGCCAGCGCTCCTGAGCAGCGCTAGGTCGATCGACGACATCCACCTCGCGATCTTCCGAGACGACGAGCAGGCCGTCTTCCGGGATCGGGCCGGTCGCCCTGACGTCGACCTTGCGCACTTCGTACTCGACCGCA
>CAZLZC010000122.1:0-6533 GCA_964563825.1 uncultured Actinomyces sp.
AAGCCGAGTTGGGAGACGAAGCGGGCCGCCCGCAGCATGCGAAGGGGATCGTCACCGAAGGACTCCTCCGGCGCGATGGGCGTGCGCAGCAGGCGATCGGAGAGATCACGCATACCGTCGTGCAGATCGACGAACTCCAGGCTGGGCAGGCGCACAGCCATGGCATTGATCGTGAAGTCGCGCCGAGCGAGATCACCGGCGAGCGTGTCACCGAACGTCACCTCGGGCTTGCGCGAGTCAGGGTCGTAGGACTCGGACCGATACGTCGTGATCTCGAGGTGATGGTCGCCCTTGCGGGCACCCACCGTGCCGAAGCGCATGCCCACGTCCCAGACGTGATCGGCCCATCCCCGCGCGAGCTCCTCAATGCGCTCAGGACGGGCATCGGTGGTCAGATCGAGGTCATGGGTGACCCCGGGTCGCCCAAGCATGATGTCGCGGACAGGGCCGCCCACGAGGGCCAACTCATGCCCGGCTTCGGCGAATCGCGCCGTGAGGGGAGCAAGGGCGTCGGCGATCCCCAGGAGGGTCGCCGCAGGTGAGGGGGTCCCTGACGAGCCCGACAGGGGTGCCTCAGCCATAGGGGGAGCCTAGGCCGCGCCACCCCGGTGGGTCGGCAGAGCCACCCCTGTCGCGCCCCCCCGGGCGCCCTCGCCCGGCGCGGTTATCCTCAAGTCATGGCTGAATCCGGAGCGTCCAAGGGCTCCGGGAGCCGGGGGGGCCCGGACAAGCCCACACCTGCGCGGCGCGCCGCGAGCAAGGCATCGCCCAAGAAGGCCGCGGCCGCCCGTCGCCCTCCGCGCATGCCCAAGGTCGAGGAGACCTCCGCCGGGGGACTTGTAGTCGATCGCACTGGAGAGCACCTGCGCGCGGCACTGATTGCGCGGCACGACCGTCGGGGCCGCCTCGTCTGGTCGCTGCCCAAGGGGCACCTTGAAGAGGGGGAGACTCCCGAGGATGCGGCGATCCGCGAGGTGGAGGAGGAGACCGGCATCCGAGGCCGTGTCCTCGCTCCGCTCGGTGTGATCGACTTTTGGTTCATCGCCGAAAACCGGCGTATTCATAAGACCGTGCACCACTACCTCATGGAAGCCTCGGGGGGTGAACTCTCCGACGAGGACGCCGAGGTCGTCGAGGTCGCATGGTTCCCGCTGACCGACATCCGCGAGCGACTGGCCTACGCCGACGAGCGCCGGCTGCTCGACCGGCTGCCGGATCTGCTCGCGGACGCTGGGTGAACAAGGACGCCAAGCGGGCCGGCTTGGCCGGTCCGACGGCGTCCCTGCTCGCGGTTCTCGCGCTTCTCGGCCTGCTCGTCGCCTCACCTGCGCAGGCGGACGAGACGACGGATCCCGTACGCATCACCATCACGGGTCTCGCACCGGTTGCACTCGGTCAGGGCACGTCGCTGTCCATGAGCGGCACCGTCGCCAACACGGGCTTCACGACCATCACCGGGCTGAGTGTGCGCCTCACGCTCTCGACGACACCGATCGCCGAGCGCCGAGAGCTGCGCAAGGCCACGGATGCGGAGGGTGGCTACGGATCGGTCCCGCTCTATGCAACGACGACAGATCTCACAGACTCGCTTCCTGCTGGCGCGAAAGTGGATTACAGGATCTCCGTCGACACGTCACAGTTGCCCCTGGGAGGGCCCGGCGTCTACGTCGTCGGCGTCGAAGCGGTCGGATACGGACCTGCGGGCTACGTCATCCTCGACACCTCGCGCATCCTCATCCCCTACGTGCCCGATCCGGTGGCACCGGTCAACGTCACCTGGCTCTGGCCACTGGCGACGGCACCGGCTCAGACACCCGATGACGTCCTTCTCGGCGACGCCATCTCGCGAGAGATCTCGCCGGGCGGACGGCTTGACGACTTGCTCAGCGCTGGCGCTACGTCTCCCGCGATCAGCTGGGTGGTGGACCCGCAGGTGCTTCAGGTCGCTGACGACATGTCGGACGGCTACCTCGTCGACAAGGGCGGGCAGATTCGAGCGGGCACGTCTGCCGATGCGGCCGCCGCCTGGCTGAGTCGCGCCCGCGAGACCCTCGGCCCTCCCCAGGATGCCGAGCGGTCCACTCCGCGTCAGCGACCCGTGTGGGTCACGCCGTACGCCGACCCCGATGCTGACGCACTCGTGGGCGCCGCCCTCGGCACCGATGTCGTGCGTGCCACGACGGCGGCACCCGAGGTGGCGGCGCGCCATCTCGATCGCGACCCCGACGGGACGCTCGCCTGGGCAGCAGGTGGGCGCCTCGACAGCGAGGCCCTCGACGTGCTGGCGTCCGCGGGCGTGCGCACGGTCGTGGTGCGCGACAAGGCAGCGCCTGCTGCGGTCGACCTCGGCTACACGCCGTCCGGCTATGTCGACGTGGAGGCCTCGGGTGGCCGGGTGCGGGCACTCATCATCGATCCAGGATTGCTCACGGCGCTCGAACTCCCCCAGGGCAACCAGGCGACGATCCTCAGTGCTCGGCAGCGATTCCTCTCGGAACTCGCCTTCATCGCGCTGGAGCCGACGAATGAGTCCCGCTACGTCGTCGCCGCACCGGCCAGCCCGCGCTGGGATCCCAACCCCCGACTCCTTCGCGCCGTCATTGCCTCGCTCCGCAGCACGCCGTGGACCAGACTCGTCCCCGTGAGCACGGTCCTGGCGCTGCCTGAGTCACCAGCAGCGCGCGTCATCGACCCCGACGCGCGTCGCGCGCGCCCACTCGCGAGTGCCTATCTCGACCGGATCACCGCGACCCAGGCCTCCATCGAGTCCCTCCGAAGCGTCCTCACCGATCCCCTCGCGGTGACCGCGCCACTGACATCGGCGCTGCTGCGCGCCGAGTCGAGCGCGTGGCGCACCCGTCCTCGCGAGGGCGAGCGCCTCCTCGACTCCATCGATGTCTCACTGGCGGCGACAGCCAACTCTGTCTACGTCGTCCCGCGGGACAACGTCGTGCTGAGTGGGGATCAAGGCAGTGTGCCCGTGACGGTCACGAACGACTTCGACCAGACGGTGCGAGTAGGAGTCGTCATCACGTCGGATCCCGCCGCCCGACTCGAGGCGGAGCCACTGCCCGCAGTGGAGATCGAGCCAGGACGGCGCGCCAGCCTCGAGGTGCCTGTGCGCGTCGTCGGCGGTGAGACCCTCGCCGTCTCGGTGCAGCTCACCGATCCCTCCGGCAAGGCCTTCGGCACGCCCGCGTCGCTTGAGTTGCGGACCACGGCGTACTCGCGGGCAGCCCTATGGGTCGCGATCGGCGCCGCCGCGGTCCTGCTCCTCCTCGTCATCTACGACATCGTCCGTCGCGCCCGACAGCGAGGGGATCGACGCCAAGGGGCCTCCGCATGAGCGGCGAGCGCCCGGATCCGAACGACGTGGCCACTCCCCAGGGTCCGTCAGAATCGGAAATCGATCCCGCACTGGAGCCCGCCAACTCCACCGAGGCGCGATCGGCGACGACCGGCCTTCTCGGATCGAGCGCGGTCATGGCGACTGGCACGGTCGTCTCCCGCGTCACCGGGGTGGCGCGCGATATTGCGCTCACCGCGGCACTCGGCTTCTACCTCGTCTCCGATGCGTACTCCTTGGGCAACACGATGCCCAACGTCCTCTACATCCTCATCATCGGCGGCGCACTCAACGCGGTCTTCATCCCCCAGCTCGTGCGCCGCATGAAGGACGATGCTGACGGCGGCCAGGCCTACGCCGACCGGCTCATCACGATCGCCGGCCTCGTGCTCCTCATCTTCTCGATCGCCGCAGTCCTCCTCGCGCCGATCCTGGTCGACCTCTACGCGACATCGGCGTACGACGACTCCCAACGAGCACTCGCCACTGCCTTCGCGCGGCTTTGCCTGCCGCAGATCTTCTTCTACGGCGTCTACGCGCTGCTCAGCCAGGTGCTCAACGCCCGCGGACGGTTTGGCGCTCCGATGTTCGCGCCCATTCTCAATAACGTCATCGCGATCGCGACCTTCATTCTCTTCATCGCCATCGCGGGCACCTCGGCCGCGGCCGACGGAGTGCTCACCTCCGAGCAGATCGCGATCCTGGGCATCGGCACCACCCTGGGCGTCGCCCTCCAGGCACTCGTCCTCATCCCCGTGCTCATGCGCGCGGGCTATCGCTGGCGGCCTCGCTTCGACTGGCGTGGCTCAGGTCTCGGCAAGGCCGGACACCTGGCGGTCTGGACGCTCCTGCTCGTGGTCGTCAACCAGGCCGGCTACATCGCGATCACGCGTCTGGCGACGCTGGCCAACGTCAACGCGGCGGCGGCCGGCACCACGCCCGCCGGCCTCACGACGTACCAGAAGGCGCACCTCATCTTCATGCTGCCGCACAGCGTCATCACCGTGTCGATCGTGACGGCGCTGCTCCCAGCGCTCAGTCGCGTGGCGCACTCCGGGCGACTGCACCAGGTGGGCGCTGACGTCTCGGGTGCCATGCGCCTGGTGGCGGCGCTCATCGTCCCGCTGGCCGCCATCCTCATGATCGTGAGTCCCGGCATCGCGGTGCTCCTCTTCGGCTACGGCGCCGCCACACCCGATCAGGCTCAACTCACCGGACTCATCACCAGCATCTTCATGCTGGGCCTGGTGCCCTTCACGCTCTTCTACGTGCTCTTCCGGGGCTTCTACGCCATCGAGGACACGCGCACGCCGTTCATCGCCAGCGTCCTCATGAACGTCGTCGCGCTGGGCGTGGCGATCCCGCTCTTCTACTCGGTCACCGGCGGTGCCCAGGTCGCTGCTCTCGCGTTCGGCTATGTCTGCGGATTCTGGGTCACCTTCATCGCCTCGTGGATCTTGCTGGCACGCCGAATCGGTGGACTCGACTCCTGGGCGACGCTGCGTTCGCTCCTGCGCATGCTCATCGCCGGGTTCATCGCCTTCTGTGTGATGTTCGGCGCCGAGGCGGCCCTCACCGCCTACGTCACCGGCGACGACCCGGCCAACACCCTGGGTGTCCTCATCGACGTCGTGGTCCTGGGTGCCGTGGGCATCGGGGTGTACCTCGCCGCCGCCTGGGCCATGCGGATCACTGAGGTGGGTGACGTGGTGCACCTGGTCCAGCGCAAGGTGCTGCGGCGCCGCGGCCGCTCATCCGGCGAAGACACCGCCGACGCCCGTACCCTCGAGGGGTGAGCGACAAGCGGATCGGCCGCTACATCCTCGACGTCCTGGTCTCCCAGACCGGTGTCGTCGAGCTGTGGCAGGGCTTCGACCCCGCTTTGGAGCGCCCCGTTTCGCTGCGCCTCATCCCCTCGCAGGACGAGCGTGCGTCCGCTGCCGAGGCGGCCGCACGTCGAGCCGCCACGGTGGACGACCGGCGCATCATTGCCGTGCTCGACATCCTCGCGGCCGAGCCCATCGTGGGTGCCGAGCACTCCGGTGCGACGTACCTCGTCATCGTGAGCGAGTGGGTCGATGGACGCACGCTCACCGACATCTACGAGGAGCGCGAGGGCGAGCCGATCGAGATCGACGAGGCCGTGCCGGTCATCCGCCAGGTCGCCATCGCGCTGAAGCACAGCCACGAGCTCGACGTCTCACACGGTCGCCTGCGACCGGGGTCGCTACTCATCGCCGAGACCGCGGACTTCGACGATCCCTTCACCCTCCTCGGCGACACCAATGTCGTGCGCATCCGCGGGCTCGCCGTCGATGCGGCGCTGTGGCCGGAGGATCTCCAAGACGACATCGTGGGGCTCGGATCCCTGCTCTACGCCATGCTCACCGGCCGCTGGCCACTCGGACTCGTCGACGGAATGTCGCCCGCTCCTCGAGTGGGGGATCGTCTGCTGCCGCCGTCGCAGGTGGTGGCCGATGTGCCCTCGGGCATTGACGACATCTGCCTGCGCGCCATCGGGCCTGCGGTCGCAGGGGACGAGCGCATCGAGGCGTACCCCGATATGGCCGCGGTCGTCAGCGCCCTGGGGGCCTGGGAGCAGCGACCCGGGCGTCGCACCGTCTCGCTCGCTGCTCGCGAGGGTGCACCACTCACCGCGGGCAGGCGGGCCCTGCGGATCGCGGGGCGGCTTGCCCTGTCAGCGGCAGCCGTCGTCGTCGTGGCGGGAGTCGCGCTGGGAGGGCTGCGCCTCGCCCAGAGTGCGGAGTCGCCCTGGGGTGTGACCGCCGCCGAGGCGCCCCTTGAGGTCCTCACCGATGCTGGCGAGGTGACGGCGGTCGATGACTTCGGCACAGGACTGCCGGGCGAGATCGTGCCCGTGTCCGCTGCTGACTTCGATCCGCAGGGAGGCGATCGCGCGGAGATGCCGGAGTTGGTGCCCAGCGCGATCGATGAGCGCTCGGACACAGCGTGGACGACGGACACCTACTTCGCGGCCGACCTCGACGGAAAGGCCGGCACCGGCCTCATGCTCGACCTGGGTGAATCGCTGCCGGTGAGCGCTGTGCGTCTCGAGCTCCTGGGCTCGGGCTCCTCGGTCAAGGTCCTCATCGGTGCCGAGCCCTTCAACAAGATCTCGAAGTGGACGCAGCTTGCATCGGCGGAGGGAATCGGCACCGCGATCGAC
>CAZLZC010000123.1:0-6465 GCA_964563825.1 uncultured Actinomyces sp.
AGACATCGCTCATCACGACCGGTATCAACGTCGTCTTCACCATCGTCGCCATCGCACTGGTGGATCGGGTTGGGCGCAAACCCCTGCTGCTCGTCGGCTCGGCGGGCATGGTCGTGACCCTCGCGACACTGACCTGGGTCTTCGGCACGGCTCCGACCAATGCCGCTGGGCAGCCGGTGCTCTCCGACGGCCCGGATGTCATCGCGCTGATCGCCTTCAACCTCTACGTCGCGTTCTTCGCTGCGACCTGGGGGCCGGTCGTGTGGGTGCTTCTTGGTGAGATGTTCCCCAACCGCATCCGCGCGACCGCGCTCGCCGTCGCCGCGTCCGCGCAGTGGATCGCCAACTTCCTGGTCTCCACGACATTCCCCGAGCTGGCCGGCATCTCCCTCGGCCTGGCTTACGGCATCTTCACCGTCTTCGCCGTGCTCTCGATCCCCTTCGTCATGAAGTACATCCGCGAGACGCGAGGGGTCTCCTTGGAAGATATGGGCGAATTGGAGGGCGCTCGAGCGGCGTGATCCGCATCAACACCGCCACATTGGGTGCAAATTGAGCACATTGCATGTGAATTGAGCGCGCCACCGCAGGCAACAGATCATCCGCGGGCCTAGCCTGGCAGGACTCCCCACAACAACTGCGAGGGTCCACCATGCGCACAGGACGCGCTCCTTGGCGCACAGCGGGCGAACGCCTAGCCCAAGCGTGGAGTCATGCGCCCGACCGCATCCGGCGCGCTGCGCTGCTTGCCGTCATCGTGCTCACGGCGTACATCATCCTGCGACTGATCTTCACGCGCGCGGATGCCGAGCCCGTCTCCTTCTGGATGCTCTTCATCGCCGAGTTCATCAGCCTGCTCAGCCTCACGCTCTTCGCCTACGACGCGTGGAAGATCCCACCAGTGGCGACGCCCGAGCCCTGGGACGTCGACACAGACATCGTCATTGCCACATATGACGAGCCGGCCGGCATCCTCGAGCCCACGATCGTCGCAAGCCTGCGTGTCGATGGCGTGCGACATGTGTGGGTCCTGGACGACGGCCGCAGGCCGGATATCGCGAGCCTGTGCACTGATCTTGGGGCGCGCTACCTCACGCGCGCAGACAATCGCCATGCGAAGGCGGGCAACATCAACGCCGCGCTGCCCCAGATGGATGCGGAGTTGCTCCTCTTTCTCGACGCGGACCACGTGCCACAGCGCAGTGCCATCCAGCAGATGTCCGGCTACTTCCGTGATCCCGCGGTCGCGCTTGTGCAGAGCCCGCACGACTTCCGCAATCGTGACTCAGCTCAACACACCCATGGGAGCCACCACGAGCAGTCTCTCTTCTTCGAAGTGCTCATGCCGGCACGTGAGCGCCACCAGGCGATCTTCTGGTGCGGATCCGCCGCAATTCTCCGGCGCTCAGCGCTTGTCTCCGTGGGCGGTGTCGCCACGGACACCGTTTCGGAAGACCTGCACACATCACTCAAGCTGCAGCTCGACGGTTATGTCTTGAGGTATCACAACAGGGTCCTGGTGACCGGCATCGCTCCTCACACCACTGCCGACTACCTGCTCCAGCGCGATCGATGGGCGCGGGGGACCCTCGCCGTCCTGACAGGGCGTCAATCTCCAGTCTTCGGTCGCGGTTGGTCGTGGCGCCAGCGGATTCACTACTTCAACAATCTCCTGTACTACTTCCTGCCCTTGCAGCGCCTGCTCTACGTCGGCGTGCTGATCCTCGCGCTCCTGCTCGGCTGGCTGCCGATCAGTGGAGCCTCACCGGCATTCGCTATCGCACTGTCGCTGATCATCCTCGTCTCGATGTTCGCTTCACTCGCGCTCGCACGAGGTCGGCTCGAGATCGGCGAAGGATCGGCCAACGTGCATCTCAGTGCCGAGGTCTACGTGCGAGCCCTTGTCATGACCGCCCTGCGACGCAAGAGTGCCTTCAAGGTCACACCGAAGTCGATCTCCGAGATGGATCTGGGCCAGCGTCTGCGAGTGCTGGCACTGCCCACCGTCGCGGTCGCCACCATCGCGATCTGCTGGCTGCTTCGCGCGATTCAGCAGATCTTCGGGACAGTCCTTCCGGGCTGGGACCTGCCCGGCGACCTATCGACCCCCACCTTCCTGCTACTCACTGTCTTTGCCGCCATCGAGGTGGGGATCGTCCTGCCCATGCTCGTGCGCGAATACCGACGACAGCAGCACAGATACCGGTGGCGCTTCCGCTGCGACATCCCTGCCGAGATCGGTGGACACCAGGTCACGATCACCGATCTCCACGAGGCCGGGTTGTCCTTCACCGCGAATGATGGCGACTTCTCGATCGGTGACCGGATCCCGGTCAGTTTTGATGCCCATTTGGGAGGCGACCGCGTCAGCGTAAGTGGTCACGTCACCATCGTCCGCACGCTTGCAGGCGACCAAGCCAGAGCGACCTTCGGCTGCACGGCCGAATGGGCCTCATCTGCAGATCGCCGGAATGTCATTGACCTCTGCTACGTCTTCCTTGTCGCTCAAGACATGGGCTATGTCGAGAAGGAGATCCCGCAGGCATCGCCAGCGGGCACTGCGTGACCTATCATCGCCAAGATGAAGGGGGTGATGTTCACGAGTTTCCTCAGTTGGGTCGAATCTACGAGAGGTCTCTCCGTGACCGACACCCTGCTCCTTCAGGCCGAGCCCGCGTTGTCGACCGGTGGCGCTTACACCGCTGTGGGCAACTACCCGGCAGCTGAGTTCACTGCTCTCGTTGACGAATTGGCCCGGATGGAGGGCACGCCCGCCGACGAGATCATGCGCGACTTCGGAGTCGCGGCTTTCTCGCAATTTGGCTCACTGCACCCGGCCTGGGTCGAGGCTATGCCCGACCTCCACTCGCTGCTCAGCCAGATCGAGAGCATGATCCATACCGAGGTCCGCAAGCTGTACGCAGATTCCCGACCTCCCCTCATCAACGCCTGGCGTGAAGAGGATGGCTCGATCACTGTGACCTACTCCTCACACCGCGGCCTGGTCGCGCTGTGCCAGGGGCTCATTCAAGGAGCAGCTCGGCACTATGACGATGATTGCGACGTAAGTGTCGTCTCCGTGAGGCACGATGGCGACATGACCCACGCCACCTTCCACGTGACAGCGCGCGGTCATGGCTGAATCCGCGGCGGATCGCGAAGCACTCGCGAGCATGCTCGAGCGAGAGCGACGTGCGCGCATGGAAGCCGAGCGACTCCTCGAGACCAAGTCGCAGGACCTCTTCACCGCCAATCAGCGTCTGGCTGAGCTCGCTGACTCCCTCGCTGCCCGCGAGCGCTATGCCACCGCCATCTTCCAGGCCGCTCAAGACGGCATCATGGTCGTCTCCCCGGCGGGGACCATTGAGTCGGCCAACCCCGCGGCGATCCAGATGCTCGCGGCGACCCCTGAGGCAATCGAGGGATCCGACCTGTCCCTCTGGCTGCAGGTGCCCACGATCCCATCAGACGTTGCAGGAGCTGGCGAGGCGATCGCGACCCTCCTGCGACGGCAGCGACTCTCCGAGTGGAGTGCCGCGACCGCCACCGGAGCGCACCTGCCCGTACGCGTGGCGGTGGGAGTCATGGATTCGGGAGGCGAGCAACGGCTCATTCTCGTCGTGCACGATCTCTCGGAGGAGAAGGCGGCCGAAGAGGCCCTGTTGCGGACCGCACTCCTCGATCTGCTCACCGGGCTGGGCAATCGGGCCGCGCTTGTCCAGGCTCTCGATGAGACCGGTGACAGTGCCGAAGACGACCTCTGCGTCATCGGAGTCGACCTCCTCCGCTTCCACCGCATCAATGACGCCCTGGGGCGAGCCGTGGGAGATGAGGCTCTGCGCGAGATGGGGGCCCGGCTGCGGCGAGCCGGCGCCGAGGCTCTCGCGGAGAACTCGGACCTCACCAGCTGGCTGCCGGTCCGCATCAGCGGCGACGAGTTCGCAGTGCTCCTGAGCGGTCCTGCCATTGCGTCACGCGTCCCCCATGAAGTGCACCGCATCTCGCGGGCACTCGAGCAGCCGGTCACGTTCGAGGGCTACACCGTCCCGCTCGAAGTATGCGTCGGTTACGCCGTCGGGTCGTCATCCAGCCGTGATGTGGATGCGCTGGTCGACCGCGCGATGATCGCCCTCGAGACCGCCAAGCTCCGGGCTGGCCAGCGCGTCGCTGCCTACGAGCCCTCCATGGGTGCCGAGCGCTCCCGCGTCGTACACCTGGAAGGCAGGATCCGCGAAGCCATTCCCGGGGGCGAATTCGTCACCCACTACCAGCCGCGTATCGACGTCGCCACGGGCCAGATCGTGGCCTGCGAGGCGCTCGTGCGCTGGGACCACGCTCGCCGCGGCCTCATTCTCCCCAGGGAGTTCATCCCCGTTGCCGAGCAGTCCTCGCTCATCCTCGACCTCGGCCGGGAAGTGCTCGATCAGGCTCTGGCACTGCAGCGCACGTGCATGGAGCTCGGCCTCGCTCGACCGGTGTCCATCAACATCTCCCATCAGGAGTTTTCCCTCCGGTCGGTGATGGAGGACATCCAACAGCACGTCATCGATGCCGGGGTCCCGCCCGCGCTCATCGAGTTCGAACTCCAGGAGTCCGTTGTCACCGACGACCTCGACTACAGCCGCGAGATTCTGCGATCGCTCACCGACAACGGCTTCAGGGTGGCCATGGACGACTTCGGCACGGGTCACTCCTCGCTAGGTCGACTGAGGGAACTCTCGATCGACGTGCTTAAGATCGATCGCTCCTTCGTCAGCAAGGTCCCGGAAGACGCTGCGAGCGCAAAGATCCTCACCGCCATGGTGTCGCTCGCGGAGGTGCTCGGCGCGACCGTCGTAGTCGAGGGAGTGGAATCCGAGACGCAGTTGCGCATCGTCCAGCAAGCCGGCCACTGCGAGGTCCAGGGCTTCCTCTACTCCCCCGCCGTCGTCCCCGAGCTCTACGTGGAAATGCTGCGCACACAACCGTGGATGCGACACGAAGCATGAGGCTTCGCCACCGGGCTTTGCGCATTCCCGTGGTCTATCTCGTCCTCATCGCGATCGCCGGGCTCGGCCTGACCGCCGTCCTGGTGAGGTACGACCTCAATGAGGACATCGCAGCTCAGGAACTCTCCACCAGCAGCGAAGCACAGGCCCTCTCGCGGGACTTGAGTGAGAGCTTTGCGATCTTCTACGGCCCGACAGTCGCGGGAGAAGGCTTCGCCAGCGCCGGGGTCCAGGAGGCACTGGCGACAGGTACGCCGGAGGCTGATCTCCTCGCCGACGGATTCCCCGCCTTCGCCGCGCCCTTCGTGGACTACCTCGGGCCCGCCCTTCTCGACTACCAGCTCGCACCCGAGGGCGTCGTCACCTACTCGGCCAAGCCCGCGGACAACGCAGCGGCGCTGGGGCACAACCTCTTCCTCGACGACGCCCGCCGCGACGACGTGCTTGCGGCAGTGGAGGCACGATCCCCGGTCGTGAGCGGGCCCATCGAGCTCAAGCAGGGTGGCCTCGGCCTCATCATTCGCCAGGCGATCTTCGTGCCGGGCAACTCACCCTTCCCCGAGAGGTTCACCGCTCGCGCAGACCTGGAGCAGCTCCCCGACTCCCTCGCACCGGTCCCCGACGACTTCTGGGGCTTCGCGACCACCGTCATCGACGTCGAGGCTTTCGTGAGCCAGCTCGACCTCGCGGGACTGCGCGAGGATCAGATCGCCCTCCAGCCCGTGCTGGCCGACGGCACCCTCGGCCCGACGATCCTGGGGACCTTCCCCGGCGGCACGGACCACGAGGTCAGCGAGCGCATCGACCTACCGGACGGCACCCAATGGCAGTTGACCGCAGCCGTGCCCCACGACGAGGTGTGGCATCACTGGCCCATCATCCTCATGGGAGTTGCCCTCACCACCTTGGTGATGGTCCTCGCCGCGTGGGTGTACCGAGTGTCCAAGCGCTACCGCTTGGGCTACACCTTCAGCGAGTCCATTGCCGACCTGACCACACGCACGGAAGTCCTCAACGCCACGAGCGCATTCATCACCTCGGTCTATCCCCGACTCAAGGGGCAGGTGGACACCCCCGTGCCCGCGTCTCTGCGCGTGACCATCCCCGCTGACAGCGAGGTGGACGAGCTCCGCGGGGCCGAGGAGGTGCGCATCTGGCCTATCCGCCAGGGAGGCGAGACGCACGCCATCATCCGCCTACGCCGGGGGGCGCCCTACGTGGCCAAGGAAGTCGCTGATGTCATCGGCCTTATCTCCCGAATGCTCGGCGCCACACTGGGCTCGCTCGAGCACCGCGAGGAACTCGAGCGTCAGTCCACGGTCGATCAATTGACGGAGCTCTTCAATCGGCGACAGTTCCAGCCCTCCTTCGAGGACCTTGCGGAGACCGCTGCGGCCCGCAATCTGTGGCTGGCTGTCGGCGTCGTCGACCTCGACGACTTCAAGGGCATCAACGACAGCTTCGGTCATCTCTTCGG
>CAZLZC010000124.1:0-1758 GCA_964563825.1 uncultured Actinomyces sp.
GCGCTGACTAGGCTCTGTCTCTATGGCCGAGTTCATCTACACCCTCCGCAAGGCACGCAAGGCGCACGGCGACAAGGTCGTCCTCGACGACGTCACGCTGTCCTTCCTGCCCGGAGCAAAGATCGGCGTTGTCGGGCCTAACGGCGCGGGCAAGTCCTCGCTGCTCAAGATCATGGCCGGTGTCGACCAGGTGTCCAACGGCGATGCGCTCCTCTCACCGGGCTTCACGGTCGGCATCCTCATGCAGGAGCCGATGCTCGACGAGTCCAAGACGGTCCTGGAGAACGTCGAGGAGGGCGTGGCGGAGACCAAGGCCATGGTCGACCGCTTCAATGAGATTTCTGCGCAGATGGCGGACCCCGAGGCGGACTTCGATGCCCTGATGTCGGAGATGGGCAAGCTCCAGGAGGAGATCGACCACCGGGGCGCCTGGGATCTCGATTCCCAGCTCGAGCAGGCGATGGATGCCCTGCGCTGCCCCGCCCCCGATGCCGACGTCAGTGTGCTCTCCGGTGGCGAGAAGCGACGCGTGGCGCTGTGCAAGCTCCTGCTGCAGCAGCCTGACCTGCTTCTCCTCGACGAGCCCACCAACCACCTCGACGCAGAGAGTGTCCAGTGGCTCGAGCAGCACCTCGAGAAGTACCCCGGCACGGTGGTCGCCATCACCCACGATCGCTACTTCCTCGACAACGTCGCCCAGTGGATCCTCGAGCTCGACCGCGGCCACGCCTATCCCTACGAGGGCAACTACTCCGTCTACCTCGAGAAGAAGGCCGCACGCCTCAAGGTCGAGGGCCAGCGCGACGCCAAGCTCAAGAAGCGCCTCACGGATGAGCTCGACTGGGTGCGCTCCAGTGCCCGCGCGCGCCAGACCAAGAGCCGCTCGCGACTCGAGCGTTACGAGGAGATGGCAGCCGAGGCGGAGAAGACGCGCAAGCTCGACTTCGACGAGATCCAGATCCCGCCGGGTCCGCGCCTGGGCAACGTCGTCGTCGAGTCGGATCACCTCACCAAGGCATTCGGTGATCGCGTACTCCTCGATGACCTGTCCTTCACGCTGCCGCGCAACGGCATCGTCGGCGTCATCGGCCCCAACGGCGTAGGCAAGACAACGCTCTTCCGCATGATCGTGGCCGCCGCAGAGGGTGGCTCCGATGACAAGGACGAGCTGCCGACCTCCGGCGACATCAAGGTGGGCGAGACCGTCACCCTCTCCTACGTCGATCAGAGTCGCGCGGGCCTCGATCCCAAGAAGAACGTCTGGGAGGTGGTCTCCGACGGGCTCGACTGGATCAAGGTCGGCCAGGTCGAGATGCCCTCACGCGCCTACGTCTCCGCCTTCGGTTTCAAGGGTCCCGACCAGCAGAAGCCCGCGGGCGTGCTCTCCGGAGGTGAGCGCAACCGCCTCAACCTCGCGCTGACGCTCAAGATGGGCGGCAATCTCCTCCTGCTTGATGAGCCCACCAATGATCTCGATGTCGAGACGCTCGGGTCGCTGGAGAATGCCCTCCTGGAGTTCCCCGGCTGCGCGGTCATCACCTCGCACGATCGGTGGTTCCTGGACCGCATCGCGACGCACATCCTCGCCTACGAGGGCGACTCCCAGTGGTTCTGGTTCGAGGGCAACTTCGAGTCCTACGAGAAGAACAAGGTGGAGCGCCTGGGTATCGAAGCGGCACGGCCCCATCGGGCGACCTACCGCAAGCTCACCCGCGACTAAGGCCTCCTCGCCTCGAGTTGCCCCTGCCGCTCGCAGGG
>CAZLZC010000124.1:1858-6406 GCA_964563825.1 uncultured Actinomyces sp.
CCCGGCGTCGATGCCGCTGTCGCAGAGTTCCGCCGTAGAGCCTCATCGGTCGTTGACCCGCAGGCTCTAGCCGAGCAGATCTGGGAGCGACCGTCCTTCGGTGGTCTGCCGCTGCGGGTGCTCCATGCGGCGCGGCGCCTGGGTTTCCTGACCGACGACGCCTCGCGGGTGACCGCGTGCACGATGACGGGTTGGAAGAGGTTGACGACGGTGCGTGGGCAGGTCTTCGTGCGCACCCAGACGCCCACGCAGCGCCCCGACCTCAGCCTCGTGCAGTAGCTGGTCGAGTCACTCAGGCGATCGGCTGGTTGATCATGGCGAATGCCGCGCTGGCGAGATAGCCCCACAGTTCGGCTTCGTCCTCGGGATCCATGTTGCGGGCGATCACGGCAGCCTTCATATGCTCGAGCCATCGGTCGTGTGCGTCCACGCCGATGACGTAGGGGGCGTGACGCATGCGCAGCCTCGGGTGCCCCCGCTCATCGGAGTACGTGGTGGGGCCGCCCCAGTACTGCTCGAGGAACATGCGCAGGCGCTCCTCGGCCGGGGCCAGATCCTCGTCGGGATACATCGGCCGCAGCACGGGATCCTGGGCGACGCCGACGTAGAAGTCGTGGACCAGGGCCGTGAAGAACTCATGGCCGCCGAAGCGCTCGTACGGCGTAGTGGGCTCCTCCTCCGGGGTATCCATGAGGTCATTCTGCATGTCAGACCTCCCACCTACTTTTGGTCCACGCGTGTGCAGGCCTCCGCGCTACGAGGACGGCGGCACCGGAGTCCCTTCCGCAGGTCCCCTGGATTTCTGCATTGCAATATATGGTCCCGAATGAGAGGATGGCCGATGCAGGATCCTCGCCCGATCGTGTTCTGGCGATCAGCGCGCAAGCACCGCATCGGGCGGGGACGTGCCCGTGAAGTGATGGCATCGTCAGTAGCAGAACGAGTGGCGGGAGGTGAAGGGCGTGATCCACTCCTGTGTTGGATGGGGACGGATAGTCGCGGGTTGCTCCTTGAAGTCATCGCCCTGGATCTTCCCGCGGTCATCGTCGTAATTCATGTCATGCCGGTGTACCGGGAGAGGAGGACGTCGCGTGGCACGCAAGAGTGAATATGTAGGAGCGCATTCGGATATCCGTGACAGTCGGGGACGTCACGTCGATGATGCCTACGTTCAGGGCGCCCTGCGCGATGCGCGTCGCGCTGGAAGGCCCTCGCTTACGGGTGCTTCGGTGTCATCTCCCCAGATCGTGGTGCGCGTCACTCCTGGCCTCAAGCGCGATGCCGCTGAACTTGCGGCAAGGAAGGGCCTTTCCCTCTCCGAGCTCACCCGACAGGCGCTTGATGAGTTCGTGAAGCGGGCAGGCTAGGCGGGCTGCGCGACGGCGTCGCCGACGCCGTCGATGACGTTGCGGAAGTCGACGGTGGCGTCCAGCCCGCAGAGCAGAGCGATCGTCCCCATGACGGCCCGATGCTCCAGCAGGTAGCTGGGTGGGAAGCGCAGGCGGCTGGCGCCCTGGAGGGCCTGGACCGGATCCTGGAACTGCTGAGACCTGGACTGCAGCCACTCCTTGCTGAAGGTGAACTCCTCGCGCGTGTATGGCCGATCGTCCGGGTCGAGCATCTCCATGAGTTGCTCGGTCGTCGTGGAGTCGCTCACGAGTCCGGCCTCGCGCCAGGCCTCGAGCACGGCGTCGTAGTCGCCGCGGGTTGTGAGGATGAGGGTCTGCGCGAAGAGGTGCGTGAAGAGCCCGGTGTCATCGGCCACGCTGCCGAAGTCGAGGACAGCGAGCCGATCGTCGTCGAGGAGTCGGAAGTTGCCCGGGTGCGGATCCGCATGCGTGGCGCCTACAAGACGCGGCGACCAGAAGCAGAAGCGCGCGAGCTGGCGGCCGGCGGCGTCACGGCGGTGTGCGGACTCGTCGACGAGGGCGGTGAAGGGAGTGCCGTCGACCCACTCGGTGACGAGCAGGGTCTGCGTGGCGAAGTGCACCTTGGGAATGACGATGCCCTCGGACTTCCAGGCCTTGCGGAAGCGCTTCTGCCACGCGGCCTCATGGGTGTAGTCGAGTTCTTCGGCAAGGCGTGCGGCGTGCTCGTCGACGAGTGCCTTGACATCGAGGGTGGGAAGCAACCGGCCGACGAGAGGGGCCATGGCGCGAAGCTGCATCATGTCGGACTTCACGACCTTGGGCGCATCGGCGTACTGCACCTTGATCGCGACCGGGGTGCCGTCGGTCCACGTGCCACGGTGGACCTGGCCCAGGCTGGCCGCCGCGATCGCCTCGGGCTCGATGTCGACACCCTTGGGGAGCTGCTTCAACTGCTTTTCGAGGGTCTTGAGCGGCTGCGGCTTGGCATCCTCGTAGAGGCGCGTGAGGGCGGTCAGCTGGGCTGCCTGATCCGGGGGAAGTGCGGAGGAGAAGACGGCAAGGGCCTGGCCGAACTTCAGCGCCGGTCCGCGTGCTTTGGCGAGCGCCGTGGTGAGGGTCTCGACCGAGGCGGCGGTCGCCTTGGCGTAGACGGCGTCACGATCGGCGCCGAATGCGGTGGCCGTGGCGGCGCCTGCGATCCGGGCTCCCGTGGTGACGGGGACCGAGGCGAGTGAGGCCGCGCGGCGGATGAGACCCATGACTACCTTTCTACGCTGCCTGCGTGGTCGATGGCACGGCGGGATGCTTCTCGGCTTCCTCCACGAGGTGACCTGCCATGCCGGGGAAGACGTAGCGGTGGAAGGGTGCGACCGACCACCAGTAGGCATGTCCGGTCAGGCCCTGCGGGTGGAAGATCGCCCTCTGGGTGAGTCGTGAGCCGCCGCCCTCTCGCGGCTCGATGGTGAACTCCAGCCACGCCAGGCCGGGCATCTTCATCTCGGCGCGCAGGCGCAGCAGTCGAGGTGGGATGCGCTCCTCCACGCGCCAGAAGTCGATGGCGTCGCCGATGACGAGGTGGTTGGGGTCGCGTCGTCCTCGGCGCAGGCCCACTCCTCCCACGAGGCGGTCAAGGAAGCCACGTGCCTGCCACAGGATGTTGCCCGTGTAGTAGCCGTGCTCGCCGCCGATCCCCTCGACCGCATGCCACAGCGTCTCCGGGCTCGCGGTGGACTCGACGACGCGCACGTCGGTGTAGAGGGAACCGCCCGACCACTCCGGGTCGGAGGGCAGCGGATCGCTGGGCGCGCCCGGTGTGGACGCATCCGACCAGCGCGTGGTGACGTCAGCGTCACGAATGCGGGTGAGGGCGAGTTCGACGGCGGTGTCGAAGGGCAGCAGGCCCTCGGGCGGATCCGGGATGTAGCGCGCGATGTCGTGGTCGCCGCACACCGCGGGATGGCGCAGGGACTCCACCAGCGGCCGCGCGAGTCTGCGTGGCACAGGAGTGACGAGGCCGACCCAGTGGCTCGACAGGCCGGGTGAGAGCAGGTTGATGGGCAGGATGAGCCGCTTGGGCAGGCCCGCGACCGCGGCGTAGCGCTGCATCATGGCCTGGTAGGTCATCACCTCGGGGCCGCCAATGTCGAAGGCGCGATTGACCTCGGGGGGCAGGTCGGCTGCGAGCACGAGATAGCGCAGGACATCGCGAATGGCGATCGGCTGAGTGCGCTGGCGAACCCACCGTGGCGTGATCATCGCCGGGAGACGCTCCGTGAGGTAGCGCAGCATTTCGAAGGATGCGGAGCCGGAGCCGATGACCACCGCTGCCCGCAGCTCGCACGTGGGAACCCCAGAAGAGCGCAGGATCTCCCCGACCTGGGAACGCGAGCGCATGTGACGGCTCATCTTCTCCCGAGACGTCTCTGGTGCGAGACCCCCCAGGTAGACGATGCGGCCCACGTGCTGCGCGGACGCGGCCTCGGCGAAGGTGCGCGCCATACGCGCCTCCTCCGATTCGAGTTCGGAACCCTGCTGGATGGAGTGGAGGAGGTAGTAGGCCACGTCGACGCCCTCGAGGGCGGCGCTGATGGCAGCGGGGTCGCTGGCGTCGCCCACGGCGACCTGCACCTGATCGGCCCAGGGCAGATCGCGGATCCGTTCGAGATGGCGCACCATCACGCGCACGCGGAAGCCCGCCTCGAGCAGTCGGGGCACGAGACGGCCGCCGACGTACCCCGTCGCGCCGGTGACCAGGCAGAGCCTCTTCATGCCCTCATTCTGGCGCGAGGGAGCCGATCCTGCAGATCCGCCGCTAGTCTTGCGACATGTCCAGTCCGGACCCGGGTCAGCGGGCAGCCGACACTGACCGTGATGCCGCGGCGGAGACGCTGCGGGAAGCCTTCGCAGAAGGTCGCATCACGCAGGGGGAGCTCGAGCAGAGGCTCGACCAGGTGCACGCTGCGCGTACCTACGGTGAGCTCGTTCCGATCACGGCGGACCTGCCCGTGGTTGTCCCCGCCGCGACCCAGCGTCAGGAGCAGGACGCGAAGGCGGCGAAGCGTCGGCGTGACCTCCGTGCGGGGTGGGCCTCCTGGCTCGGCGTCTCCGCGATCGTCAACGTCGTCTGGCTCGCCTCATGGGTCGCTGGAGGCGACTCACCGGGCTACTACTGGCCCAT
>CAZLZC010000125.1:0-6368 GCA_964563825.1 uncultured Actinomyces sp.
CTCCTCGCCGTCGATGTTGTCGGCTCCGTCGTTGCCGACGATCTTGTCGTTGCCGGAGCCGCCGAAGAGATCGTCATCGCCGAGGCCACCATCGATCTCATCGTCCGCGACCCCGCCCTGCACGTAGTCGACCCCTGAGCCGCCGAAGAAGGTGATGCCCAGGGGATCGGTGACGCTGGGCGATTCCGCGACAGCCGTCGTCGTTGCGCCGGTCGCGGCGCGCATGTCGATGGTCATGCGCGTGCGGTCCGATGACCTGGGCACGGAGCACACGACCTGGGCGCCTGATGTCGAGGGCACCGGCGCGCACGCGGCGCCGGCCTGGATCGTGTGCGAGCCGTCGACCACGGCCACGGTGACGGTCTCGTCCGCGCCCCTGACCACGAGTTCCTCCTCCTCGGGGAAGGGTGTGATCCCCGCAGCCGCCACGAGCCGGAACTGCTTGGTCGCGGGGTCCCAGCCGACGGTGAAGTCAGGGCCGACCGCCTGGGCGGCCCCGAAGGGGACCCCCACGAGGGCGGAGCCCACGAGGGCCGCGGAAGCGATGAGGGCGAGAGGACGCATGGGGTCAGGGTCCCCTCTGGTCCACGGGGTGTCAACGCGGGCGGCAGCGTGTGGGGCTCGCTGGGACCCATCCACCCATGGGTCGCCTCATGACGCTTCGAACATCTGCGCCGCTCTCGCTGCCGTCCGCTCGTCGTCACCGGGAATCACGTGGGCATAGATGCGCAGCGTCATCGCCGAGGTGCTGTGACCCGCACGCGCCGCCACATGCGCGATCGGCTCGCCGGCCGCGAGCAGGTGGGAGATGTGGCAGTGCCGGGCGCTGTGCAGCGGGATGGGCGGTAATCCCGCGGCCTTCACCTGGCGACGGAAGGTGTCGGAGATGCCCGCGGGCAGCATCGGTGAGCCGTCGGCCTTGACGAAGACGGGCGAGTCGTCATCGAGTACGTCGCCTCGCGCAGAAGCCTCCTTGCTGAGCCGATCGCGCCAGGCCCGCAGCGCGTTCACCGTGCCCTGATCGATGCTGATGGTGCGCAGTGAGCGGTGATTCTTGGGCGGTCCGTAGAGCACGTTGTCCTTGCGCGAGTCGGCGAGCATGGCGCGCGCCACCAGGATCCGAGCCGCATCGAAGTCGATATGCCGCCACGTGAGACCGAGCACCTCACCGCGACGCATACCGGTCGCGAAGAAGACCCGCCACAGCACGGCCTGACGTGATCCCGCGGTGTGGGCGAGGAACTCACGCACCTGCTCGGGCGACCAGATCTGCGCGGGCGCGGCGTGATCCGGTGGCAGCCGCACCTTCGCGCAGGGGTTGTCGGGGATGAGGCCGTAGCGGTCCGCGTCACCGAGGCAGGCCTTGAGCGTCGCGAAGAGCGCCTTGATGCTGCCGTGCGCGGGCACCTCTCCGGTGGAAGGGAAGGGGATGGCAGCGCGCTCGGCGAAGTAGCGCTCGATCTCCATCACGGTGAGCTCGCCGATGGGCCGGTCGACCAGGCGTGACGCGCAGAGGGTGTCGACGGCCCACTGCCGGTGGCGCTTGCTGCCGCTCGCCCAGCCCGCCTGCTTGCGCGGCAGCCACTCGTGGCGCAGGTAGTCGCCCAGCGTGGTGCTGGCGGAGGGAAGGTCAAGGGGCATCCGGCGGACGCTATGGGCGGTCCATCCCTGCGGGGCGCCGAGCCTCGAGTCTGTGAATGGACCGCACAACCCGAAGGTGTGGACTCAAATTATCAGATCAGATAAACTCTTCACATGGCTCGGTCGCAGCGGCTCCAGCGAGTACTCGAGTCCGCCGCGCGTCTGCAGCAGTTGGTGCCCGACGCCGTCCTCGTGGGCGGTTCCGCCGCTGCCCTGCACGCCGGCCACCGCGAGTCCTTCGATCACGACCACGTTCTCGTGGATCTCGACGAGCGGTACGCCCAGGTCCTGGATGCGGTCGAGGCAAGCGACGGCTGGGCCACGTCCGTGCGCGCATCGCGTCCGCCCATGACGATCATGGGTTCACTCGACGGAATCCAGGCTGGGCTGCGCAATCTCCGACGCACCAGGCCGCTCGAGACGGTGCGCATCGAGGTGGCACCCGGCGCGAACGTCACGGCTCCCACTGCTGAGGAGGCCCTGCGCGTCAAGGCCTACCTTGTCGTGCAGCGCAATGCCGTCCGCGACTACCTCGATGTCGTCGCGCTCGCCGACTACATTGGCGTGGATCACGCTGGTGAGATCCTCCGTCACATCGACGACTACTACGACGATCGATCCCAGCAGGCAGGGTCGGTGCGCACCAGCCTTGCCTTGGCGCTTGCCGACCCGAAGCCCGTCGACGTCGACGTGATCGCTGAGTTGCCCAGGTATCGCGGTCTCGATCCGCGCTGGCACGACTGGTCGTCGGTCGTCGCTGCCTGCAGGGACCTCGCGCTCGAAGTGGCCGAGGCATGAGCGCGCCGAGCTTCCGCAACGTCGAGGCGTCGCCTCACGATCGAGTAGCGACGTGGCCCTACGAGGCACTCGTGGAGACCCTCGAGCGAGGCCTGGTCCCCGACTGGCAGCCCGTCTTCGCAGAGATTCGTTCCCGTCCCTGGGGAACGGTTACCCGTCGCGTTATGCGATGGGCCGCCATCACTCCCGACGAGTCAGCCGCAGCGCTCTTCACCGCCGCGATCGACAGGGCTCGGCGGCGTGCCGAGGCAGGTGAGCGCGATGAGGTCGCGCGCCGGGTGCGCCATGCCATCGAGAGCTCGGGCCTGACGGCGGCTGACTTCGCGGCGAGCATCGGTACGTCGGCCTCGCGCCTGAGCACCTATGCCAATGGCAAGGTCATTCCGTCAGCTGCAATGCTCCTGCGCATCGAACGCCACTAACAGAAGGTCGAGACGGCCTCGGCCGCCGTCATGACGGGAAGCACATCGATATCCCGCAGGGCACGGTCTTCAGTCACTAGCGCATCGACCTCGAGGCGTGTCGCAACGGCGAGCAGTAGTGCGTCGAAGGTGCCGATGCGAGGCGTGGCATGCCAGATGCGCAGTGCCTCACTGAGATCGGATTCGCTCACGGTCTCGAGGGGTCCCAGTAGAGCGCTGTAGTCCTCCGCGAGGGAAGACGCGTCGCTTCGATCTCGCCTGCGTCCGCGGACATGGGCGAACTCTGCGATGACCTGCGTCGTGGTGCGGGCGATGACACGCTGCTCAGCGATGGCCGTCATCAGGGCGAGGCAAGGTTCTCGCCGCTCGTGGTCGCCTCCGACCGCATAGACCAGGCAGGTCGTATCGAGCAGGATCACAGTCCTCTACTCCGCACGTCGACGAGCTCCTCGCGCAGGCCCTCGGGGTCGGGCACATCCATGCGGTCGGCGGAGCGGATCGACTCGAGGGCCCGGATGCGGCGATCGGGGGTCACCCCCACGTGGCGATCGATCGCTTCCCGGATGACGGACGCCACGGAGCGGTGCTCTCGCTGGGCGATCCCGGCGATCCGGGCGTAGCGCTCCTCGTCAAGGAGGAGTTGGAGGCGTCGGTCCAGGGACATACACATACATTAGCATGTGTATGTCTGGCCTCGTCAGTCCCCGAAAAGCCCCGCTGCCCTGGCGGCCGTGCGCTCTGTCGGCAGTGGGCAGGGGGATGGGCCGTCACTCGCCAGCGTGGGAATCAAGCCACGCGCGCACACGGGCTTCAGCGGACGGAGTGAGCACCTCCTGTGCGTGGTACCGCCCATAGATTTCCTGGGCCTCTTCAACAGAAGTGATGTCGCAGAGGGTGAGAAGTACCTGGATGTCAGTGCTATCCCGCGTTCCTCTGTTGGCGTCGAGCTTCATGGCCAGCAGCAACTGCGGTGAAGCGATGGAGATGGCCACGGGTCCTTGCTCAATGACCACATGCCAGTCCTCGAGCCCGACGGGCGGGAGGAAGGCAAGCGCTCCGGCGTTGATCCATTCACTCGGGAGATCATGCGCCCGTGCCATTGCGTCAGCGATGTCATCGAGGGCCTTGTCGGGGAGGATGAATGCGTCAACGTCTGCGGTAAGTCGCCGGTGCGCGTCATGGAATGAGACGGCAGCTCCGCCGACAACGAGCACCCGCGCGGATATCCCGGCTTCCTGAGCGCGAGACGCGAGTTCCTCGAGCAGTTGACGAATCAATGCCGGTGTCAATGTCCGCATCAGGCGCTCCTCAGTTCGGCTTCGGCGAGGACCACGCCGTGGCTGAGTATTGGTGGTGGGGTCGCTTGTCGGGCCGCCTCGTGCAATTCCTCCAAGGGCTCCACGAACCAGTGAACATCGATGGTCCTGCTGGGCTCATCAAGCCACGCTGGCCGAGGCGCGGAGCACTCCTCGAGCCAGTAGTCGACGACGCCCGCGAGGAGTGCGTCGAATCGAGCGTCCTTGGTGCCGGGAGGTGGTGTGACGACAAGGGCGACACGGATGTCTGCGGGCGATTGGGCGAGGTCATCAGAGAGCTGGAGGATCTCCCGAAACGCAGAGGCCTCGTCTGCCGCACGGAGGTGATCGGCGACGTCGAGCGCTGCCTCCCACGCAGGGCGGCGCCGGGTGGGCAGGACCGTGAGTCGGTAGAGGAGAGCCTGGAGATGGCGCTCGAGCCCGCTCACCGTGGTGTCATGAGCGCCGGACTCGATGGCTGCGATGTGTGGCTGGTGCGTCCCCGCGTCCGATGCGAGTTGGCGCTGGGTCTTGCCCCGTGCCGCGCGGGCGGTCCTGAGTGCGCTGCCTGAATCCATGTGACCCTCCTGATAATGAAAATATTATCAGGAAGCCCTGACAGGCTCAGTCCCCAAAGAGCCCCGCTGCCCTCGCCGCCGTGCGCTCGTCGTCGCCTGCAATCACGTGCGCATACGTCGTCAGGGTCGTGAACGACGAGCCGTGACCGGCACGGGCCGAGACGTTCTGGATCGGCTCCCCTGAGCGCAGCAGGTGCGTGATGTGGGTGTGGCGGGCGTCGTGCAGGCGCATCTGCGGCAGCCCCGACTTGGCCACCTGGCGGCGGAAGGTGTCGGACACGGTCGAGGGCAGCATCGGCGTACCGTCGGCGTTCGAGAAGACGGGGGAGTCGTCGGGGAGGGTGCGGGGCAGCTCGGGCAGCCGCGCCCCCGGGGTGCGGTAGCCGGTGAAGCGCTTCTCCAGGTCCGCGAGCCAGGCCCCGTGCTCGGTCTCACGCATACGGCGCCAGCGCTCAAGGGCCTCCGCCGTACCCGGGTCGATGGTGATCGTGCGGGTGGAGCGGCGCGACTTCGGTGGGCCGTAGCGGACATTGCCCTCGCGGGAGTCGGCCTGGAGGTTGCGGCGCACGGCGAGTCGGCGGGCTCCCAGGTCGACGTCGGCCCACGTGAGGCCCAGGGCCTCACCGCGGCGCAGGCCCGTGGCGAAGAGCAGCCGCCACAGGGTGACGTAGCGGGAGCGGCGGGTCGAGGCCAGGAAGCTCTGCACCTGCTCGGGGCTCCAGATCGTGGCCTGGGTGGAGTCGGCCCGGGGGAGCTCGACCCCGGTGCAGGGGTTGTCGCGGATGAAGCCGTACTTCTTGGCGTCGTTGAGGCTGGCCCGCAACGTGTCGTGGAGGCCCTTGAGGGAGCCGGCCTTGGGGAGCTCGCCGTTGGACTCCCAGGGGGTGATCGCGCGCTGGGCGAAGTAGCGCTCGATCTCCAGCACCCCGAGCTCCTCGATGGGGCGGTGGGCCAGGGGCGAATCCAGGAGGGTCGTCACGGTCCAGGTGCGGTAGCGGCGGGTGCCCTCGGCCCAGGCGGGCAGGCGGCGGGGGAGCCAGAAGTGGGTGAGGAAGTCGCCCAGCGAGGTGCGGCCGGTGGGGAGGAATGCGTCGTCGTACGGCGTGACGACGGTGAGTGCAGCGGTCATACGGCGGCCTCCAGGCGGTGCCCGCGCCCCCGGGTGGGGAGCTGACGTCCCACGCCCCCTGGAACCACCACATTATGCACATAAGCCCTAAATCGGACAAAACGCGACCGATCGCGGGTTTGGGGTGGTCGATGAGCTGGAGGCCTCGATATGGGGCGTGCGGCCTCATGGGGCCACTGGGACAGGTGTGGATATACCTGTGGACAACTAACCACGCTGGATCCCCCGATCCCCCGAAGTGGGCGAATTGCTCGCCGCCCACGAAATGCCTCGTGCTTCCCCCACGTTGGGAAAAGCCTGAGAGACCCGCCTCAATGCGTGGCGGTTCCCCCTCGACCTGCTTGAATACCGCGTGGAGCGGTCTCCCTACGGCCGTTCCGATCCGGATCAGCGTGCTTGGCGTTCGTTCCGGCCGGGGATCACCGAAATGGATCCTTCGGCCCCGGGCGGACCAAACAACGGGCACGCGTTAACGAAAGGAAAGGCATTGTCTAACGCAATGCGC
>CAZLZC010000126.1:0-6364 GCA_964563825.1 uncultured Actinomyces sp.
CGAGGTGTGGGAGTCTGAGGCATGCTCGGCAACATCATCATCGTGCTCGCGGCATGCGGATTCGCGCTCATGGGCATCGGGGCCATCGTGAAGCCGAACGTCGTCACCCAGCAGTTCGGCATCCCGCAGCTCTCGGTGGCCGGCCGCAGCGAGGTGCGCGGCGTCTACGGTGGATTCGGCCTCGCGATGGCCGCGATACTCGTCGTAGGGCTGGTGAGCCCCGACCTTCGAACGGGGATCACCATCACCGCGGCGGTCGCGCTGCTCGGCATGGCAGGCGGGCGCATCATCTCAGCGCTCATCGACCGATCACTGCCCCGAGTAGCGCTGCTCTATCTCGTCATCGAAGTCATCATGGGCGCCCTACTCCTGCTCGCGCAGCACCCCGCCTCCTGACAGTCGCGACGGGGCTCGTCCCTGGGTCCTTCGCATCGATGGGTGCGGTCAGACTGAACGCGCACTCACGGGCCCGAGCAGCTCAGGTCGGCGAGCAAGGTGAACGAGCAGCGGGATAGGGAAGATCAGCAGGTAGGCATTGGGAGCCCACCATGCGATGTCGAAGTCGCCCGCGATCGCCCAGAAGGCCAGGGCCATGCCTCCGGATACCGACGTCAGGGTGAGAGATACGGGCAGCAGGACCCGTGCGGAAGCGCGACCCCGGCGCAGCGCCCGCAGCGCCAAGAGACCGGTGACAGAGATGGCTACGTCCAGGGGAAGGAAGGACCAGTTCCACGCAGCCACTGCGGGGACCTCGTAGTCGTCGAACATCAGTTCAGGCGGCAGCGCTCGGGTCACGATCAGCAGCCAGTAGACGATGAAGCCGACGTCGGTGACCAACATGAGCCATGCCGTGATCCGCAGAACGCCGTCATCGGTTCGGACTAGCGCCATCGAGCGACCTCGCAGATGCTCCCCACCGACTTCATAGGTCAGCGAACCCTCCGCCGTACCGCCGTGTCACCTGCTGGCGCATCGACGACCATGAGGAATCAAGCGCCTCTTGAGGCGGCATGCTTTGGGACGGCACGGCCATCATCCCAGCGTACGACGTACGGGAATGACGATCTCGTTGCGTCGCGCGAACGGGGGCTTCCACGGCGGGTCGAATCGCGCCCACCGGGGTTCGCCGGCTTCCGTCCATCCGGCCTCGGCGATAGCCCGTCGCAGTTCCGCCGTACGTCGCGCGATGTTCGATGCGGTCCAGCGCCCCGACCAGCGGATCGCGGCCGCCGTCTCCCCCGGGATCGCCCGAAGGGACACGCGCGGATTGGCCGGCATGGGGTACTCCGACAAGGAACGTCCTGCCGGGAGGACGAAGGACACGGTCCACTCGTCGGCACCGGCAGCCTCCTGGATGACCGGCGCCGTCATCGCCAGGCGCTCGCTCGCGGGCTTCTGGATCACCGGCGCGGTCATCGCCAAGGGCTCGGACCCACCGTTCGCCCCGGAGATGTATTCGAAGAGCGGACGGAATGCCGCGCTGCCCGCCTGCTCGGCTGAGCCGGAGGTGACGACGTCCGCGACAACGCAGGGCGCGTACTCCCGCAACTCCACGTTGCCGTGGGAATTCAGGACGCGATACTCCTGCTGCTCGGTCATGGTCCCTCGACACTACGCGCAAGGCGCGCTGAACTGAATGAGCAATTCCCGCGGGCACCGGAAGGCCGGCGTCGGACGCCACGCGATGGGCTCGTTGAGGATCCTCGCCCCGGGAAGTCGAGGCAACAGCATGGAGATGAGTTGCTCCGCCTCCAGACGCGCCAACGCGGTGCCCACGCAGAAATGCTCGCCATGGCCGAAGGTGAGGGGGACAGGACCCTGGCGGGTGATGTCCATGCGGTCAGGCTCTGCATAGACATCCGGATCGCGGTTCGCCTGGGCCAGGTTGATCGCGACCAACTGGCCGGCCCGGAGGCTGATCCCCTGCAGATCGAGGTCGTGAGCGGCAACCCGGCTGATGATCTGCGAGGGGCTCTCGAGTCGCCCTACCTCGGTGACGGCAGCCGGGATGAGCGAGGGATCCGATAGCAGCAGTTGGAGTTGATCTGCATGCTGCAGGAGCAGGATCATCGAGTTCGCCATGAGGCTCGTCGTCGTCTCATGCGCCGCATTGACGATCCCGATGAGGTTCGCCACGACCTCATCGTCCGTCAGGTCTCCGGCCGCTTCGTCCCTGAGGAGCTCCACCAAGAGAGAGCCCTCGGCATCAGCAGGGGGATGGCGCAGGCGATCGGCAACGTAGTCGCGCATGTCGGTGGTCGCCTCAATCGCGCGCCTCGTGCGTACCTCAATGGAGTCAGGACTCGACGCTAGCCAGGTGTAGAAGTCGCTCGTCCACTGGCGCAGTTGAGCGAAGTCGGCGGGAGGGAAGCCGAGCACGCGCAGGATGATCTCGGATGGGATCGGGAGGCCGATCTCGTTGAGGAAGTCCACCGGCTGGGACCAGTCGATCCGGTCAAGGTGATCCCCGATCACTCCCTGGATCATCGGTGCATAGGTGCGCACCTGAGCGGCCGTGAAGGCATCGCGCAACTCCGCACGCAGCAGGCGGTGTCGAGGACCGTCGGTCATGACGAGTCGGTCATGGAGAATCGAAGCCAGGCACTGGGCTGGAATGCCGTCGGGGACCCGGCTCAATCGATCCTGCACGCGATCGTTGCTAAAGGCGGCGGCATCCAAGAGCACGGACTTCGCATCCGCGTACCGAGAGACATACACGTGGTCGGTCTCGGGTTGTCGCCACACAGGCGCCTCCGCGCCCATCGCGCGGTACGTCGGATAGGGGTCGTCGACGTACTCGGGTCCGTGGAGAACGTAGTCGACCATCGCACAAGGGTAGGTGCCACGTCGTCATGGCAGGCGTCGCGGGCGTGCCGCAGCGGTTCTGCCCATGTCTTGCCGAGTAGACCGCGGCCCGATCACGCATTCAACGCAGTGCGATCACGCTCCTCCTTGCGCAATGGCCCCTTGGTCCATCGGCCGACGAGCCACTCCAGCGGCCCCTGGGAGAAGCGGCGCAGCCAGAGCGACATTGCGACGGCCAGCACCGCCCAGCAGGCGATGGCGATGGCCGTGACTGCGGCGGCCCCGAGAGTGCCGAAGAGGCCGAAGCCCCAGCCGCAGAAGATCACGCACAGCAGTACGGACTCGCCGAGGTAGATGGTGAGAGAGGCCTGGCCGGGTCGCCCGAAGGGGGCCAGGAGACGCGGGAAACGCAGCGACAGCAGGGCCAGCCCGCAGATGTACCCCACGGACAGGATCGGCGCGAGGATGAGCAGGACGCTCGACGCGACGAGGCTCTGGGGCTCCGCGGCCAATCCCACCGGCAGGCCGGGGCCGAGGATGAACCAGGTGCAGGCGAACTGAAGCGGCAGGCCGATCGCCAGGCCCCAGATCGCACCGCGGCGCAGCCAGGGCCGGAACTCCTCGAGCCTGCCCAGGAATCGGTGGCGTGCCGCGAGCATGCCCAGGCAGAAGGCGACGAACGCGAGCGATCCCTGACCGAAGATGACCTGGACGGCGATGATCGGGTAAACCTTGAGCCGCTCGAGCGCCGCCTGCCAGAAGGTGCCGTCGGCCATCGCCGCGTCGTACCCGTCGAAGAGGGCGAGTTCGCCGGCGGCAACAGCCTCTGGGTCCAGCAGCGTGAGGGCAGCGGTGAGCACCGCGAGGGCGAGGATCCAGAAGGCCGCGACGACGTAGACGATGAGCGCGGTCAGCCACACCGCCCGGTCCGAGCGCTTCACCAGGAGCAGGAGCGCAAAGCCCAGAAGCGCGTAGGTGACCAGGATGTCACCGACGAAGAAGAAGAAGGCGTGTGCGAGACCGAGTAGGAGGAGCGCGATGAGGCGTCGCCGGTAGACGCGGCGATGGACCTTGGATCCGTCCTTGAGGATGAACAGTGCGCTGTAGCCGAAGAGGAACGAGAAGATGACGTAGAACTTGGCCGCCACGAGCATCGTGACGAGGAAGGCGACCGTGCGATCCAGCCCCGTGGCGACCGAGGCATCGGTGTAGCTCTGGCCACTGATCGCCATGAAGGGGACATTGACCAGGATGATCCCCAGGAGCGCGATGCCGCGGAGCTGGTCGGGGAACGCCTGGCGAGCGGCTGCCTGGTTCATGTGACCTCCACGATCACGTCTGCCGATTCCTCGCCTCGATCAAGCCAGGCGACGACCATCGACGGTAGCAGCGAGATGAGTAGGGTCACGGAGAGAACCAACCCCAGCGCCTGGGACCACGTGGTGGTCACGGTCGCGGTGTCGTCGTCGGAGACGATGACGAAGGCGATGAGGCCGACGGTCGCGAGGCCCGCGACGATCCACCCAAGGATCAGATAGGCGTACCGGTAGGCCCGATTGCGCAGCGCTCGTTGACGTTCGTCGAGGAAGCGGTCCGGCAGGTCGGCGACCGTGCGCGTGGACATGCGCAGCAGGCCCCACACAGCCCACGCGACAGCGGTGACGATGATCCCGATGACTCCCCCACCCTGCGCGAATGCCGGGATGATCGCGACGCAGAGGACTGCGGCGACTACGACGAGCACGCGGCGCATCGTCGTGGTGCGCGTCCACTGGAAGAGCCGATCGCTCATGACGCGATCGACCTTGCGCTCCCGGTCAGCGTCCTTGCGCTCCTTCCAGGTCGCGGGCAGGTGCGGCATGGTCAGGCCCTCTCTCGGGTTCGGGTGAAGGGATGCAGCGAGAAGATCTGCTCCAGGGGGACGTCGAGCACCTCGGCGATCTGCAGTGCCAGTGCCAGGCTCGGCGAATACTCGCCGCGCTCGAGGTAGCCGATGGTCTGGTAGTGAACCGACACGGCGTCGGCCAGCTCCTGACGCGAGAGGCCGCGATCCAGTCGCCATTCCTCCAGGCGGCTGAAGACCTCGGGCTCCTCGGCCTTGCTTCGTCGACCCATTCCGGCAGCATAAATGCAACATAGCAATAATGCAACATGCGCAACCAACCGCCTAGGGTTGAGCCCATGGCCGACGCGATCGTCCCCGACACCAAGAACTGGACCTGGGTGCTCGATCGCCCCTGCCCCGACTGCGGGTACGACGGCCCGGCCTTCGACGTGGCCACCACCGGCGCGACGTTGCGAGCCCTCGGTGCACGCTGGCAGCCGGTGCTCCAGCGCGATGACGTCACGGTGCGGCCGCGACCGGACAAGTGGTCAGTGTTGGAGTACTCCTGCCATGTGCGCGACGTCTTCCGAATCTTTGACACCCGCCTGGCGCTCATGCTCGCCGAGGACGACCCAGAGTTCGAGAATTGGGACCAGGACGCGACTTCGATCGAGGTCGACTACGCCAGTCAGGACCCCGCCACGGTCGCCGTCGAGCTCGGCCTCGCGGCCGAGGCACTCGCCGACCGCTTCGACGCCGTACAGCAAGACCAGTGGAGTCGGCGTGGTCTGCGCAGCGACGGCTCGGCGTTCACCGTCGAGACCCTGAGCAGGTATCTCGTGCACGATCCGGTGCACCACCTGTGGGACGTCGAGGCCTAGTTCGCCGGCACCATAGCCAGCAGGGCGGAGCGAAGCCGCGGAAGGCGCCGGCCCGCCTCCATCTCACGTACCGCCGCTTCCGCGACGGCGACCACGAGCAAGTACGCCGTCTCCTTCGGCCACGGTGTCGAGCCAGTGAGATCGGTGACGAGCTCCCCTGCGGCCTCGGCATTGCGCTTCTGCACGAGCTCTGCGATCTCGGGGACTGCGCGCGCGTCGCGGAGCATGGCGCGGACGCCCGGCTGCCGCCGACACGCATCCAAGAAGGCGACGATCCGCGTGCGGGCGCGGTCGACACCCGCCGGCAACCCCGACGTGGCGTCGCGGATCGCCTGGAAGACCTCGTCGTGGAATCGATCATGCAGGGCGACCAGGAGTTCGGTGCGGTCGTCGAAATGGACGTAGAACGTGCCCTTCGCATGCCCGGCGGCACGCGTGACGGCCTCCACCGATGTGGAGCCCCAACCCTGGGCATCCGCCAGCGCTACCGCGGCCTCGACGATTTCCTGACGCGTGGGGTGGTCCTTGCCGGCGCGCGCACCTGGTCCACGGCGTTGAGTCTGGGTCGCACTCATCGCGCAGAGCCGTCCAGGAAGGGTTCGACGACGCCCAGGAACTCCGTCGGCATCTCGAGGAACGCCTGGTGTCCGCATGGCAGCGTGACGACCGTGGCATCCGGGATCGCCTTCGCCGCTCGGCGGCCGTCGATGAGCCAGGGCAGGACGGGATCGCGCGTGCCCCAGATCAGCAGCGTGGGCACCGTGAGCGAATCGAGCTCGCGGCGTGCATCGTGCCGGGGATCGGCGAAACTGCGCCACATGGACGCGAACGTGCCGACAGCATCGGGAGACCG
>CAZLZC010000127.1:0-4787 GCA_964563825.1 uncultured Actinomyces sp.
CTGGAGGGCAAGCCCTTCCGCAATCCGACATACGCCGACATGCTCACGCGACTCGCGGAGGGCGAGTCACCCGACGTCGCATTCGTCCAGCCCTTAGCTGATGCCATGCGCGCCCACGGCGGACTCGTCACTCGTGAAGACCTTCAGACATACGCCGTCGCGCATCGCGCCCCGGTGCGCGCACGCCGGACGGATGCCTGGATCTGGACCAATCCACCCCCGGCCTTCGGCGGTGCGATCGTCCTGGAGTCGCTCGGACTGGTGCCGACGACGGGTGCGCCCTGGCGGGATGTCCCGGATGCGCTGCGCCAAGCCACGCAGCGCCACCGCTTCGGCGCACAGGTGCCCCGGGGCACGACGCACCTGTCGGTGCTCGACGGCGAGGGACGCGTGGCTGCCCTCTCACTGTCCAACGGCTCCGGATCCGGCACGGTGGCGGCCGGGGTGACGCTCAACAACATGCTCGGCGAGGCCGATCTGCATCCGGGTGGCTTCCACTCCCTTGCACCGGGTGAGCGGCTGAGCTCGATGATGGCGCCCACACTCGTGGTCGGTGACGACGGATCACTCCTCGCACTCGGCACGGGGGGCAGCGAGCGCATCCGCTCGGCGCTCACCCAGGTGCTCTTGCGCACCCTCGATCTCGACGAGGACCTAGCGGCGGCGATCAGCGCGCCCCGTATGCACGCGAGCGAGGACCTCATCGACATCGAGCCTGGGTTTCCCCGGGAGTTCCTCGCGTGGATGGCAGAGGGCCACTCCCCGCTGCGGGAGTGGCCCTCTGCCGATCTCTACTTCGGCGGCGTCCATGCCGTGAGCCGGGATCCGGATGGCCGGGTCACAGCTGCCGCGGATGTGCGCCGCGGCGGTGCGGTCGCCGTCGTCTGACGTCAGTTCCTCGAGTTTCAGCTCCGCTGGGCACCGAGGATGAGCGTCACCTCGCGCTGCGAGCCGTCGCTCTCGACTGTCAGCGTCACCTGCTCGCCCGGGGCGAGCGAGCGCACATCCACGATGAGGTCGGTCGCATCGACGACCGGCGTCCCGTCGAGCGCGGTGATGACATCTCCTTCGCGCAGGCCAGCAGCCTGGGCTGGTCCGTCGTCGGTGATGCCGGCGACGCGAGCGCCGGGTCCGGTGTACTCCATGTCGAGCTGCACGCCGATGATCGGCGTCGAGGAGCTGCCCGAGGCGATGAGCTCCGACGCGATGCGCGCCGCAGTGTCGATGGGGATGGCAAAGCCGAGGCCGATATTGCCCACCTGGCCGCCGAGGCTGCCACCCAGTGCCGCGATGGCGGAGTTGACGCCGATGACCGCACCGTTGCCATCCACGAGCGGGCCGCCGGAGTTGCCGGGGTTGATGGCCGCATCGGTCTGGATGGCGTTGATGAAGGCCAGCTCACCCTCGCCGCCCGCGGTGACGGGGCGGTTGAGTGCGCTCACGATGCCCGCGGTGACCGTGCCCTGCAGCCCGAGCGGAGAGCCGATCGCGATCGCGGCGTCACCGACCTCGAGAGCGTCGGAGGAGCCCAGCGTGACAGCGGGGAGTCCGGTCTCGTCCACCTTGAGGACGGCCAGGTCGTAGCCGGGGTTGGCCCCCACGAGCGTGGCGTCGACGACGCTTCCGTCGCGGAAGGTGACGGTGATGTCGTTGCCGTTGGCCGTGACGTGGTTGTTGGTGAGGATGTAGCCGTCCTCGCGGATGACGAATCCCGAGCCGGTGCCCTCCCCGCCGCCGCCGGCGACGTTGATCTGCACCACCGAGGGCTGCAGCGCTTCCGCCACCGCGGCAATGCTGCCGCCGGCCGGAGGGCTGACCGCATCTCCGGTGGCCCCGATGGGTGCCACCGCAACGGCCGCAACGGCCTCGGGCTGCGTCATGCGCGCCACCGTGAAGCCGACCGCTCCGCCGACTGTGCCGGCGACGAGAGCAGTGAGTGCGAGTCCGACGGATGCGAGAGCGATCATGCCGCCGCGCCCGGACTTATCGGCGCGAGGAGCAGCGGGTGCGGGTGCCGGAGGAGCCGTCGTGGCCGTCGATGCATAGGCGGCGTAGGGATCAGAGGAGTACGGGTCGGCGTAGCCCTGCGCGCGGTAGCCGGCGTAGGGATCCGCAGCCGGGTACGACGTGGTCGGAGCGGCGTAGGGATCCGCAGTCGGGTACGACGGGCTCGGAGCGGCGTAGGGATCGGCCGTCGGGAACGACGTGGTCGGCGCGGTGTAGGGATCGGCCGTCGGGTAGGCCTGCGTATCGCTGACGCCGCCTGCAGGCGGAGTTGGCGAAGCCTGCGGCCCTGGCTGACCCATCGGGTCGGCAATGCCGCCCCTGTCAGGCTCATTGGAATAGGGGTCGCGGCCCGTCGTTTCGTCGTTCACGTGTGTCCTCCTCGTCGGAGGCCCGGCAAGGTGCCCGGGCCCGGCGTCTCCCTATGGTGACGCCTCCTGCGGGGTGGATGTTCCCCGAAGGCGGCCCTTCCCTGCGGTCCTTACACGATCCTGACACTGGCACGCAGGAACGGCTAGTTCGAGCAGGTCCCACACCGGTCAGCACGAACGTCGGGACGTTTCGAAAAGCACTGAGCACGAACTTCGGGACGTTTCGGCCCTGGTAGGGCACTTTTCGCCCGAAGTTCGGGGAATGCCGGGCTGGCTTCGCCCCATGGAAGCGACCTGAGTCGCGCCAGCAGGCGGGTGACTACAGGTAGCGCGAGAAGATCGCGTCGATCTCGTCGCGATGCGACGGCGACATGGCGCGTGCGCGCTCGCGATCCCAGGTGCGGCGGATGCTCTCGGGGTTGCCCGGCTTCGGCTTGAGCCATGACATCAGGGTCTTCATGATTCCTCCTCGCCGCCTTGTGGGCGGCATTTCGATGCGTCTATCGGATCGGGGTGTGATCCGCATCCATCATCATCTGCGGACGCAACACGTGAATGGACTCGACATGTCCAGACCGTGACGTGGGCCACGGAATCTCCTCGGGATTCGCTCAGAGACACCCCTCACCACGGGGAGATGTGACGTGCGCCATAGTGGACGGATGGCAGATGAATCGGCCATGCGCGATCAGGCGGAGGCCTTCCTGGCACAGTCGCGCGCACGCGAGGAAGCCGCCCGGGCGCAGGGGCAGTCTTACTCGGTGGCACTGGAGCGCACGCGTGCCGCGCACGCGCTCATCTCCCTGGGGCGCCCCGAGGAGGCACTCACCGACCTCGACGGCGCACTCGACTACGTCGGCATGCTCCGTGACGACGGCGAGCACGATCGTCAGCGCCTGCTCCGCATGGGATCGCTGTCACTCCCGCCCGTCGGCGAGGAACTGGGCGATCTCGACACCCTCGAAGCCTGGGCCCGGCTCGGACGCGCCGCGGCGCTCGCCCGCCTCGGCCGCTGGGGAGAGGCCCGCGTGGCCGTCGACGAGGCCCGGCCTTGGACGAAGGGCTTCAGCCGCCGCAGCCTGCGCAAGCAACTCGATGCCATCGCTGATGAGATTGCCCGGTCCGACGGTGCAGGCGCGGAAGCCCTGGGTGCCCTTGACCGCTCGCTGCGCGATCCCGGTCTCACGGATGATGACCGGCGGGCCGCGCGTTACGAGCGTGCCGCGCACCTCGTCGACGAAGGTCGTTACGACGAAGCGACGCGAGAGGCACTCGTCGTGATCCGCGATTCCGACGATGACCCCGCACTCACCGCCCGCGCACGCCAGGTCCTCGGTGCGGCACTTGCCGCGCAGGGCATGGACGATGAAGCCGACGCGACCCTGCGGGCAGCATTCGCAGGATTCCGTGCGCTCGACGATCATCGCGCGGCAGTCGCAGCAGCGCCGGGCCTCGCCTGGCGCCTGGCCGAGCGCGACAGCGCGCGTGAGGCCATCGAGGTCCTCGACGAGGCACTGCAATCCGCCCGCGCACTCGGTGACCTCGCGGGTGAGGCAGACCTGCTCGCCACGCGCGGCACGGCGTACGACCTCCTCGGTGAAGCCGGGGCAGCCACCGATTCCTTCGCGGCCTCCGTCCGTATGGCCGAGCGCCTACCTGATCCGGTCCGCGCCGCCGATGCCCGTCACGGCGAGGCCATCGTGCGCTTGCGTAGTGGCGATCCCCATGAATCCGTGGAGGCACTCTCACTCCTCGATTCAGCCGGAGCCGCCTACGCCGAAGCCGGTCTGGACGAGCGCGCCGCGGAGTGCGCCCACGAGGCAGCTGCACTGCTCGGTCGACTCGGCTCCTACGAGGCCTCCCGCCAGCGCTACGTCGCGGCGCGCGATGCCTACCTCGCCATCCCTGAGGTGCTGCGCGCGGATGATCCGGATGCGATTCCCGACTGCGACTTCAACCTGCGCGTCCTCGACCTGATCGAGCGCGGCGCGACGCCACCATCGGAGGCTTTCGGCAGTGGCGGTCACCAGATGCGTCACGCTCGGGCAGGTGCCGCGTCATGAACACCGGCACTCCCCGCGCTGCTGCAGCGGCGCTCCTCGATGGTGGTCTCGTCGTGCTGCCGACCGAGACCGTCTATGGCCTGGCTGGCCGCGCGGACGATCCCGCCGCAGTCGCGCGCATCTATGCGGTGAAGGGCCGGCCCTCGCTGCATCCGGTGATCGTGCACGTCGCCGATCCACGTCTCGACCCGACTGCAGCAGGGTCGTGGATCAGCGAGGCCCCCGCATATGCCCACAGGCTGGCTGAGGCCTTCTGGCCGGGCCCGCTCACCCTGGTGCTCCCTCGGTCCGCACGGGCCACCGACGATGTGACCGGGGGCCAGGACACCGTGGCGCTGCGCGTGCCCGC
>CAZLZC010000127.1:4887-6223 GCA_964563825.1 uncultured Actinomyces sp.
CCGCGGGTGCTGCGCCCCGGCGGGATCGGTGTCGCGGCGATCGAGCGCGTCACGGGTCTCGCGGTCCTCGGTTCCACTGCATCGGGGATCCGTGTCCCCGGTGCGCTCCCGTCCCACTACGCCCCCGCTGCGAGCCTGGCACTGGCGCCGGATGCGGAAGCACTCGCCGCGTACGTCGACGCCGCCGCGGAGGGCGGAGTGGATGTACGCCGCATCGGCGTCATCGCCATGTCCGCGGTGCCCGTGCCTGAGGGCACGTCACGACTCCTAGGGCCGGATTCCACAGATGCCTATGCACGTGGCCTCTACGACGCTCTGCGCCGAGCGGATGACACGGGGATCGCCTTCATCGTCGCGGTGCCCCCGGATCCCGACACCGAGGGGGTCAGCGCCGCAATTGCTGACCGTTTGCGCCGCGCATCTGCACCACGCTGAGGGCTACCCTCAGGTGCATACGTGAAGGGAGTTCCTCATGCGCACGCATATCGCCCGCGGCAGCCGAATCCTCGCCGCAACCGCCGCACTCGCTCTCGCCATCGGCCTCGCTCCCGCGGGTGTCGCTCAGGCAAAGGAGAAGGACTGCGGCTGGAGTGGCAACGTCATTCCCCTCATGGAAAGGGCGGATCGCCAGGTCAAGTCAGACCGAGTCCTCGAGCGGATCCAGGCGCTGTACGGCTCGGATGCATCCATCAAGTCCTCCACGCGCATGGAGGTCGACCTGCTCGCTGCTCCCGGCAGCATGACCAAGCCGACCGACGCCGCCACGCTCACCAGCAATCGAGTGACCTACAACCTCCAGGTCGTCGATGGAAGCAAGGAGCTCACCGCGAGCGCACAGGTGCGCTTCGATGGCCTGTGCTATCGCACGACGGTCGTCGTCGGCTCCCCCTGGGTCGGCAGCACCGGCACCGACAAGCCGCTCAAGGTCAACGCCAACAAGGCCCTGAAGCTGGCGCAGGAGTACCGCCAGAAGCACTCAGGCGACTACCCCCTCGATGAGCCATTGGTGATGATGAACCTCATGCAGGCCACGACGGCACCGCCGGACTTCGGCAAGTTGCGCTGGTACGTCAACTACGACAATGGCATGGGCGGTCTCAGCATTCTTGCCGTCTACATGGACGGCACCGTCACGCCGACGTAGGCACGGTGACAGTGTTCGGCGCCCGCCCGATACGACTCGGTCAGCCGGGCTTCTTCGCCGACGTGTTCGTCAACGTTCCCAGCGACGGCGACGTCTCCTTGTTCGGGCACTTGCAGAGGCTAGAGCCCGATCTGAACGCTGTCAGTCGTATCCAAGGTCGTGCAGACGGTCGTCGTCGATGCCGAAGTGGTG
>CAZLZC010000128.1:0-6207 GCA_964563825.1 uncultured Actinomyces sp.
CCGTCTAGTCGTCGTCGTCGCTTGATGCGGCCACGGAGGCCCGCTCAGCCTTCATCTGCTTGGCGCGCGTGGCGTAGATGTCGACGTACTCCTGACCGGAGAGTTCCATCAGCGCGTACATGATCTCGTCGGTGATGGAGCGCAGGACGAACCGATCGGACTCCATGCCGTCGTAGCGACTGAAGTCGAGTGGATCCCCGAAGCAGATGCCGACACGTCGGATGTTGGGCCAGATGCGACCGGGCGGCTGGATCTCGTAGGTGCCGATCATCGCGACCGGGATCACCGGCGCCCCCGACTCGAGTGCCATGCGGGCCACGCCGGTCTTGCCGCGGTAGAGACGACCGTCTGCCGTGCGCGTGCCCTCCGGGTAGATGCCGAGCAGGTGGCCCTCGTCGAGGATGCGCACGCCCGTGGTGATCGCCGCTTCTGCAGCACGACCACTGGTGCGATCGATCGGCACCTGGCCCACACCCTTGAAGAACGCCTTGCTGATGAGCCCCTTGATTCCCTTGCCGGTGAAGTACTCCTGCTTGGCCAGGAAGGTGATCCTGCGCTGAGTGACGAGCGGGAGGAAGAAGGAGTCGGAGAAGGACAGGTGATTGCTCACCATGATCGCCGGTCCCTTGACCGGGATCGCCTCCATGTTGTGAGTCCACGGGCGGAAGAGGACGCGCAGCCAGGGGCCGATCACGATCCACTTGAGAACCCAGTAGAGCACGGGCTCACCCTAGTCGTGTGGCACTATCGGGGGCGTCGAAGGAGGTAGACATGCCGCTCTTCCCTGGGGCCGAGCCCTACTCCGCCGATGGCGGGTCCACCGGCGTGCTGCTTCTCCACGGCTTCACCGGCTCCCCCAAATCCATGAAGCCCTGGGGCGAGCGCATGGCCGCCGAGGGCCACACCGTGCGCGTCCCCCGTCTGCCCGGCCACGGCACGCGTTGGCAGGACATGAATCTCACCCGCTGGGAGGACTGGTACGCCGAGGCCGACCGCACCTTCCTTGAGCTGCAGAAGTCCTGCGAGCGCGTCTTCGTCTTCGGTCTTTCCATGGGCGGCTCACTCACGCTGCGCCTCGCCGAGCGTCACGGCGATGAGATCAGCGGCATCGTCCTGGTCAACCCCGCGGTGCACTCCGAGCGCCCCGACCGATTCCTGCTCCCGGTCCTACAGGCCGTCGTACCCGCCTTCCCGGGCATCTCCAACGACATCAAGAAGCCGGGCCAGGACGAGGGTGCCTACACCAAGATCCCGCTCAAGGCCGCACACTCGCTCACCAAGCTCTGGAAGGCCGTCAAGGACGACATCGCCCTGGTGCGCCAGCCCCTGCTGCTCTTCCGCAGCGCGGAGGACCATGTGGTCGAGGCATCCAACTCGCGCTTCATCCTCGATCACGTCTCGAGTGCGGACCGCACAGAGGTGGTCCTGCCCGACTCCTTCCACGTCGCCACGCTGGACAACGACGCTGAGACCATCGTCGCGGGCAGCATCGACTTCGTCCGTCGCCTGAGCTGAGGCCATGTCGACACCGGGCCTCCCCGCAGCGGCGTACGCCAAGCTCGTCGACGTCGATCCGCCCATCGCCGAGCACGTCATCGAGCTCCTCGCGCAGGCAAAGATCCCGGCGTACGCCGAGCCGCTCGTCGGCGACACCGGTCCCTACCGGGATGTGCGCGCCCCCGACCGGCCGACAACCCGCATCTACGTCGAGCGCACGCGCCTGGGCGAAGCACGCACTGCCATCTCCGACGGCCTCCCCTCCCTGCGCGCGGAATTCCACGCCGATGCCGCCGCTCGCGCGGACGCGGATGACATGAAGCGTGCGTCGTCGGACCGCATCGACGCCGCCTGGGAGGACATCGTCGCCGGCTTCCACACCGCCGAGCCGCCGCCGCGACCCGATGTCGAGGGCTCCGGCCTGTCCCAGCGCCTGGTGCGCGAGCACACCGAGCCTCCGGAGCAGCCCTTACCGGGGGCGCCCGTCCCGGGGCCTCGCGACTACATCGTCGAGGACGACGACGACGAGGGATTCACACCGCCTCCGCCGCCGCCGATGCCGCGACCGCGAGACCGCTTCGATGCTTTCGCCTGGATCGGGCTCATCGGTGGTCCGCTCGCGATCATCCTCGCGTTCGTGCTCGGCGTAGGCGGCTGGCTCGCAGCCGCGGGGTTCGCCGCGTTTACGGCGGGGTTCGTGACCCTGGTGGCGCGCTCGTCGGACCGGCGCCACGAGGGCGACGACGGGGCTGTGGTCTAGGAGACCTCGGCGACGCGGCGGCGTAGTCCCTTGAGTGCTGTGTCGACGATGATGCGCTCGGCCTTGCGCTTGATCATTCCGATCATGGGGATGCGCACGTCGACAGCGAGGCGATAGTGCACCGTCGTGGCGGCCCCGTGCTCGTCGAGCAGGTAGGTCCCGTCCATGGCCGTGAGCATGTCGCCGGAGGTGAGTTGCCAGGACACGCGGCGGTTGCCGTCCCAGTCGTAGAGCAACTCGTACGTGTCGCGAATGGGCCCGGACTCCAGATGGAAGCGTGCGCGAAGCGGACGACCGTCCTGCTCCTCGAGCACGGTCACCTCGGTGATGCCATCACTCCACTGCGGGTAGGCGGGCAGGTCCGCGATCACGTCCATAATCGTCTGCGCGCTCGCATCGATGTCGATGCTGGACTCGGTCTGGTCAGCCACCGGCCGACTCCGAGACGACGTAGAGCGCAGGCTCGCCGGGGCGACGATCGCCTTCCATCTCATCCTTCAGCGCCCACACGACCTGCTTCCAGGCGATGGCATGGCGGCGGCGCAGTCGGTCCATCTCGCGGCGGCCGCGCGCTGACTCGGGCAGCGCCCGCGGTGTCGCCGGCGATCCGGGCACGGTCGGCTCGCCGCGCAGGTAGTAGTGCACGAGCACGCCGTCACCCTGCGGCTCGAGCCAGATCTCGGCGGACCCGACCAGCTCCCCGGTGATCGACCAGCGCACCCCGTCAAGGCCCCGGTCCATGAAGACCGTGAGCTCCAAACTCGGCCACCACTGGCGCCAACGACCCGGGTCGGCCACGACAGCCGCGATGCGGGTGCGCTCGACGACGACGTACGTCTCGTCAACGAGATCGACCCCAGCCATGGGCCCAGGATAGGTGTCCACCCCATGGATTCCCCGGCGGGCCGCCCCAGGTTGGACGTTCAGGTAGACCCCGGATGACCCATCCCCTAGCGTGATGCGAGTTACGTCACACCGAGCCATCGGTGGACCCGACCGTGGGAGAGATCGTGAAAACCGAGTTCAGCGTCGCTGCCATCATCCCGCCGCCCACCTCGGGCAGCCTCGTGGACGACATCGTCGACAACGCCCAGACCGCCCCCCAGCGCGTCGCGCTCTCCGTCAACCGCGGGGGCGCATGGGTCGGTGTGACCTCACAGCAGTTCCTCGACCAGGTCAAGGCCGTGGCCAAGGGCATCGTGGCCTCAGGCGTCGAGCCGGGCCAGCGCGTCGGCATCATGTCGCGCACGCGCTACGACTGGACCGTCGCGGACTACGCGATCTGGTACGCCGGTGCCACCGTCGTGCCGATCTACGAGACGTCTTCTGCGGAGCAGGTCGAGTGGATCCTCGGCGACTCCAACGCTGTCGGAGTCTTCCTCGAGAGCGCCAAGAACAAGAAGGTCTTCGACGAGGTCGCCGATCGCATCCCCGACTGCACGCGCGCATGGATCTTCGACGACGGCGCGCTCGACACCCTGGTCGCTGCCGGTGCCGGCATCTCCGATGAGGAGCTGGAGCGTCGTCGCGCGACCCTCAACCCGGAGTCGCTCGCCACGATCATTTACACCTCGGGCACGACGGGCCGCCCCAAGGGCTGCATGCTCACCCACGGCAACTTCATGTTCGAGGTCGACAACATCGTCGCGGGCATGCCCCAGCTCTTCACCGTCCAGGGCGCCTCGACCCTGCTCTTCCTGCCGCTCGCCCACGTCTTCGGCCGGATCATCCAGCTGGGCTGCATCCACTCGGGCACCCGCCTCGGCCACGCCCCGGATGTGAAGAACCTCCTGGGAGACCTGCAGTCCTTCCAGCCGACCTTCCTCCTCGCGGTCCCCCGCGTCTTCGAGAAGGTCTTCAACTCCGCCCAGCAGAAGGCCACCGCCGAGGGCAAGGGCAACATCTTCAACACCGCCGCGCAGACCGCGATCGACTACTCGAAGTCGCTCGACACCGGTGGCCCCGGCTTGGGACTGAAGATCAAGCACAAGGTCTTCGACAGGCTCGTCTACGGCAAGCTGCGCGCTGCCATGGGCGGCAAGATCGAGTGGGCCGTGTCCGGTGGCGCACCGCTGGGTGACCGCCTCGGTCACTTCTTCCGCGGCATCGGCGTGACGATCCTCGAGGGCTACGGCCTCACCGAGACGTCGGCGGCGACCACGGTCAACCGTCCCGACGCACTCAAGATCGGCACCGTCGGCCAGCCGTTCCCCGGCGCTTCGGTCAAGGTGGCGGCCGACGGCGAGCTCATGCTCGCGGGCGCCCAGATCTTCAAGGGCTACTGGAACAACCCCACCGCCACGGCGGAGGCGATCGAGCCCGACGGCTGGTTCCACTCCGGCGACATCGGCGAGATCGACGACCAGGGCTTCGTCAAGATCACGGGTCGCAAGAAGGAGCTCATCGTCACGGCTGGCGGAAAGAACGTCGCCCCCGCCGTGCTCGAGGATCGCCTGCGCGCCAATTGGCTCGTGAGCCAGTGCATGGTCGTGGGCGACGCGCAGCCCTTCATCGCCGCGCTCGTGACGATCGATCCCGAGTCCTTCCCGGGCTGGCTCAAGCAGGCGGGCAAGCCCGAGGGCTCGACCATCGCGTCGATGACCAACGACCCTGATCTCGTCGCCGAGATCCAGAAGGCCGTCGATGAGGCCAACAAGGCGGTGTCCAATGCCGAGGCCATCAAGAAGTTCACTATCCTTCAAGAGGACTGGACCGAAGAGGGCGGTCAGTTGACGCCGTCGATGAAGCTGAAGCGCAACGTCGTGATGAAGGAGTACGCATCCGAGGTCGACGCTCTCTACGCATAACGCAGGCCCTGGCCTCGCGTCACGTCCGTGATGGCGTGACGCGAGGCCTTGGCTTTGCCGGGGTCCTGCTCGTCTCACTCGCCACCGGCGATACGCCCGTGGCGACGACGCAGATCGTGCTCGTCGCGCTCATCGCCGTACTCGCCCAACTCGGCACGATTCCGGCGCGCCCGGTGTGGCTGCGCTACGCCGTCCTCATCGCCGAGGCCGCGGCCATCGCTCTCGTCGTCGTGACGTCTGCACCCGGGGATCGCCCGTCGATCGTCTACCTCGCCGTCCCGCCCATCGTGAGCGCCTTCGCGATGGGCGCCGCAGGACTGGCATCAGCGATCGTGGTCGAGGCACTGGTGCTCATCGTCGGGACCGTGCTGCGTGTCCGCGACGACCTGCCCACGGGCGTGGTCGATCTCATCGTGGTGCTCGCGCTGGGTGCAGCCCTCGGTCTCGGCGCAGTGCTGACCACCCACCTGCGCGAACGAATAGCTCCCGAGAGCACCGACTACGACTCTGCGCGTCGCCTGCTCATGTCCCTGCGCGACGTCGCACGCCAGCTTCCCGGCGGCCTGGAGGAGTCTGCGCTGGCGCAGGCCGCACTCGCCCGCTTCGGCAGCGTGCTCCCCCACGACCGCGCGGAGGTGATGATGCGCGCCGACGGCGGCCGACTCCTCACCATCGCGCGCAGTCCGGAGGAGTCCGCGGGCTGGTCCCCCTCGCTTGCCTCGGGCCTCTGGGGCCAGGCATGGGAGACGGGTGTTCCTGTCCAACGGCTCGGCGCGATGGATGGCCCCGAGCTCGGGACGTCGCGCGCCTGCGCCGTGATCCCCCTTCGGCTCGGCGACGAGCGCATCGGTCTCGTCGGCATCGAACGCTCCGGGGGCCTGTGGCCGGTCGAGGCGCTCACCGAGGCGCAGGCCATGGCAGATGAGGCGGCGCTGCGCCTGGACACCGCCCGCATCTTCGACGAGGTGCGCGACCTCGCGACCCTGGAGGAGCGACGCCGCCTCGCGCGCGAGATCCACGACGGCATCGCGCAGGAGGTCGCCGGTCTCGGCTTCCTTGTCGACGACGCACTGGCCTCGCAGCCCGAGACCGGCACGCGCGAGAGCCTGCAGCGCATCCGCGATGAGCTCACGCGCATCGTCA
>CAZLZC010000129.1:0-6130 GCA_964563825.1 uncultured Actinomyces sp.
GCGCGGTCCTCGGGGGTGAACCCGAGATCCTTGTTGATGCCCGTGCGGACGTTGTCGCCGTCCAGCACGAATGTGTGCATGCCGAGGGCAAAGAGTCGTCGCTCCAGCGCATCCGCCACCGTTGACTTGCCCGAGCCCGAAAGCCCGGTCAGCCACACCACGCGCGGAGTCTGGTGCTTCAGTCGCGCCCGCGCGTCACGATCCACCTCGTAGGAGTGGGGCACGACGTTGAGTGAACGGCGTAGCGCGTGCGTGACCATGCCGGCCGCCACCGTGTCCGCCGTGACGCGATCGATGAGCAGGAAGCCACCGGTGTCGCGGCACTGGGCGTACATGTCCATGGGGATCGGGGTATCGGTGGCGATCTCGATCCGACCGATGTCGTTCATGTCGAGCACACGCGCGGCGAGCTTCTGGCCGGACACCACATCCAGACGGTGCCGCACGACGGTGACGGTCGCCGGCACGGTGCGCGGCCCGACCGCGAGGAGATAGGAGCGACCGTGCATGAGGGCTTCCTCCCCCACCCACACGACATCGGCAGCGAATCGGTCAGCGGGCTGCGGCCACGCCGTCTCCCCCGAATCAGTGGTGCCGTCGGCCGCGATCAGGTCTCCTCGGGTGACATCGACCTCGCGGTCCAAGGTCACCGTCACGGCATCGCCTGCCGCTGCCGTCGCCATGTCGCCGTGGAAGCCGACGATGCGCGAGATGGTCGCGGTCTGACCAGAGTCGGCGACGACGACCTTGTCGCCCGGGTGGACCGTGCCGGCGGCGACGGTGCCGGAGTAGCCGCGGAAGTTGCCCTCGGCGCGGGAGATGAACTGCACGGGCAAGCGGAAGGGGTGCGAGGTGTCGCTCTCCGGAGGGGTCCACTCCTGGAGCGCACTCAGCAGGCACGGACCGTGCCACCAGGACATGTGCGTGGTGGGAGCCGTGACGTTGTCGCCAGCGACCGCGCTCACCGGAATGGTCATGACCTCATCGAGACCCAGCCGGGCGGCGGCGGCCTTGACCTGGCCGGAGATCTCCTCGAAGGTCGCGTGCTCGTATCCGACCAGATCCATCTTGTTGATGGCGATGATGATGCTCTTGACGCCCATGAGAGCGCAGACGGTGAGGTGCCGGAAGGTCTGGGGGCGTACGCCGCGGGCCGCGTCGACGAGGAGAACGGCGACGTCAGCATTGGAAGCAGCGACGGCCATGTTGCGGGTGTACTGCTCATGGCCCGGCGCGTCGGCGATGATCACGCGCCGCCCGCTGGGCAGGTACATGTGGCGGTACGCCACGTCGATCGTGATCCCCTGCTCACGTTCGGCTTCCAGGCCGTCGGTGAGCAGTGAGAAGTCGACCTCCCCTACCGGGATCGTCGAGCCGCCGCGGCGCGTCTGCCGGGCGTACTCCAGCTGGTCTTCGGGGATGGAACCGGTCTCGGCGAGGAGGCGGCCGATCAACGTCGACTTGCCGTCGTCGACGGACCCACAGGTGACGAGTCGGACGACGGGGGTGATGTCGATGCCGGACGAACGCTCGAGTAGAGCAGTCATCAGAAGTAGCCCTCCGCCTTCTTGGCCTCCATGGATCCGGATCCCTCTCCATCGATGAGTCGGCCGGCCCGCTCGGACACATTGCTCTCGAGCATTTCGGCGATCAGGGTGTCGAGGTCCGCCGCCGTGGACTCAACGGCACCGGACAGCGGGTAGCAGCCGAGGGTGCGGAAGCGCACCGAACGCATCTGCGGCTCCTCGCCCTCGTGCAAGGGCATGCGGTCGTCGTCGACCATGATCCAGGTGCCTTCACGCTCCACCACGGGGCGAACCCGCGAGAAGTACAGGTCGGGAATGGGGATCTGTTCGCGGCGGATGTAGCGCCAGATGTCGAATTCGGTCCAGTTGCTGATCGGGAACGCACGCATGGTCTGCCCATCGGACAACGTGGTGTTCGCCGTGCGCCAGAACTCAGGACGCTGCTTGCGCGGATCCCAGCGGTGGCCGGGCTCACGAAGGGAGAAGATGCGCTCCTTGGCCCGCGACTTCTCCTCGTCGCGGCGTGCACCGCCGATGGCGCAGTCGGCCTGTAGCTCATCGAGGCCCTGGCGCAGGGCAACCGTCTTCATGATGCGGGTGTACTCGTGGGTGCCGTGAGTGAAGGGGGTCACGCCCTCGGCAACCGCCTCGAGATTGGTCTGCACCTTGAGATCGAGATTGAGCTCCTGGCGCATGCGCTCGCGGAACTCGATCATCTCGCGGAACTTCCAGGTGGTGTCGATGTGCATGACCTTGAAGGGAATCGGTGCGGGCGCGAACGCCTTGCGCGCCAGGTGCAGGAGGACCGAGGAGTCCTTGCCGATCGAGTAGAGCAGGACGGGCCGTCGGAAGGCACCGGCAACCTCGCGATAGACGTGGATGGCCTCGGCCTCAAGGGCATCGAGGACGTCGTCTTCGGACACCGTCGCGGGGGCAGCGGAGGTCACGATCACCTTCCTGGTTCGCCCGCGGGGCTGCGGGACGTGATGCCCTCCACGCTACCCGCGGGGGGCTCTAGGGGGGAAACCGACTCAGGCCTCGCTCATGACGTCGACCATGGCGCCGGACTTGGCCTCGCGCTCAGCCCGGCGACGGAGAACGGATTCCTGAGCCGCGTCGATCACGGCCGGATCCAGGGGTGCGCTCTCGACCTTGCTCAGCGGCTTGCGGGCCCGGATGTAATCGGCCAACTCGGGACCGGACTCCCACGAGGTGATGAGGCAGTAGCGCGGCTCATCACCCGTGTGCCACACCGCGTGCCACAGCCGCTGAGTGTCGATGATCACCTGCGTGCCGGCCGGCAGCGGGATGCGCGTCTCGGTCGAGGGATCGTCCTTGTCCTCGCGCAGGATCATGTAGGAGTCGGGATTGTCCGTGAGGTTGAAGAAGCCGCGCACGATCCAGCCCGTCCCCTCCGGATTCAGGCGGTTGTTGTCATCCTGGTGGAGGTTCCAGATGCAATCGGCGTACTCATTGGGCTGGAGTTCGATCACGCGGCAGCGGCCGATATTGGCGCCAGGCTCCTCCGCACGGGCCTTCATCCGCGGAGCGCGGGCTACGTTGGCATCGACCCACACGCCGTCCTTGTCAGTCTTGGGCGGATCGTGGTGCCAGAAGCCATTGCACTCCAGCTCGCCGTACGCCGAAGCGAGCGGCGCGAAGCGCGTCTCACCTGAGGACTTCCAGTCGACGAACTCGATATCAAGCCACTCCTGGGGATCCTGCGACTGGTCGTAGGACTCCAGGACGACGTAGCCGGTCTCCTCGAGCTCAGGCAGCTTGACGTAACTCATACGACACCTCTCCTGGCGATCCCCATCTTTGGCCTCACCATTGTCTCTCAGGTCGGTCGGGATCACGGTGAGGGCACGCGGGTGTCGCCTGCGTCACTCCCTTAGGGGCCGACTGCCCCGGCGGGACCTTGGTCCTGGGCGTCCGCACGCGCGCGTTGCGTGGCGTAGAGGCAGATCGCTGCGGCCGCCGCGAGGTTGAGGCTTTCGGCCTGCCCGGCCATGGGGATGCGCACGGCGTCGGTCACTGCTGCACGCCACTCTTCGCGCACTCCATGTGCCTCGCTGCCAAAGATCCATGCCACCGGCTGGCGCAGAAGTGCGTCCGCCGCATCGAGGGATCGGTGCGCGTGCGCATCAGCGGTGACGAGAGCAAACCCGGCGTCACGGCAAGCGGCGATCGTCTCATCGACCGATGCGTCAGCCGCGACGGCCACGTGGAAGATCGAACCCGCAGTCGAACGCACACACTTGCCATTGTGCGGATCCACGGATCCCTCCGTGAAGATCACCGCATCCGCACCCATGGCATCGGCCGTGCGCAGGATGGTGCCGGCATTTCCGGGATCCGACACAGCGTCGAGCACGACGACGAGTCCGACTCCCGCACGCGCGGCTGCCGTGACCGCCGCCAGCAGTCGGGTGACGAGCGGGGCGACGGCAATGACGCCCTGGGATTGACGCGTCTCCGACATCGCCGCGAGGACTTCGTCGGTCGCAAGGGAGATGCGGGCCCCGCTCCCCCGCGCTTCCTCAAGGAACTCCGGGTAGCGCAAAGCTGCCGGCTCCGTGAGGTAGAGCTCGAGAACTCCGTGGGCCAGGGCCTCGCGCACCGCCTGGGGGCCCTCGACGACGAAGGCACCGCGCTCAGCGCGGTGCCTTCGGTCGTGCAAGTGGCGGACCTCGGTGACGCGCGCGGAGCGCGTCGACGTCAGGTCGGCCGGCATCGGGCGATCAGGCCGCCGATGCGGGCAGCGAAGCCTTCGCCAGCTCCACCAGGGCGTCGAATGCCTGCGGATCGCTCACGGCGATCTCCGCCAGCATGCGGCGGTCCACCTGGACATCAGCGGCCTTGAGCCCCTGGATGAAGCGGTTGTAGGTCATCCCGCGGGCGCGGACAGCGGCGTTGATGCGCTGAATCCACAGGCGACGGAAGTCGCCCTTGCGGTCCTTGCGGTCGTTGTAGGCGTAGACGAGCGAGTGAGTGACCTGCTCCTTGGCCTTGCGGTAAAGCCGGGAGCGCTGGCCGCGGTAGCCGCTCGCCTGCTCCAGGACCTCACGGCGCTTCTTGTGAGCGTTAACAGCTCTCTTCACGCGTGCCATGTCGGATCTCCTTCGAGGGTGTGCGGACTACTTGGCAAGAAGGCGCTTAACCTTCTTGACGTCGGCGGGCTTGACGGTCTCGTCTGCCATGAGGCGACGGGTGCGACGGCTGGACTTGCCCTCCATGAGGTGGCGGCGGTTGGCCTGCTCGTGCGTGATCTTGCCCGAGCCGGTCACCTTGAATCGCTTCTTGGCACCGCTATGGGTCTTCTGCTTGGGCATTGCTTTCCTCTCGGTAGGGGCTATCCCCAGTCGGGCTGGTCGTTCTTAGGCTTCGGCGGCGACGGTCTCGGTGTCGACAGCCCGGGTCTGGACTGTCTTGGTGCGATGCGGCGCGAGCACCATGATCATGTTGCGGCCGTCCTGCTTCGGAGTGGCCTCGACGAATCCGAGATCCTGCACATCCTCCGCGAGCTTCGCCAGCAACCTCAGACCCAACTCGGGACGGGACTGCTCGCGACCGCGGAACATGATCGTGATCTTCACCTTGTCCCCCGCCTTGAGGAACCGCACGACGTGACCCTTCTTGGTGTCGTAGTCGTGCTGGTCGATCTTGGGGCGGAGCTTCATCTCCTTGATGACGGTGTGCGCCTGGTTCTTGCGCGCCTCGCGCATCTTGACTGCGGCTTCGTACTTGAACTTGCCGTAGTCCATGATTTTGCACACGGGCGGCTTCGCCATGGGCGCGACCTCGACGAGATCGAGATCAGACTCCTGGGCAAGGCGGAGGGCATCCTCGATGCGGACGATGCCGACCTGCTCACCCTGGGGCCCGACGAGTCGCACCTCGGGGACGCGGATCCGGTCGTTGATCCTGGGCTCGACGCTGATGGCGCCTCCTCGACGTCACTCGCCGATGACCGTCATCGGCGCTGATCTCGAGGGATGCCCTCGACGCGAGGGCTCGGCACGACACGGCCCACAGTGGGGCCGTGGTGACCTGACACCCGGGGGCGGCAGGTGGGAACCGAGTTCCGCTTCGCGGGCTGCACGGGGCAGCCGAACGGCGAAAGAGTACCAGTCTCAGGCGGATGCTCGTCCCGGCGCCCCTGGGCCGGAGGGAGCCTGGCCCCGAGCGCGACCGGCGGTCTCATCTGCCGAAAACGACGCCTCGTGGCACCTTTCCAGGCCCATAAGTGCCACGAAGCGTCGTTTTCTTCGTCAGCTCCGGGCGGGGGCACCGTCTGAGCCGGGCGGGGGGACCGTCTGAGCTGGGCGGGGGGACCGTCGGCGCCGGACGGGGGCAAAGCGAGCGAGCACCGTTGTCCTGGCAGGCTGGGGCCGTGACCTCAGGCACCGACGACACAGCCGCCCGCGACCTCGCCGAAGTGCCCGCCGTCGAGGTGGTCTCCACCCTCGCGGTGCACCTCATGACGGCAGCAGCGATCCGCTGCGGGCTGGGAGACGGCCCTGACGCGGAGTCTGAGATCGACCTGGCGGAAGCCCGGATCCTCATCACGGCTCTGGCCGGCATGATCACGGCGGCGGCCC